>CAZNVY010000140.1:0-3872 GCA_964576605.1 uncultured Elstera sp. | reverse complement strand
GGGGCTGGCGATGGGCAGGGCGCGCGCGTCCAGGCCCGCGCGGCGATAGGCGCGGCAGCCCTGCGGCGGCGAGGACCGCGATCAGGGCCAGGGCCAGTCCGCCCAAGGTGACCGGCGGCAGCAGGTCGATCGGCAGCGGTTGACCGGAGAGCAGCCGGTTGGGCGCACGGGTTAGCAGCGGCAGTAGCGTCACCACCGCCAGCAGCAAGGCAGCCAACAGCCCATAGAGGCGCGCGCCCGATCCGGACGGGCGGGGGAGGGCGGGGGGCATCGGATTACTTCTTCGGCGCAAAGCCTTTTTCGGCCAGATAGGCGGCAGCAACCGCCTTGGCATCCTGCCCGTCGATAGCGATCTTGGCATTCAGCCCGCGGAGCACATCGCCGGTTAGGCTTTTGAAGACCGGGGCCAGGGCGGGGGCCAGGGCGGGATAGGCCGCCAGAACCCCGGCCCGTACCACCGGGGCGGGTTCGTAAACGATCTGCGCGCCTTTGCTATCCTCCATCACCGTCAGGCCCAGCGGGCCGATCGCGGCGTCGGTGCCATAGGCCATGGCGGCATTGACCCCCGATGTTTGTTCGGCGGCAGCGCGCAGGGTCACGGCGGTATCGCCCCCGGCCAGCACCAACAACTGATCGGGCTTCAGGCTAAACCCATAGGCAGCCTGAAAGGCCGGTAAGGCCGCCGGGCTTTCGACGAATTCCGCCGATCCAGCCAGGCGCACGCGCCCGCCTTTGGCCACCCAGGCCCCAAAATCGGCCATGGTTTTCAGATTATTGGCCGTGGCGACATCGTTGCGCACCGCAATCGCCCAGGTGTTATTGGCCGGGGCCGCCGTAAGCCAGACGAGCTTATTTTTTTCGTCTAGGGCTTTGGCACGGGCATAGCCGTCGGCGGCTTTCTTCCAGACCGGATCGGCATCCTGGGCGTGAAAGAAGGCGGCGTTGCCGGTATATTCCGGGTAAATATCGATCTCCCCGGCCAGAAGCGCGGCGCGGGTGATTTTGGTCGGGCCGAGTTGCAGCTTGGCCACGGTCTTAATGCCCTGCGCCTCTAGGGTCTGGAGAATAAGCTGGCCGAGCAGCGTCGCTTCGGCATCGAGTTTGGAGCCGACGCGCACCGGGTCGGCGGCCGCAGCCGGCAGGGCTGCCGTCAGCAGGAGAGCGGCGAGGGCGGAACGCAGAGGCCGAGCTAGGAAGCGCATATCGGGTCTCCTTCAAAACGGCAAGGGCGCGCGATCAGTCTGTGAATAAAAAGAGAACGTACCTGTGTTTCTGCCTGCAGATCAAGCAATTTGAGAGGAAATCCGGCATTTTCCACGCGGCTCTGGCCTAAGGCTTGCTTTATGGGTGGGCATGACACTTCGGGTTTTGGTCATCGATGCGAATACGACCCGCGCGGCGGGAACCCAAGCGGCTTTGGCGGCCGAGGGCTGTCTTGTGCTGCGCCCGCCGCCGCCGCCAACACCGCCTTTAGCGGATCTGATTGCCAGCCTTCGGCCCGACGCGGTGTTGATCGAAATGGATAATCCCGACCGCGATGCTCTGGAGCAAGCCCAGATTTTGGCCCCGGACGGGCGGGCTGCGCCGATCCTGCTGTTTGCCCCTGGCGGTGACGAAGAAGCCGTGGCGGAAGCCCTCAGGGCGGGGGTATCGGCCTATGCCGCGCCGGGGGTCGACTTTGGCCGGGTTAAGCCGATGCTGGATTTGGCGATTGCCCATTTTCGGGCCTTCTCCACCTTGAAGGCGGAGCTTGCCGCAGCGCAACAATCCCTGGCGGACCGGAAGCTGATCGAGCGGGCAAAAGGTATCGTCATGCGCGAACGCGGCTGCGCCGAGGAGGAAGCCTATCGGCACCTCCGCCGTTTGGCGATGGATCGCGGTCAGCGCCTCAGCGAGATTGCACAACAAATCATCACCATCGCCGACCTGCTGTCTAAATAGGCACATTCCTCGGCGACGAATGGGGATATGATTCTGTCCAACCTGTTGCACTGCCGCGAATCCGAATTTGGCACGAGGCTTGCTTCAATGGTTCTGTGATCGGGGCAACGGCGTTCCGATCCACCAAGGACAATGGCGTCCGAAGATCTGGGAAAGCTGCACAATCCTGCGCAGTCCTGGGGCTTCGGGCGCTTTTTTATTTGGAGCCTGCCCATGGCCTTAACCCTCGAAACTGCCCCTGCGATCCGCCGCGCCGCGCGTACCGCCGTTAGCCTCGGCTTTATGCCGCTGACCGACTGCGCGCCGCTGGTGGTTGCCCAGCAGGAGGGGTATTTCGCGGCGGAAGGGCTAGACGTTACCCTTTCTAAGGAAGTGTCTTGGTCGAATATCCGCGACAAGGTGTTGGTCGGTGCCCTGGATGGGGCGCAGATGATCGCGCCGATGCCGTTGGCCATGGGCCTTGGGGTTGGCTCGCCCGTGACCCCCATGGCCTGCGTGCTGATCCTATCGGTACAGGGCAATACTATTACGCTGGCGCAATCGCTGCTCGATGGTTTGGGCGGGGCGGCGGCAGCGGAACGCCCCCTGTCCGCCGCGCGGCTGAAAGCCGTGCTGCCGCAGATCATCGCCCAGCGCGGCCGTCCGCTTACTCTATCGGCGGTCTTTGGGATTTCGACCCATATGCTGCAACTGCACGATTGGTTGGCGGCGGGTGGGATCGATCCGACGGTCGATCTCCGGGCTATTGTGGTGCCGCCCTCGCAAACCGTGGCGCAGATCGAAGCTGGGAACATCGATGGGTTCTGCGCGGGGGAACCCTGGGGCAGCTGGGCGGCGGCGCGGGGCGTAGGTCAGCCGGTGGCCTTGAGTTCCGATATTACGCCAGGGATGCCGGAAAAAGTCTTTGCCCTGCGCGCTGATACGGCAGCCCGGCAGCCCGAAACCGTTACGGCCCTGATCCGGGCGCTGGTGAAGGCCGGGGCCTGGTGCGACGCGCCGGACAATCGGGCCGATTTGGCCCACCGGCTGGCCGCGCCCGATTTGCTGGGGTTGCCGGAAGCGGTGATCGCCGCGTCACTGACCGCCGAGCCGCCCTTCACCCCGCGTTTTCATCAGTTCAGCGGTCCCTGGCAGCGCCCGGACCTAGCCGCCGGTCACGCGCTGCTGACTGGCCTGAAGCGGTGGCGTCTATTGCCGCCCGAAACCGAAGCGGCGGCGATTGCCCGCTGCTTGCGTCCCGATCTGTACGACCGTGCCTTTTCCACCCTCTAAGGAGCCAGCCCTATGACGCATTTTTCTCGCCGCTCCGTTCTGCACGCCTCTGGCGCGCTGGCCACCCTGGCTGCCGCGCGGACCCTGTTTCCCGCTGGGGCTTTTGCCCAAGGGGCCGGGGTGGAAACCACCAAGGCAACCCTGGGCTATATCGCGCTGACCGACGCCAGCCCGCTGATTATCGCCAAGGAGAAGGGTTTTTTCGCCAAATATGGAATGCCCGATGTGGAGGTGGTGAAACAGGCCAGTTGGGGCACGACCCGCGATAATCTGGAACTCGGTGCCGGCGGTGGCGGGATCGATGGTGCCCATATTCTAACGCCGATGCCGTACCTGTTGCAGCTTGGCAAGATCAGCAAGACCAGCCAGCCGGTGCCGATGACCATTCTGGCCCGCCTGAATACCAATGGTCAGGCGATCTCGGTTGCCAATAGCTACAAGGACCTAAAAGTCGGGTTGAATGCGGCCCCGCTGAAGGAGGTTTTCAAGGGGGCGGCGGCCAGCGGTAAGGAAATCAAAGTTGCGATGACTTTCCGGGGCGGCACCCACGATTTGTGGCTGCGCTATTGGATGGCCTCGAACGGCATCGATCCCGAGAAGGATGTCTCCACCATCGTGGTACCGCCGCCGCAGATGGTGGCCAACATGAAGGTCAACAC
>CAZNVY010000139.1:3790-4032 GCA_964576605.1 uncultured Elstera sp. | reverse complement strand
TCGCGTGACCATCGCGGATCAAGCCGCGCAGAAAGGCGGCCCCACCGTCCGCCTCCCCCGGATGCGGCGGCAGGCCGAGCCAGACCAAGCCGCCGCCCCAATCGAGCCAACCGGTCGCCAGCGGCCGCGCCGCCTGCACGGCGTCGAGCAGGGCCGCGCCCTCGGTCGGCGCGACGGAGATGCGCCAGAGGCAATCTTCGTGCAGCCCGACCAGGGGCACTTCGTCGCGCCCGCCCAGCTCG
>CAZNVY010000139.1:1128-3765 GCA_964576605.1 uncultured Elstera sp. | reverse complement strand
GCCCAACTCGCCGGTCAAAGCGGTCGCGCGCGCATCGACGGAGGGGGCGAAGCCTTCCAGCCGGATCAGGGTTGCACTGTCCGACGCGCCGGGGATGAGATCGCGGGCGACGCTGGCGGGCAGATAGGCCGCCGCCCCCACCTCGTGCGCGCTGCCGAGCGCTTGCGACATGATTTCTGTCGCGCGCTTGGGGGGCAGGCCCGGCAGCATCAGGGTTTCCACCGTTTCCGGCGCGGGCACGACTTTTACCGTCACTTCAGTCAAGGCAACCAAGGTACCGAACGCGCCGGTGACGAGTTTCGGCAGATCATAGCCGGTGACATTCTTCACCACGCGCCCGCCCGCTTTGAAGATCTCGCCGCGTCCATTGACCGCCTGGAAGCCGAGCATATGGTCGCGCGCGCTGCCCGCACTCACCCGCCGCGACCCCGCTAAGGCCGCACCGATGACGCCGCCGAGCGTACCGATCCCGGCGGGCTGGCCGTAAAGCGGCCCCCAGTCGGGCGGTTCAAAAGCCAGATGCTGACCGCGCCCAGCCAGCAAGGTTTTCACCTCTGCCAGCGGAATGCCCGGCCCGACCGTCAGCACCAGTTCTTCCGGCTCATAGGCGATGATCGTGTCGAACCCCGCAAGGGAAAGCGAGTGATGCACCCGGTTGCTGGTCGGCAACGGCCCCAGGCCCGCCAGACTATTGCCGGAATGCAGGGCCAGCGCATCGCCGGACGCCGCCGTCCCGCGCACGAGATCGGCGAGTTCTGCCGCTGTTAAGGGAGTAAGCATCTAAAATCCTTAGAAGCGCGGCAGATCGGGATGCGGGATCGCCCCGCCCGCAACATGCATCTGCCCACCTTCGGCGCAGCGGTGCAGCAGCGGAAAGACCTTACCGGGGTTCAGCAGCCCCTGCGGGTCGAAAGCCTCTTTCACCCGTTTTTGCTGATCAAGGTCGATCTCGGAGAACATGCAGGGCATCAACTCGCGTTTTTCGACGCCGACGCCATGTTCGCCGGTCAAAACCCCGCCGACGTCGACGCAGAGGCGCAGAATATCGGCACCAAAGGCCTCCGCCTTCTCGAACTCGCCGGGCTTATTGGCGTCGAACAGGATCAGCGGATGGAGATTGCCGTCCCCGGCGTGAAAAACATTCGCAAGGCCCAGCCCATACTGCTTGGACAGCTCGGTCATCCGCGTTAGCACCTGCGACAAGGCCCGACGCGGGATGGTGCCATCCATGCAGAGGTAATCGGGCGAAATCCGCCCCGCCGCCGGAAAAGCCGCCTTGCGCCCGGCCCAGAAGGCCATGCGTTCCGCCTCGTTGACCGAAATCCGCTTGGTGACGGCGGAACAACTATCGGCAATCGCCGATACCCGCTCGATCAGGTAATCCACCTCCACCGGCGGGCCGTCAAGTTCGACGATCAACAGCGCTTCCACATCCAGCGGATAGCCGACGTTCACGAAGGCTTCCGTCGCGTGGATCGCGGGGCGGTCCATCATCTCCATCCCGCCCGGAATGATCCCGGCGGCGATGATCTTGCCGACGCAATCGCCCCCCTGTTCAGAGGACGGAAAGCCGAGCAGCAGCGCCCGCGCCGTGGCGGGCTTGCGCAGAATGCGCACGGTCACTTCCGTCACCACCCCCAGCAACCCTTCGGAGCCAGTGAGCAGCCCGAGCCAATCGTACCCCCCGGCCTCCAGCGCCTTACCGCCGAAGCGCAGCACCGTGCCATCCATCTGCACGAGTTCGACGCCGAGGATGTTATTGGTCGTTAGCCCATACTTCAGGCAATGCACACCGCCAGAATTTTCCGCGACATTGCCGCCGATGGTGCAGGCGATTTGCGACGAGGGATCGGGCGCGTAATAGAAGCCCGCGTGCTGCACGGCATTGGTGATGCCGAGGTTCGTCACCCCCGGCTGCGCCACCACGGCGCGGTTAGCGAAATCAATATCGAGAATCTTATTGAGCTTGCCGAGGCCCAGGATAATCCCATCCGCCACCGGCAACGCCCCGCCCGACAGCGAGGTTCCCGCCCCGCGCGGCACCACTGGCACGCCTTCTTCATGGCAATAGCGCAGGACCGCCGACACCTCCGCCGTATTCCGGGGAAGTACAACCGCGAGAGGAAGCTGGCGATAGGCGCTGACGGCATCGCATTCATAGGCCCGCCGCCCGGTTTCGTCGGCGATCACACAGGTATCCGGCAACAGATCGCGCAGGCCCGCCACAATCACATCCCGCCGCGCCAGAATGGCCGCTTGCGGTTCCGGCATCAGAACCATCGTCTCCCCCTCCCCAGGGCGTACCGCCCCACGCCTCTTTTCGGCTTGTTACAGAGGATAACGCGGCAAAAGCCAAGCGCAAGCAACGGGAAAACCGGCGGGACTTTCGTAGGGGGCGCGTTATTCCGCCGCGCCCCCTACGGCCAAGGGTGAAGCAGATTAAGCCGCCTTAAAGCGCTGCGCCTGAGTCGCAACACGGGCACCCAGGATTTCCGCCGTTTTGCGGTCGGCAGGCGGCGGCGCGAGGTCCGGCCCTTGATCGTTATTCGATTGCGCCATCGCGCCCAAGAAGCTGCCGAGGCGGTTCACCGTATCGGGGCTGGACTGGCTGCTGTTGTTCTGCGGCAACTCGCCGAG
>CAZNVY010000139.1:0-1101 GCA_964576605.1 uncultured Elstera sp. | reverse complement strand
TGCGCGGCGAAGATGGCGAGCTGGACCAGGCTGTTCAGCTTATCGCCGTTCTGGCTGGCGGAATTCGTGAAGCCTGCCGCTAGCTTATCCTTCCATTTTTGCCCGTACCAAATCTTGCCGGTGGCATCCATGAAGGTTTTGAACTGCGCCGACACGCTGCCCATATAGGTGGGCGCGCCGAAGATGATCGCGTCGGCGGCGTCCAGCGTCTCGGCCTGGGATGCCCACTCCTCGGCCTTAATAAGGGTTACTTCGGTCCCCGGTACACTGCGCGCCCCGGCGGCGACGCTTTCTGCCTGAACTGCCGTATGCCCGAACCCGCTATGATAAACGATTGCCACTTTGGCCATGATGCACACCATATCTAAAAATGTTACAGTTTGAGGTATGAAAAAACGGCCCAAAGGCCGTTCCATGCCCCAACGATTATAGGGTGCCTCGGCGCGCCAGTGCCTGCATTTCCTCACACAGCCGCCGGGTAACATCCGACAGCCGCCAGGCCCGCAGGCTGGTTTCAATGGCCCGGTCCATATCCCGGCCAATCTCCGCCAGGATCGGCGGTAAGCCCGCCGCAACCGGGCACTCTTCTGCCCCGTCGTGGCAGCCGAAGCCTTCTGGCTCCACCGCGACCCAGATCTGGCTCAACGCAATCGTCTCCGGCGGTTTGGCCAGCAGAAACCCGCCCGCCGCCCCGGCGACCGAGGCAATGATTCCCGCCTCCCGCAGCGGGGCCAAGGCCCGGCGGATCACCACCGGATTGGTGCCGACGCTCTCGGCAATCCATTCCGACGAGGCGGGTTGCCCCCCGCGCCGGGCGATGATCGCCAAAGCGTGAAGAGCCACCGCGAACCGACTGCTGCGCGCGCCCATGCGCCCCTCCAATCGTCACAATTAGAGATACGGTTTATTCTTAACGCCGTCAAGCGTTCTTGGTAAAAAGATGCTAAGGCCCCAAAGCAAAAGCACCGGCGGTTTCCCGTCGGTGCTTTTAGCGTAGCAGCGAAACCGCTGGCCGTCCGTGCGCCCGCGTAGGCGCGGGGCGGATTAGCCCTGGCGGGCCTTGAAGCGCGGGTTCTGCTTGTTGATGACGTAGACGCGGCC
>CAZNVY010000138.1:1017-4034 GCA_964576605.1 uncultured Elstera sp. | reverse complement strand
TCGTGCGCCTGATCGGGGAAATCGCCGGACAGACCAATCTTCTGGCCCTGAATGCCACCATCGAAGCCGCCCGCGCCGGGGAGGCCGGGAAAGGCTTCGCCGTGGTCGCGACCGAGGTTAAAAACCTCGCCGCGCAGACCGCCCGCGCCACCGAAGATATTAGCGCCCAAATCGCCAATATCCGCGCCACCACCGACGAGACGGTGGATGCCATCCTGGGCATCGGGCGCGTTATCGGCGAGATGGATAATATCACCCGCCTGATCGCCGAAGCCGTTGCCAGCCAAAGCGCCGCGACCGACGATATTGCCCGGAACGTTCAAGCCGCCGCACAGGGGACGCGCTCGGTCTCCGAAACCATCGATGATGTCACGCATTTGGCCCGCGACACCGGCACCGCCGCCGCCGACCTGCTGGTTGCCAGCCGCGAGGTGACCCGCCAGTCCGACCAATTGCGCCGGGGGGTCGATAAATTCCTGGCGGATTTGACGGCGGTTTAGGCCTGCCCTCTCAGTCGACGGGCCGGGTTCCCGGCGGGGCGGCCTGCGCCAGCAACCAGGCGCGGAAGCGGCGCAGGGTTGGGTGTTCGGCACGGGCCGGGGGATAGGCTAAGGCATAGGTGCCGGGGCGCGATAGGCCGCGTGGGAACAGAACTTCCAAACGGCCAGAAGCTAGATCGGGTTCAATCAGAAAACGCGGCACCAGGGCAGCCCCCAACCCGTGGACCGCCGCCTCGGCCAGGGTCAGGAACTGCTCGAACCGGAAGGCGGCGGGGGAAACCGGCACACGGCTGAGGTCGGCAGCGGCGAACCAATCGGCCCAGGCACTTGGGCGCGTTGACAGGTCAAGGCGCGGTACGGTGAGCAAATTAGCTTCCGTCCGGATGTTAAACCGGTGTCGAAAACGTGGGCTGGCGACCGGCACCACGGTTTCACCGAACAGCGGATCAAGCTGCGCCCCTGGCCAGGGTTTCGGCCCAGCGTGGATCGCGGCATCAACCCCACTGCCGATGAAGTCAAACGGCTCCAACCGCGTGACCAGATCGAGCCGTAGTTTTGGATAGCGGGTATGAAAATCCGGTAAGCGCGGGACCAGCCAACGGGTGGCAAAGCTTGGCAGAACCGCCAAGGTCAACCCCTGCCCCGCCTCGGCCGCCGTCGCGCACGCCCGGATAAGATCAGTCAAGAGCGGCGCAATTTCCGCAGTCAGCCGCCGCCCGGCTTCGGTTGGCGCGATGCGCTGACGCACCCGGTCGAACAGGGTCACGCCTAAGGCAGCTTCCACCTGCCCGATCTGGCGGCTAACCGCGCTTTGCGTTAGCCCCAACCGCTGTGCGGCGGCCGATACCGAACCAAGTTCCGCCGCCAAAACCACGGCCTGCAATCCCGGAAGCGTGGGCACCGCCATTTTTATTCCAATTCCGCATCAAGTTAGGCTGGATTGATGCTATCTTCGGAAAATCCGATGCGCAATGCTGGCCCCATCATGTCTGCGGAGGATGCCATGTCGATTCTGGTCACGCTGGTCAGCCGGGTTGTCGGGGCGGAGAAAGCCCAAGCCCTGGTTGATACGCTCTATGTTCATCCGGCTCTCTTGGCCGAAAGCGGCCCGCGCGTCAGCCGCGCTGTGATGGCCCAGGCCCTGAACATGGTGCTATTCGATGATCTTCTGGCCCGTGTTCCCGCCGCCGCCGCCTATATCGCCGATGTGCGCGCCGCTGGCGGGAAAAGCGTGCACGATCATGGAGCGGTGCGCACGGTCGATGGGCCGGTAACCGGCGCGCTCCCACGGGGGCAAGCCGCGCTCGTCCGCCTGTTGACCCCGCTGGGCTATCGCCAGAACGGCCATTATCCGCTGGACCGGCTGAAAATGACCGGGCGTTCCTACGCGCAAGTCGATTTCCCGGAAGATATTGCGCAGTTCTTCGTTTCCGAACTGCATGTGGACCGTTTCTCTCCGGCGTTCGGCCAAGCGGTCGCGAATGTACTGACGGAAAGTATCGATCCGCTGGATGCGACCACCGCCGCGACTTTAGCTGCATTCGAGCAAGACGGCGCGGTTGATCTCGACGCCGCCGTCGCGGCCCTACCCGTCCTGGCCCGTTGCTTCGACGTGCATCACCCAGCCCCAGCGCTGACCGATTACGAAGTGCTGAAGGCCGAGTCGGCGGAAATGGCCTGGATCGCCACCGAAGGCAATGCCTTCAACCATGCCACCGACCGGGTACCGGATGTCGAGGCGTTAGCCGCCGCCCAGAAAGCCCTGGGACGTCCGATGAAGGACGCGGTGGAGGTTTCTGCCTCTGGCCGGGTCCGACAAACCGCCTTTCGCGCGGCGCAGGTCCTCCGTCCGTTCCGTGACGCCCAAGGGGCAATCGTGCAGAAGGAAGTTCCCGGCTCCTTCTACGAATTCATCACCCGCGATACGATGACCGACGAAACCACCGGCGGTACGCGGTTGGACCTGGGGTTCGATAGCTCGAACGCCCAGGGCATTTTCAAAATGACGGCGGCGGCACAATAATCCCGCGCTGAAAAATTTGCCTTGATTGACCCAGGGCCGGAACGGTCGCTAAGGTTGTGCCTTAGTTCGATCTTTCCGGCTGGTCTTTGTTTTGAGCACCGAAAAATTCAGCCCGCGCTATCGGGACCTCGACGCGTGGAATCCCGATGAGATTCTGGGCGCACTGCTGGATAGCCAATTCTGCGCCGTCGCCGCTGTGAATGCTGCGCTCAATCCGCTGGAACGCGCCTGCGTTGGCATTGCCGAACGGCTGCGCCGGGGGGGGCGGATTGTCTATGTCGGGGCCGGAACTTCAGGCCGGATCGCCGTACAGGATGGTGCCGAACTGCCGCCGACTTTCGATTGGCCGCGCGACCGGGTGGTTTTCATCATGGCGGGCGGTATGGGCGCGCTGGTGCAATCGGTCGAAGGGGCCGAGGATAATCGCGCCGCCGCTATCGCCGCGATTGAGGACGAGGAGATCGGCCCTGACGACTCAGTGATCGGTCTCGCCG
>CAZNVY010000138.1:0-1003 GCA_964576605.1 uncultured Elstera sp. | reverse complement strand
ACCCCCTTCACCGTCGCCGCCATTCAAGCCGCCCGCCAACGCGGCGCACTGACCGTCAGCATCGCCAACAATGCCGACTCGCCGCTGTTGCACGCCGCCGATTATCCGGTGCTGCTCGACACCGGGCCGGAAGTGCTGGCTGGGTCGACACGGCTGAAGGCGGGCACCGCCCAGAAAATCGCCCTCAATCTGATCTCGACGACCGTGATGATCCAATTGGGCCGGGTCTATGACGGCATGATGGTCGATATGATCGCCGCCAACGAAAAGCTGCGCCGCCGGGCCGAACGAATGCTGATGCGCCTGACCGACGCGCCGCCGGAGCAGATCGAAGCCGCCCTCGCCGCCGCCAATGGCAAAGTCAAGCTGGCGCGCTTACTGCTGGAAGGGCTGCGCGTCTCTGAAGCCGTGGCACTGCTAGAGGCGCATGACGGCCACCTGCGCCCGGCCCTCGCGGCCGTGAGCGGGCGTAAGACCTAACCGGACGATCCCTTCAGCAGGGTAAAACCCGTCCAGCAAAAGGGTAAACTGCGTGACTCAAGATTTACCCCCTGATGCTCCCGGCAGCCAAGAGGTGCCCGCCCTCGCTGATCCGTTGCGGCTAGCACGGGCCGCCGGTTTCGCCGCTGACCTTGGACGCACCGGGGAAGCCTATAAATTAGCCCGGCAGGCCCGCGCCCTTGCCCCTGGCGATCCGGATATCGCAGCACTAACCCAGCATCCTCTATGCTATGGGGTTCCAGACTGGCATTTCACGATTGTGCGGGATACCCGCCGGAATGACCTGTACGAAACGGCGATCCGGCGGGCGGTAACGCCGGGGATGCGGGTTTTAGATATTGGCACCGGCACAGGCCTGCTTGCTCTAATGGCCGCGCGGGCGGGTGCCGCGACGGTGATAAGTTGCGAAATGAACCCAGCGGTTGCCGACGCCGCCACCGAGATCATCGCTCTAAATGGTTCCGCCGCCCGGGTCCGCGTCGTGGCCAGCAAATCCACCCAG
>CAZNVY010000137.1:0-4170 GCA_964576605.1 uncultured Elstera sp. | reverse complement strand
GGGGTCGCTTCCTTGGCTTTTTCAAGCTCGGTCAGGCGGAAATCCGTATCACTGGCCTGGCGATCCACCCGCTGGCGCAATTGGGTGACGGTTGCCGACAAATCTTCGATTTGCCCGGTCAACTGCCGGATCTGCGCCTCCAGCTCCGAAATCCGCACGGTCAATTGCGCCGTGATCGGCACCTCGCCCAACGGCGGCTGCTGCGCCGAGGTCGGTATGGTGACGGCCAATCCGGCAAGAAGCGCGAGAGTGGTGATACGACGCGCGATTCCAACCATGTCAACAACCCTTTCCGTCTAACCCGGAGGGGGAGCATACCCCCGCTTTCGGGCAAAACGAAGACGGGGACGCGGGAAGATAAGCGGTCCGGCGACGGGGCGGCATGACCACCGCCCCAACCGGCCGCGTTAGCGCGGCACCGAGACGGCGCGGCGGTTCTTGGCCCAAACGGCCTCGCCCCGACCCATCGCGGTGGGACGTTCCTTACCGTAGGACACGACCTGTAAACGGCTGCCCTGAACGCCGAGCGATGCCAGGAACTCGCGCACCGACTGTGCCCGGCGGTCGCCGAGAGCCAGGTTATATTCGCGGGTGCCGCGTTCGTCGGCATGGCCTTCGATGCTAAAATTCACCAGCGGATATTTTTGCAGGAAAACCACCTGCTGGCGCAGGATATTCTGGGCATCCGCCGATAGCGTATATTGATCGAGGCCAAAGAACACCCGATCGGTGCCCGACGCAGCAAAGCTGCGCTGCCATTCCGACTGCGCCTGGGCCAGTTGCTGGTCCCGGTTGCCGGAAACGCCGCCGAGACCCTGCGTGGAAACGCCGCTGCTGCCCCCAGCACCACCCGCGCCGCCAGCCCCGGCATCGCCGGTGGTCGGCCCGGTGCCGGACTGGTCAGAGCAAGCCGCGATAAACAGAACTGCCGCAAGCGGCAAAGCAAATTTCGAGATCATGCGCGATCATCCATCACGGAAAGAAGAAAAAAGGGTCCAGCCAGCCGATCGCCCGACGATTCTGCGAGGCGACGAAGAAAGCATTCGTTCAACACCATGGCGAGATTGGGACAAGCCCGCTGCGGTCGCGGATTTTTAGCCACATGTTGCGCTTCTGCACCACTGCAAAAACCGAATCGCCCCCATGCGCCCTCAAAATGTTACATCCCAGCCCTCATCCGATCCCTCAAGAAAGCAAAACGCCGCGCTGTTGCCAGCGCGGCGTTGCCATCCAGCCCCAAGGGGCGTTGGATTACTGAACGGCCGGGACCGAAACGCCGCGGCGGTTCTGGCTCCAGGCGGCTTCGTTCGAGCCGAGGACCGCCGGACGTTCCTTACCATAGGAAACGGTGGTCAGACGGGCTGCCGGAACGCCAAGGGCGACCAGATAGTCCTTCACGGCATTGGCGCGGCGTTCGCCGAGCGCCAAGTTGTATTCGCGGGTGCCGCGTTCGTCGGCATGACCTTCGACGGTCAGACGGGCCGAGGCATACTGCTTCAGCCAAGCCGCCTGGCGTTCCAGGGTGCGACGCGCATCGGCCGACAGGTCGAACTTGTCGTACGCGAAGAAGACGCGGTCACCAACATTGACGCGGAAGTCTTCGGCCGAACCCGGACGAATGCCGGTCGAGGCCGGGGCGGCCGGGGCCGCTGCATTGGTGGAAACGGCGGCGCTATTCGCCGGCTTGGTGTCTTCGCAGGCGGCCAGCAGAAGAGCGGCAGCAGCGATGGGGAGGAGAGCGATACGCATTTTGTGACCCCTCAGCTCTGAAGGCTGTAGTTGAGTGACACGAAGGAAGGACCCCTTCGTCTTCTCCCCCTATGACCGGGACGCACGAAAATGGTGCCCTGCACAACAAGGAGAAACGAGGCGGAATATAGGCAGCTAACCCTAGGGAATCAAGGGGCTCCACGCCGGGTCAGATGCATCGGTGGGCGTCGTAACCTCGCGCAAATTGCGGCCCGTAATATCAACCGACATCAAGCGCGATGCCCCGCCGCGCCCCTGCGCATCGGTCGGCACCTGCCGGAAGAACATCAACACCCGGCCATTCGGTGCCCAGGTAGGCCCTTCATCCAAATAGGATTGTGCCAGAATCCGCTCCCCCGTCCCATCGGGGCGCATCACCCCAATTTGGAAGTTTCCGCTCTCCTGTTTGGTGAAGGCGATATAGTCGCCCCTGGGCGACCAGACAGGTGTGCTATAACGGCCACGGCCGGGTGATATTTTTTGCACACCCGATCCATCGCTGTTCATCACGTACAAAGCCGAAACGCCGCCCCGGTCGGAGTTGAAGACGATCTTGGTGCCGTCAGGCGAGGCGGAGGGCGAGGTATCGATGGCCGGATGATCGGTCAGGCGGGTCGCGCGCCGGGTCCGCAGGTCCATCGCATACACGTCGGAATTGCCGTTTTCGGCAAAGCTCATCAGCACCTTCTGCCCATCGGGTGTAAAGCGCGGCGCGAAGGTCATGCCTTGGAAATTCCCCAGAATTTCCTGCTGGCCGGAGTCGATGTTGTACAGATAAACCCGCGGCACATCATTGACATAGGCCATATAGGTCAGTTCGCGCGAGGTGGGGGAGAAGCGCGGCGTAATCGCCCGCACCCGCTGCGGATCGGTCAGGGTGCGATAGCCGAACCCGTCCTGATCCATAATCGCCAGCTGCTTGCGCCGGTTATCTGCCGGGCCGCTTTCGGCGACGAAGACGATCTGCGTATCGAAATACCCCTCTTCTGCCGTAATGCGCTTATAGATGGCATCGGCAATCTTATGGGCGAGGCGACGGATTCCGCCGACTTCCGCCGCCAGCACCATGCCCTCCATCTGCGCTTCGCCGAACACGTCCCACAGGCGGAACTCGGCGCGAATCTGATTGCCCTGCTGGCTGACCGCACCCGATACCAGCGCCTGGGCGTTAATTAGCCGCCAATCGGCAAATCGGGGGGCGGTGCCGACCTGATCGGGGGTCTGGACAAAGGCTTTGGGGTCGATGGGCTTAAACAGGCCAGACCGTTCCAGATCGTCCGAGACGATCCGCATAATATCGGCCCCCAGCCGGGCATCGCCCGCGAGGTTCATAATCGCGATCGGCATCGGCTGCGGGTTAGCATCGGTCAGAACAATGCGCGGCTCGGTCCGGGTGGTTTGAGCCAAGGCATTGTTCAGGGCCGCCGGGGCCGCGACGAACAAAGCCGCCGCCAAAGCCAGTAGCGATGACCGCAGTAAGGCCCGACGCAGCCCTGCACCGCGCTGGAAAGCCGAGTCTTTCTGTCTCATTGGCTCATATCCTTAAACTCGAAAACGATGATGATGCGGTTATTCAAAAACGCGATTTGCGGCTTTTTATGGCATGGGCCACTCGGTAACGCACGCAAAGACACATAGGCACTGCCCGCCGGGGGACGCATCACACCATCTCCCGCGGGTCGAAGACAATAATCATGCTGTCGTAGGAAGACGGCGGAATCGGCAGTTTGCTGCACGCCGGATTCCGCACGGCCCGCAGGGCGGTAAGCGCCGCCCGTTCGTGCTGCGGCGACAGGCGCGCAAAGGATGGATCCTTCAGCTCCGCCCCCCGAATGCTGCTATCGGGGTTCAAAAACACGCGGATTTCAACCATCAAGTTGCGGGCATTCGCCGTGCCGGAATCATAGTTCCAGCAGGGTTTGATCGCCTGGCGAATGCCGTCTTCCTCCGATCGCGACAGCGGACGGTTCGGGTCAGACGGGCCAACCGAGCGCGGGGCCGGCGCTCCCGCAGCGGTCTGCGTTGGGCGCGCGGGGGCCGCTGGCTTTTGGGCGGTCGGCACGGCTTTCGAGATCAGATCGTTGAAATCGATCGGCTTTTCAGCCGGTTTTGCGTCCGGCTTCGGCGGAACCTTGGGGGCTTCCTTCGCCTGCGGTACTGCCTTTGCCATCATATCGAAGAAATCTTCCTTCTTCGGTTCTGGTTTCGGCGGTTCTGGCTTTTTCGCCTCTTCCTTTTTCGGCTCCGGTTTAGGGTCCGGCTTCGGCTCCGGTTTAGGGTCGGGCTTCGGCTCCGGCTTTGGCTCAGGTTGCTTCGGCGGTGGCGGTTTTACCGGCTCCGGCTTCGGTTCAGGCGGCTTTGGCGGCAGCGGCACCGGCTCCGGCGGCTTCGGTTGCGGCGGCGGAGGTGGCGGGGGGGGAG
>CAZNVY010000136.1:0-4239 GCA_964576605.1 uncultured Elstera sp. | reverse complement strand
CGGATCATGTGATGGACCTACACACCCCGGACGAGGCCAGCCTCCCCGATGATTTGAAACCCTATTTTCAAAAGTGTCGCGACAAACTCGGCATGGTGCCGAACGTACTGCGCGCTTGGCTGCTGCGCCCCGAAAAACTGCGCACCTTTATCGCCAGCTATAACGAGTTGATGCTCGGTGCCTCCGGTCTCAGCAAGCTGGAGCGGGAGATGATCGCCGTTGCCGTCTCGGCGGTGAACCGCTGCTATTACTGCCTCGTCGCCCACGGTGCGGCGGTGCGCCAGATGTCCGGCGATCCCGAACTGGGGGAAATGCTGGTGATGAACTACCGCGTGGCGGAGTTGCCAGCCCGGCAGCGCGCCATGCTCGATTTCGCCGTAAAATTGACCGAAACCCCGCATATGATTACTGCGAATGACCGCGCGTCCCTCAGCGCGCAGGGGTTCAGCGATGCGGATATTTTCGATATCTGCGAGGTTGCGGGCTTTTTCAATATGACCAACCGGGTTGCCCACGGCGTCGATATGATTCCGAATCCAGAGTATCATCGCCTAGCACGATAGGAGGGCCGCTATGCGCCGGTTTCTGGTAGGCTGTTTGTCGATCCTGGGCGTTTTGTTTCTGCTGCTGGGCGGCGGGGCTGGGTATCTCGTTTGGCGCGGCCTTTCAGAGCTAGAGGAAGCGCGCGCGCCCGATCTGCCCGCCCATTTGCTGCTAACGCTCGCGATCCAGGGCGAACCGCCCGCCGCCCGCCGCGATAATCCCTTCCGTCGGCTGACCGGCGACAGTCTGACCCTACGCGATATTGTTAGTCGGATCGACGGGGCCGCCCGCGATGGGCGGGTGCAGGGGTTGTTCGTCGATTTCTCGAACGCCCGCCTCTCCCCCGCCGCCGCGCAGGAAATCGGCCAGGCGGTACAGCGCTTCAAAGCCCGGCGCAAGCCCACCTACGCCTTCGCCGATACGATGGGCGAAGCGGGCGGTGCCACCTTCACCTATGCCCTGGCCGCACAGTTCGACCGGGTTTGGCTGCAACCGGCCGGGGCCTTAGGCATCGATGGGTTGGCGCTAGAGCGCCCATATCTGACCGAAGCCCTGAAGAGCATCGGGGTCGCCCCGCGCCTTGACCAGCGGCACGAGTTCAAGGGCGGTACCGATATGTTTACCGAGGCAGGCTTGTCCCCAGCCCTGCGCGGCTCGCTGCAAAAACTGACCGACGATCTCTTGGGGCAGGCCGTGGAGATGATTGCCAAAGGGCGCAATCTTTCCGTGGATGATGCGCGTGCCGCCATCGATACCGCCCCGATTGCCGCGCAAGATGCCGTCACTCAGGGGTTGATCGACCAAATGGGGTATCGAAGCGATGCCCTGCGCGCGCTGAAAGATACAAGCCGCACCCCCGCCACGGTTTCCCTGGCCGATTACCGCGTCCCCGACACGCTGCCGAATGCCGCCCTGCATGTGGCGGTCATCGAGGCTGCCGGGCCAGTGGTGCGGGGGGGCAGCAATAACGACAATCCTTTTGCCGACGACGAGGGCAGCTTTGCCGCCGGGCGCGTCGCCGCCGCCTTCCAGGCCGCCGTGCAAGACCCGACAGTGAAGGGGATTCTGTTCCGCATCGATTCGCCGGGCGGGTCCTATGTCGCCTCCGATACGATCTGGCAGGCGGTGCGCGCCGCCCAAGATGCCGGTAAGCCGGTGATTGCGGTCATGGGCACCTATGCGGCGTCGGGCGGGTATTTTGTCGCCGCCCCGGCAGATAAGATTGTGGCGCAGCCGGGCACCCTCACGGGGTCCATCGGTGTGTATAGCGGTAAATTCCTATTGTCTGGCCTGTGGGAAAAACTCGGCATCCGCTGGGAACAGGTGGCAAGCGGGGCCTCTGCCGGGCAAATCAGCCCGAACCGCGACTTCACCCCGGCAGAATGGGCGCGCTTCCAAGAGAATCTCGACCGTATCTATGCCGATTTCACCCAAAGGGTGGCGGCGGGCCGGAAAATCCCGATGGATAAGATGGATGCCATTGCCCGGGGCCGGATCTGGAGCGGGGCTTCGGCGAAAGAGGCTGGGCTGGTCGATCGGTTGGGCGGCATGACGGAAGCCGTTGAAGAAATGCGCGGCTTGCTCCGCCAACCTGCCGATACGCCGCTCCGGCTGGTTGATTACCCAGCGCCGGAGGATGGGTTCACTAAAGCGCGCAAGCTGCTCTCGAAACTCGAAAGCACCGCCGTTCACCTTGAGACGATGCGCGCACGCCTTGGACCGTTGCTGACCGGCGAGGCCCTGTTCACGCCGGTCGAAGCCCCCCGGTAAGCTCGGCCCATGCGCGGCGGGGTCGGCCCCTTTCTGGCAGGCGTTTTGGCGCTGCTGACGCTCCCGGCGGCGGCGCAGGGGGGGCCGCAGTGCCACCTGCCAGAGCGGATTAGTCCCGCCGCCTGCGAGACGCGCAACCGGGAGGAGGCGGCGACGGCACGCGGCGTGCCGGGGGAGTTTGATTTTTACGTTCTGGCCCTGTCCTGGTCGCCCGCCTTCTGCGAACAGGCGCGCGACCGGGGGGGGGCCGACCTACAATGTCGCCGAAATCGATTTGGATTTGTCGTGCATGGGCTTTGGCCCCAATATGGTTCCGGCAAAGGTAGTGGCTGGCCGCAGTTCTGCACCCCGACCGCCCCGGTTGCGGAAGCCACGCTGCGGCGCGCCCTATGCCTGATGCCCGCCGAAAAACTGGTGCAATGCCAATGGGCAAAACACGGCACCTGTTCCGATCAACCCACGCCGGATGCTTATATCGATAAAATCCAGCGGTTGATGGGAACGTTGGTTTTGCCGGATTTCGGCAAGGGGGGCAGCCAGACCGTGGGCGAGATTGCCGACGCTTTCGTGCGGGCCAATGGGGCAAAAGGCCTATCGACCGCGCATCTGCGGATCGATCTAACCCGCGACGGCAAATTAGAAGAAGTGCGCCTATGCTACGAAAAACGCCTCAATCAATTCCAGGCTTGCGGGGAAACCGTGGGCGGCTTCGACCCTGCCGATCTGCGCGACCGGGGGCGACGGGTGCTAATCCGGGCCATCGCCCCCTGATGAGGCTTCTCACGCTCGCCCTCCTGCTCGCCGCGCCGCTAGCGCTGGCCCAGGTACCATCGGGCACGGGGGTGGTTCCGCGCGCGCCGCAACCGGCCCCCGCCCCCCAAACGCAGCCCCCGATGCCCTCCCCCAGTTTGCTTCCGCTTGCCGAAATACGGGCGCGGCTGGCGGCGTTAACTGGCAAGCCGCTGGATCCGCCACAAACCGCCGCGATCGCCAATGGCTGGAAGACCGCCCTGGGTGAAGCCCGCATTACCCAAAATGCCTATGCCGACCGGCTGGCCGGGATCACGCAACTCTATCGCGGTCATGTGTTGGAACTGCTGCCGCCGGTCGATCAGGTTGGCGGGTTTGACAGTGCGCCCTTGCTGCCAAAACTGGAAAAAGCCCGCGGACTTCCCCTGACCAAGGAGGAAAAAACCGCCATTCACGCCGCCGATACGGCCCGCCGCGCCCAAGCGCAGCAACTGGCCACCCGAATGATCGAAACTTTTGCCGCCGCCCTCGCCCTGCCGCCGGATAAGGTGGCCCGGACGCTTACCGCCGCTCCGGCGGCATCAGGACCACCGCCCGCTGCGCCACCGGCCAGGAACTGAAGGCAAAGATCCATACTGCCAGCGGTAACAGCGGCGTCAGGCCAATCAAGGCCCACCAGCCGGAATAGCCCGCCCGTTGCAGAATGCGCGCCAGCATCCAAACCCACAGCAGGGCCAAGGGTACGAACAGCGTGAACATCAGCGCCGTCGATGCCAGTGCCACCAGCCCCCAAACTGCCCCCAAGACCCCGAAAATCAGCGCAAAAAATCCCTCGATCATTTTAACCGCCGATAATATTTGAGGGCTGGGTCACCATCCACCTTGGGCCAGGCGGCAAAGGCGAGAATAGCCACCGCCACCACCGGGCCGATCAACGGCACCAGAACCAGTAACGACAGGAACGGCGATAGCCCGGCCCGATCATAGGCGCGCCAAACCGGCACGACGATCAAAAGGCCCAAGAGGGTGAGCGGGTCCATGCAATCTCCTAAAAACCCTTTTGGGGGAGATGGGGAAGCCGAGGCGGGCCGACAAGGCGGCCCCTGCCCCACGGGTCGATTTTCGCGGCCTCCCTTGTTGGCACGGTAAACACTGTGGTGGGCCTGGCCGGATTCG
>CAZNVY010000135.1:0-4302 GCA_964576605.1 uncultured Elstera sp. | reverse complement strand
CGCCGCCATAACCACCGCGTGACGGCTATCGATCGATAGCCGCAATCCCCGATTGGCCAGATCCCGGATGACCGGGGCCGTGCGACGGATTTCCTCCTGCGGGTCAACGGGGTCGGCCCCTGGACGGGTCGATTCGCCGCCGATGTCGAGAAGATCGGCCCCGGCCTCGGCCAAGCGCAGCCCATGGGCCACAGCGGCGGCGGTCGTGGCGTGCTGCCCCCCATCCGAAAAACTATCCGGCGTCACATTGACGATCCCCATGATCGCCGTGCGCGCTTCCCCCAAGCCATCGGGCAAAAAGGGGGCGCGCTGCGCCAAGGCATTCACCCGCCGGGCCATGGAAGAGGCGGCAGGCGGCGTGTGCGAGGCAGGATAGGGGATAATATCCGCCATCGACCGCCACCCCCCCCGCAACCGGGGGCGCGTGGGGGTGGGGTCGCAGAGGATCGGCTCGAACAGCGCCTCGGCCAAGCTAGGCCGTGCCGCCCGGCTGTGGGGTGGGGTTCAGATCGCCACTGCTGGGCACTGCCGACCGCCGCCCTGGAACGGCGTTACCGCTCGGCCCCGACGGGGTTACCGGGCTGGTCGGCGTATCATCGCCATCGCGCGCAATGCTTTCCCCCCGCATCAGGGCACGCACTTCATCACCGGAAATGGTTTCATATTCCAGCAAAGCTTTAGCCACCCGATGCAGCGCATCCATATTGGTTAGCAGAATATTTTTCGCCTTGGTTTCGGATTCATCGATGATCCGG
This sequence comes from uncultured Elstera sp., assembly GCA_964576605.1. Lineage (GTDB taxonomy): Bacteria > Pseudomonadota > Alphaproteobacteria > Elsterales > Elsteraceae > Elstera. Next base: position 3,547 of record CAZNVY010000135.1, on the reverse strand, counting down.
CGGATCTCTTCATCGATAATCTTCGCGGTGGCGTCGGAGATATTCTTGCGCTGGGTCACGGAATGACCGAGGAAAACCTCTTCCTCATTCTCGCTGTAGCGCAGGCGCCCAAGCTTTTCGCTCATACCCCACTCGGTCACCATGCGGCGGGCGAGGGAAGTGGCGCGGTGAATATCGTTCGACGCGCCCGTCGTCACATTCTCCGGCCCAAAGATCAGCTCTTCCGCCATGCGGCCGCCGAACAGCGAGGTGATGAGTGCCTCCAGCTCCAGCTTCGACTGGCTGTATTTATCGCGTTCCGGCAGGAACATGGTCACGCCCAAGGCGCGGCCGCGCGGGCTGATCGTGACCTTGTGCACAGGATCGTGACCGGGGATTTCCACCATCACTAGCGCATGACCCGCTTCGTGATAGGCCGTCAGTTCTTTTTCCTTATCGGTCATGACCATCGAGCGGCGCTCCGCCCCCATCATGACCTTATCTTTTGCTTCCTCGAATTCCTTCATGCTGACGACACGGCGGTTGCGGCGAGCGGCCAGCAGCGCGGCTTCATTGACGAGGTTGGCGAGATCGGCCCCAGAGAAGCCGGGCGTGCCGCGCGCAATGACACGCGGGTCAACATCCGCCGCCAGCGGCACTTTGCGCATATGCACTTTCAGGATCTGCTCGCGCCCGTTGATGTCCGGGTTCGGCACGACGACCTGTCGGTCGAAGCGCCCCGGACGCAACAGCGCGGGGTCGAGCACATCGGGCCGATTGGTCGCGGCAATCAGGATCACGCCTTCATTGGCCTCGAAACCGTCCATTTCGACGAGAAGCTGATTGAGGGTCTGTTCGCGTTCATCATTCCCGCCGCCCAAGCCCGCGCCACGATGGCGGCCCACGGCGTCGATTTCGTCGATGAAGATGATGCAGGGGGCGTTCTTCTTGCCCTGCTCGAACATATCCCGGACGCGGCTGGCACCGACGCCGACGAACATTTCAACGAAGTCCGACCCGGAGATGGTGAAGAACGGCACATTCGCTTCACCGGCAATCGCGCGTGCCAGCAGCGTCTTACCCGTGCCTGGCGGGCCGACCAGCAGCACGCCTTTTGGAATCTTGCCGCCCAAGCGCTGGAACTTCTGCGGGTCGCGCAGGAATTCCACAATTTCATTCAGTTCCTGTTTGGCTTCATCGATCCCCGCAACGTCATCGAAGGTGACACGGCCAACCTTCTCGGTCAGCAGGCGGGCGCGCGACTTGCCGAAGCCCATCGCCTTGCCGCCGCCCGACTGCATCTGACGCATAAAGAAAATCCACACACCAATGAACAGCAGCATTGGGAACCAGGAAATCAGAATGCTGAGGATGCCGGTTGGGCCGTCATCGACTGGGGCAGCGATGATGCGGACGTTCTGCTTAACCAGCCGGTCTACTAGGCCAGGGTCTTGCGGGGAATAGGTGGTGAAGGTCCGATTATCGGTTAGGCGGCCGGTAATATTTGGCCCCTGAATCGTCACTTCGGTTACCCGGCCCTGCTGCACTTCCGCCAGGAAATCGGAGAAAGCGATCTGCGACTGGCCGGTGCGCGTGGATGGGCTTTGGAACAGATTGAACAACGCCACCAGAAGGACGGCGATGATCGCCCAAAGCGCCAGATTTTTGCCGATGTTATTCACGAAGCTCCACCCTTTCCGCACCGGCTGGGGCCTCGACTGCACTGCCCCGCCGCGTCTTCATCCTCAGTGACATGCCCCTGTTCCGGCCCGCCGTCAACTCCCGCGCTCGCCTTCCGCCGTTAGCGGGCGGCGAGGGGTGTGCTGCAGGCGGGGGGCATTCCCTGGCATTTCTGACAAGTGGGGGACCAGAAGGGTGCCGTCAAGAGACTGAAAGGCGGGCATCCCGGCGAGAATTGCCGCAGGGGCACGGGCCAGATCGGCCTGCAAGCGCCCCTCTGGGTGCCGAAAGCCCGGTGTCTGGCGTAAGCGCGCCGCCGCCGCGCCCCCAAGGCCGCCCAGAGTCCAGCCGGGGATCTGGGCCGTCGCGGTAAACCGCCCGTCCCATCGGCAGGCACTACCGTCGTCGGGCACGGCGTCTGGGGGGGCGAGGGCCGCCGCCTCCCGCCCCAGCCAGATGATCTCCCGCCGTCGCACCCACAGCACCCCACCAAGCGTCAGCCGGTCCTGGCGATGCAGCCGGTCAGGCAGTTCGGCAATCGACCCAAAGCGCGGCGGATAGAGCGCCCCGCCCGCCCAGGCACAGAGGCGGGCCAAAGCCGTCTCGCGCCCCGCCGCCTGATCCCGCCCCAGCGCCACCACGGGAAATCGGGCAATGCCGAGGGGCCAGGGAGTGAGCCAGCGGGTGAGCCACAGGTCCGCCGCCGCCGTCTCTGAAGCCCGCGCCGCCGCCATATGCTCTGCCGTCTCCGCCAGTCGGTTTACCGGAAAAAGATCGGGGGCCGCGGCCATCGCCCGACGCAGGCGCACGCGGGTGAAATCGCCGCTGACATTGCCGGGATCCTGAAGCGGCACCAACCTCGCCGCCGCACAAAAGCCGATCAGCGCCGCCTTGGACACGCCCAATAAGGGGCGGAGCAGCCGTAAATGCGTGAAATTTTGCACTGCCGCGATCCCGCTTAGGCCAGCGATGCCAGAACCGCGTTGCAGACGCAGCAGTACGGTTTCCGCCTGATCGTCGCGGTGATGGCCAGTCAGCAGGTGCAAAATACCGGCCTCACGGCAAGCCTCGGTCAAGGCTTGGTAGCGCGCAGCCCGCGCCGCCGCCTGCACCCCGCCGCGTCCGCTAGGGGGGTGGGAGAGGGTTAGGCACCGATGGGCGATCCCGCGCGCCGCCGCCCAGGCGGCCACTTGCTGCGCTTCCACCGCCGCTTCCGGGCGCAGGCCGTGATCGACGGTTAGGGCTAAAATCGCCCCGCCCCGCTCCCGCGCCCAGGCATCGGCTAACAGCATCAGCGCAAGACTATCCGCGCCCCCAGAGACCGCCACCGCCAGCCGGGGCGAACGCTCGAACGGCCCCAACCGTGCCATGGCCTCGGCAAAGGCCTGCGGCAGGGCAGGGTCGGTCATCACGCCCCGCAGTTGTTCCGCGCCCGCTCCTCCTGCACTCGGCGCTTCAGAAAGGCCGAGGCTTGCGGATATTCGCTGTTGAAGCGGTTGAAGGAGGCGCAGGCTTCCTTGGTTTTATTGATATGCGCCAAAGACAGGCCCAGCTTCAGCAGATTATCGGGGGCTTTATTATTCTTCGGGTACTTCTGATAACCCTGGAAGAATTGCGCCGCCGCCTCCTGATAATTACCGCGCACGTAATAGGTTTCGCCCAGCCAATATTGGGCATTCCCGGCCAGATCATCGGCCCCATGGGTTCCCAGAAAGGCTTTGAACGCCGCTTCCGCCGCCGGATAATCCTGTTTTTGGATCAAGGCGAAAGCTTGGTCATAGGCTTCCTTCGCGGTACCCGGACGGGCGGCCGGGGCGGGCGTCACCGCACCAGGCGCGGCCGGGCGGGCGGGCTGCGTCAGGGGGACCGGACCCGCTGCCGTCGTCGG
>CAZNVY010000134.1:3366-4343 GCA_964576605.1 uncultured Elstera sp. | reverse complement strand
CTGAAGAACGCGCCGATCCTGCTGCTCGACGAAGCGACCAGCGCGCTCGACACCGAATCGGAGCGGCTGGTGCAGGCGGCGCTTGATCGGCTGATGCAGGGGCGCACGGTGCTGGTCATTGCCCATCGGCTCTCGACGGTGGTCGATGCTGATCTTATCTATGTGCTGGACCGGGGCCGGGTGGTGGAGCAGGGGTCCCACCCCGACCTTTTGGCCCGCAATGGTCTTTACGCCCGACTGCACGCGCTGCAATTCGCCGAGACAGTCTCATGCTGAAGCGCCTCGCTAAATCCGCCCTGGTGCAGCGGCTGATCGTCGCTTTCGCCTTCGCGTATATTCGCTTTGTTTATATGACCAGCCGGGTCGAGCGCGATTGGCACCCGGAGGCAGCGGCGCTCTTGGCGGCGGGGCGGCCCTTCATCGCGGCGTTCTGGCACGGACGCATTCTGATGATGCCCTATCATTTACCGCAGGGCGGGGTGCGGGTGCATGTGCTGATTTCCCAGCACCGCGATGGGGCGATGATCGCCCGCGCTGTGCGGCCTTTTGGGGTGGAGGCGATTGCCGGATCGTCGCGCCGGGGGGGGAAGGAAGCGCTGCACGAAATGGTTCGCCTGCTGGCGGCGGGCAAGATCATCGCGATTACGCCCGACGGGCCGACCGGGCCGCGGCAGCGGGCAAAATTCGGCGTTGCCTATGCCGCGATCACCGCCGGGGTGCCGGTGGTGCCGGTGACTTATGCCGCCCAGCGCCGCCGGATCATGGGATCTTGGGATCGGTTCTTACTGGCCCTCCCCTTCAACCGGCTGCTGTTGCACGCCGGGGCACCGATTGCGGTGAATGACCTTAGCATCGAGGCGGCGCGGGAGCGGATCGAAGCGGCGATGATCGCGCAATTAGACGCGGTGGATGCGCATTTTGGCTTTTCGCCGGTGCCGCCCGGCCCGCCCATGACGAGCGAGCCGCGCGCCGGAGCG
>CAZNVY010000134.1:0-3319 GCA_964576605.1 uncultured Elstera sp. | reverse complement strand
CAGCGGGATGGATTGCTGCCGTGGCTTCTCTCCCCCATCGCCCGGCACGTCGCGGCGATCACCGCTCGACGGATCGCCGCCGATGCGGGGATCGATCCCGGTTGCCCGGTGATCTGCGTTGGCAATCTAACGGTTGGCGGTCAGGGGAAGACGCCGGTGGTTCTGGCCTTGTTAGAGCATTTGACGGGCCAGGGGTTGCGAGTCTTTGCTCTGACGCGCGGCTATGGCGGCAGTCTGCCGGGGCCGGTTGTGGTGGACCTAGCCCAGCATAGTGCCGCCGAGGTTGGGGACGAACCGCTGCTGCTGGCGGCGGCGGCCCCAACGATTGTCGCGAAAGATCGGGCGGCGGGGGCGCAGGCGGCGCGGGCCGCCGGGGCGCAGGTGATTGTCATGGATGACGGGTTCCAGAATCCTGCGGTGCGCAAAAACCTATCGCTGATCGTTGTCGATGCGGCGGTAGGCTTTGGGAATGGCCGAGTGCTGCCCGCAGGCCCCCTGCGCGAGCCGGTGGCCGCCGGATTGGCGCGGGCGCAGGCCCTGGTCTGCATCGGTTCGGACGGCGGCGCGCTTACGGCGTCCCTCCCCGTAGCAGTACCGCTGCTGACGGCGCAGCTGGTGCCAGAGGCGGCGACCGGGTGGCGGGGACAGCGGGTTTTCGCCTTTGCCGGGATCGGGCGGCCCCAGAAGTTTTTCGAGACGCTGGCCAGGACCGGGGCTGCCATCGTGGCAACCCGCGCTTTCGCCGATCATCGCCCCTATCGGGCGGCGGAGCTTGCGGCTTTGCGCCGCGATGCGGCGGCGCAGGGGGCGGCGCTGGTGACGACCGCCAAGGATTTTGCCCGGCTGCCCCCGGATCAGCGGGCTGGGATCGGCGTTTTGAGCGTGCGGTTGCGGTTCGACGATCCAGCGGCGTTGGCTGCCGTGCTCGCCCCGACCCTGGCGGCGGTCCCATGAGCCGCCCACGGCTGCGCCGCTGGTTGCGCGACCCGTTGGAAGCCGGGCTGGCCTGGGGGATCTATGGGCTGATGCGGGCCTTACCGCTCGATATCGCGTCGGGCTTGGGGGGGCGTTTGGCGCGGATCGTCGGACCATGGTTGCCGGTGAATAAGGTCGGGGTCACCAATCTGCGCCTGGCCTTTCCCGATCTGACCGATGCCCAGCGCCGCCGCCTTTTGCGGGATGCCTGGGATAATTTGGGCCGGACCCTGTTTGAATATCCGCATCTCGACCGGATTATAGCCGAACGGGTCGAGGTGGTGGGGATCGAGCATCTCGCGGCGTTCCGCGACGATGGTCGCCCAGGTATTGCTTTCTCCGGGCATCTGGCCAATTGGGAAATCATGCCCGCCGCCGCCGGGCTGGCCGGGGTGCCGCTGACGAATGTCTATCGTGCTCCGAACAATCCACGCGTCGATACGATCATTCGCCACGCGCGCCGTCTGGCGGGGCCAGACCTAGTCCCCAAAGGCTCCACGGGGGCGCGGCAGCTGCTGAAAGCCTTGAGGGCCGGAAAACACTTAGGGCTGCTGGTCGATCAGAAAATGAACGATGGGATCGCCATTCCTTTCTTCGGGCAGCCCGCGATGACGGCGGCGGCGCTGGCCGACCTGGCCCTGCGCTTCCAAGCCCCGCTGCTGCCCGCCCAACCGATCCGCCTGGGCGGGGCCTATTTTCGCTTAATTATCAATCCCCTGATCGAACCCGAAACCTTGACCGGCGGGGTAAAGGGCGTGGCGGGGCAAGAGGCGATGATGGCGGAAGTGAACCGGATGCTGGAAAATTGGATCCGCGCCTATCCGGCCCAATGGCTATGGTTTCACCGGCGTTGGCCAAAATCTTAACCGAAGACCGGGTTTCCGTGCCCCTAATTCTTGACAGGGGGCAGGGGCCTTTTTATGGTGCGCCGCAATTTGCCGGTTCACGTTGAACGGGCGATCAAGAAGGGCCGTGCCTATGACCGGGCCGACAGAGGGGGGAGGCAAGCGCGACGATGATTTCGCGCAACGCCTCGCATCGCTGGAAGCCGAACGGCTGGGGAAACCCGCCGGGCAACGGAAAGGTAGGGCCGACTTAGGCGTTGGGGCGCGGGTTGGGGTTGACCTTGTATCGGGGGTGCTGGTTGGGGCCGGCCTTGGATATGGGATCGATACCTGGTTCGGCACGAAACCCTGGGGGCTGATCGTCTGCTTTTTCATGGGCGCGGCGGCTGGGTTTTTGAATGTGTATCGGTTTCTGCAGGGGCAGGATGCCGGCGTCGGCTATCGGCGTCAGCCCCCCGATCAGACACCGCCGAAGCGAGAGGAATAGGCAGCATGGCAGGCCCGCTGGCGCAGTTTGAAGTCCATCCGATCGGCCCGGAACTCTCGCTGGCCGGGTACAGTGTGCCGTTTAATAATTCGGCCCTGTGGATGGTGATTGCCGTGGTGCTGGCCACCGGCCTCTTCATCGCCGCGACTGCCCGTCAGGCTGTGATCCCTGGTCGGTTGCAGGCCCTGGCGGAAGTTGTGCATGGGTTTATTGCCAATATGGTGCGGGAAAACGCGGGGCATGAAGGGATGAAATATTTCCCCTTCGTCTTCTCGCTGTTCCTGTTCGTGCTATTTGGCAATCTTTTGGGAATGATCCCGTTCAGCTTCACCTACACCAGCCATATCATCGTGACCTTCGGGCTGGCGGCGACGGTGTTTGTGACCGTGACGATCATTGCCCTGGCCCGCCACGGGCTGCACTTCTTCGCCTTCTTCCTGCCGGCTGGGACGCCTTGGTGGATGGCCCCGATTGTCGTTCCCATCGAAATTCTCTCGTATTTCGCCCGCCCGGTCAGCCTGTCGATTCGTCTGTTCGCCAATATGATGGCGGGTCATACGATGCTGAAGGTTTTCGGCGGATTTGCTGTGTCGCTGGGTGTGATCGGTGGTCTTGCGCCGCTGGCGCTGATCGTTGCCCTGACCGGCTTTGAAATTCTGGTTGCGCTGCTGCAGGCCTATGTCTTCAGCATCCTGACCTGCCTCTATCTCAAGGACGCGATCGAGCTACACTAAGCCCGGCCCTGTTCAAGAGACCTGTTCAACACCACCACTTAGTTACCGCGAAGGAACCTACCATGGACGCTCAAGCCGCCAAGTTCATCGGTGCCGGTCTGGCCGTTATCGCCCTGTTCGGCGTCGGCATCGGCCTTGGCAACATCTTCTCGACGCTGATCGCCTCGATCGCCCGCAACCCGGCGGTCGAATCGAACCTGCGCGGTGTCGGTATCCTTGGCTTCGCGCTGACGGAAGCCGTGGCGCTGTTCGCGCTGCTGATCGCCTTCCTGATCCTG
>CAZNVY010000133.1:0-5075 GCA_964576605.1 uncultured Elstera sp. | reverse complement strand
CGAACTTCTGCCCGCGCGCCCGGCCCAGGCCCGGCCTGCGGTGCCGCCGCCCGCGACCCCAGCCGCCGCCGAAGCCCTGTTAAAGACCCTGTTCGGCGCGGCAGAGGTCACCCTGGCGCTGCCAAAGGGCCTCAGCCTCTACGTCAACGCCGCCAGCTTGGCCGGGCATTTCCTGAAGAATATGGAACGTGCGCGCCTGTTGCCGCTGCTGCCCGAGCTGCTGCAAGACCCGGATGAAATTTGGCAAGGCTTCGAGGTGAGCGAACAAACGGGCCGGATGGTGTTGCGCCAGCAGATCATCAAGGCGGTCGAACTGGATAAGGAGCGCTATCTGCTGATGGTGGCGCAGGTGCGGGATGGTCGGTTCGAGGCTTGGACCTTGCTTGAAACCCGCAACATCAAGGATATTAACAACCGCCGGAGCGGCAGGCTGCTGTATAGTCGCAATTGATTTTGTTGGCGGGGGGAGGTCATGCAGAAGCGTCCTGCAAGACTACCTGTTCGGGGTATTGGCCGACGCTAGCCACCCCTGCATTGCGACTACAGTTGGCTCTGCCGGGCGGTAGTGTCAAGCCTCGCCAGCAAATCGCCCACCCAAAACACGCGTCAAACGCGCTTAGGGCCTTCAATTCCATCTTCAAAAGAGTTTTGCCCCCACGATAGCCGCCGCCCCCTAAAGCGCCTTTCTAGGGCTTTAAATCGCCGTACCCAATTCCGCCCCTCTTGACGCCGATCTGGCCCGGCGTCACCCTGGGGCACGGGCCAAGTTTTGGGGGTCATATCTGACCCGTACTAATGCCCGGCGCGCCTCGGCACACTCCGGGCCATGCTCCAGACCGCTTCCCACTTCGCACAATTGCTCGACCCCGCCGCTGCCGAAACCGTGGTGGTGCCGGAGCGCATCCAGCTTATTCCGCCGGGAACCTTCTTCGGTCGTGACGGGCGGGGGCCGTATCGCATCGGCGATATGGCGGCGCTGATAACGGCGTCCCAAAGCGACGGCCCGCTGATCATTGACGAAGGGCATGCCACCGACCACGGCGAAGCAAGCGCCCCGGCCTTCGGGCGCATCACCTCGCTTGAAGCCGACGAAACCGGCCTATGGGGCATGGTGCGCTGGAATACGCGCGGTAAAACCGCGCTTCAAGAACTGGAGTATTGGGGCATTTCCCCGGTCTTCGAGCATACGCCGGACGGCACCGTGGTGCGTCTGCTCCGTGCCTCGCTCACCAACATTCCCAATCTGCGCCTCGGGGCGCTCAATTCCCAACAGGAACCGACCATGACCCTGCTTGAACAATTGCGGGTGCTGCTGGGGCTGGACGCCACGGCGGACGACGCCAAAGTGGTGGCCCACGCCAAAACGCTGCTGGCGCGCGATAAGGCTGCCGCCGAAGCCCACGCGGCGCTCTGCACCACCTTGAAGCTCGACCCGACCAGCGCCGACCCGGCAGCGGTGCTGACGGCGGTGCAATCGGCGCAGGCTGCTGCCCCGGCGACGGCGGAACTACAAGCCTCCTGCGATGCGCTGAAGCGGGAAGTGGCCATCCTAAAGGCGTCCAATGCGGCGGCCCAGGCCGAAACCGCCGTCGATGCTGCGATCACCGCCCGCAAGGCTGCGCCTGCCGAACGGGAGCATCTGGTCTCCTTCTTCGCAGCGGTCGGGGCGGACAAGTTCGCGGCGGCGATGGCTACCCGCCCGGAAATGCTCCCCGCAACCAGCGGGAACCCAGGCCAACCCAATCCCGGCGAGGAAGATGCGGAAGCCCTGGGGATGCGTGCGGCTACCTATCGCGCCGCCCAGGCGGCGAAGGGCGTGACCCTCACCGTCACCCAGGCCGTCATGCACTGCCAAGCCAACCCGGAGGCCGGTAAATGAGCCAGTTTCTGACCCTCGCGCGGACCTACAACGCCTCAGGCGCCATCCCGGCGCGCCGTATTCTGGCCTTCACCGCGACCGGCGCGATCAAGGTCGCGGCGGCGGCCACCGATAAACTCTGCGGGGTTTCTGACGGGGCGCTGGATGTCGCCGATGGTCGCCGGATCGATGTGCTGATGTCCGGCTTTCAGAAGCTGGATGCGGGCGGCGCGATTGCCTGGGGCGACCGGCTAACGTCCGACGCCAATGGTAAGGCCGTTGTGGCGGCTGCCGGAAACCGCGTGATCGCCATCGCCCTGCAAGATGCAACGGCGGGCGACCAACTCGACGTGCTTATCACCTTAAGCTAAGGAGCGCTTTTCATGGCGGCCACGCCCTTTGTTGTCGATCCGGTTCTCACCGCTATCGCCATTGCCTACACCAATGCGGCCTACATCGCCGATGCGCTGTGCCCGCGCTCGCCCGTGAGTGAGCAGGAGTTCCGCTATCAAATCTTCCCGAAGGAAGAGAGCTACAGCGTTGTCGATACCCGCGTGGGCCGGATGGGCCAGCCCAATACGATTACGGTGAGCGGCACCGAGGCGGCGGGCTCAACGCAGGATTACGGGCTGGATGGGCCGATCCCGGCCTATGATTTGCAGCGGGATGCAGGCAAGCATAATATCAAAGGCCGCACGATTGAGCGCATTGCCGAAATCCTGCTGCTCGACCGTGAACAGCGCGTCTCGGCCCTTTATGAAAATCCCACGAGTTATGCGCCAGGGCTGACGCTCGCCCTCAGCGGTGCCTCCCGGTTTTCCGATCCAACGTCCGACCCGCTGGGCGTGATGATGGACGCGCTGGATAAGCCGCTGATGCGCCCGAACACGCTCAGCATGGGCCACGATGTTTGGACGCGGCTGCGCCGCCACCCGCGTTTGATTAAAGCGGTCAAAAACGACAATGGCGAAGGGGCGATTACGGCCCAGCAATTGGCGGACCTGCTGGAAGTCAGCCGTGTGCTGATCGGCCAAAGCCGCATCAATACCGCCCGCATTGGTAAGCCGATGGCGTTGGAGCGGGTATGGGGCAATGCCATTTCCCTCACCTACCAAAACCCCGCCGCCTCCTTCCAGGCGGGCGGGATGACCTTCGCCCTCACGGCGCAATGGGGCTCGCGGATTGCGGGCGAGTATGAGGTCGCTGCAATGGGCCTGCGCGGCGGCATCGTGGTGCGCGCGGGCGAAAGCGTGGCGGAAATGGCGATTGCCCCGCACGCGGGCTTCCTGCTTGAGAATGTGATCTAGGCCATGCCGGAGTTCATCGTGAAGCGGGGGGTGATGTTCGACGGGGAGCCCTACCACCCCAGCGAAACCATCACCCTCACCGAAGAGCAAGCCGCCAGCTTGGTGCGGATCGGCGCACTCGAACCCGCCCCCGAACCCGCCCCCGAACCCGCGTCGGAAACGGAAGCGTCCCTCGACACAGAGGCCGCGCCGCCGCCCAAAAAGTCTGGCCCGAAACCGAAGCCCGAAAGCGCCGCCTGATGTACGCAACCGCCGCCGACCTGCACGCGCGGATGCAAGCCCGCCTCATTGCCGAACTTTCGGGGTCGGACGATGGTGAGCCGGTGGCGGTGCGCGTCGATCAAGCCTTGGCCGACGCCTCGGCAGAAATCGACAGCTACCTTGCCGCGCGCTTTGCCGTGCCGATTGCGCCGGTTCCGGGCGTGCTGATCCGCCTCGCCTGCGATATTGCCATCTATCGGCTCTTCGAGACGGCGCGCGAGGACGATGTGAAAGATGCCCGCCGCCGCTATGAGGATGCGTTGAAATGGCTGGCAGGGGTTGTGGCGGGGGATATTACCCTCGACGCCCCGGAGAAGAAGCCTGCCGCCGGGGGCGAAGGGTCAAGCGATGGCGCGGCGATTGCCGTGCGCCCCGCAACCTTCACCGGAAACTGGGGCGGGTTCTGATGGCCGGGGCCACCCTTACCGTTTCGCTCGATAAGCTTGCCGTGGAGCGGCACTTAAAGGCCCTCCAGCGCCGCCTTGGCAATCTGCGCGATGTGTTCGATGAAATTGGCAGCAGCCTTGTGACCTCGACCAATCAGCGGTTTGAGGATCAAGCCGGGCCGGATGGCAAAGGTTGGGAGAAGCATAGCGCGACAACGCTTTTGCTGCGGGCACAGGGCGGCATCCGAGGCAAGAGGCAGGTTTTCACGAAGAGTGGCGGTCTGACAGCGCGGGCGCAGAAAACCATCAGCGCCGCGAAAATTCTGATCCTGTCGGGCGCGCTGCAAAAATCGATCACCCATCGCGCCTCGCCCAGTCAGGTGCAGGTCGGCACCAGCCGCGTCTATGCCGCCATCCACCAGTTCGGCGGGCGGGCCGGGCGCGGCAAGAAGGTCGATATCCCGGCACGGCCTTACCTCGGCCTGTCGGACGCCGACCGCAATTCGATCCTCGTGATCGTCACCAACGCCCTGGAGCGCCCGTAAATGGCCGCGCCAGCCCATACTATCGAAGATTTCGAGGACGTGATCGTGGAACGCCTCCAGTCGGGGTTCCCGACGCTGGAGGTCAAAGCCTTCCCCGACCGGCCCGAGGATTACAAGTTCACGCACCCCACGGGCGCGCTGCTGCTGCACTACCGGGGCGCGGATTTCGGCGACAGCCAGGGCATCGGCACTATTTCTTTGCGGCGCAAGCTGCTGTGGGACGTAACGGTTTACGCCAAATCCCTCCGGTCACACCGGGGGACCGAAGGGAAAGGCGGGGCACTGCTGATCCTCGACGCGCTGCGCGCCCATCTCACCGGCTGGCGACCCAAGGGGGCCGTGACGGGCATGGTGCCGGAGCGGGAGGATTTCCTGAACCGCGACGGATCGGCCTGGATTTACGTCGCCCGATTTAGCCTCGTCGCGCCGCTCGTTCAAAAAACCGAAGACGAAACAGCAGTGCTGCTGAAGCGCATCACCTCGCTGGCCGAAAGCGACGGCCACGTTATCCGCGATATTCAAAAACAGGAGGGGGCATGACCCGCTACGCCTATTCCGGCCCAGCCACGGGCATCGAAATCAAGGGGAAGGAGTGCATGGTCCGCCCCGGCGACGAGATCGAGCTACCACCCGACCACCCGATCACCCTCGGCTGGCTGGCGCACCGCTATCTGACCGTTCTACCGCATGACGCGCCAAGCGCGTCGGGGGTCCCCGC
>CAZNVY010000132.1:4871-5083 GCA_964576605.1 uncultured Elstera sp. | reverse complement strand
TCCATATCGCCCAGATGGTCTTCATCGCCCAGAATGTCCGACAGAACGGCGAAGTCATCGCCTTCCTTGATCAGACCCATGGCAATACCGGCCACCGGACGCGGCAGCGGCACCCCGGCATCCATCATCGCTAGCGAGCTGCCGCAGACAGTCGCCATCGAGGACGAGCCGTTGGATTCGGTGATCTCGGACACCACGCGCATGGTGTAGGG
>CAZNVY010000132.1:0-4845 GCA_964576605.1 uncultured Elstera sp. | reverse complement strand
GCCACGCCAGCTTGCCGTGGCCGATTTCGCGGCGGCCCGGCGAGCCCATGCGGCCCGCTTCCCCGACCGAATAGGGCGGGAAATTATAGTGCAGCATGAAATGTTCGCGGTACTCGCCTTCCAGCGCGTCGATGATCTGTTCATCCTGGCCGGTGCCCAGCGTGGCAACAACCAGCGCCTGGGTTTCGCCGCGGGTGAACAGGGCCGAGCCGTGGGCGCGCGGCAGAATGCCGACTTCCGACACGATCGGGCGCACAGTCACCAGATCGCGGCCATCGATACGGGTGCGGGTTTTCAGGATATTGCCGCGCACCACATCGGCTTCCAGGTCCTTGAACTTGGAAATCACGACATCGGCAGGCAGTCCTTCGGCGACCAGCGTGGTCAGCGCTTCGGCCTTGACCGCGCCCACCTTTTCGTGGCGGGCCTGCTTCTGCACTTCACGATAGGCTTCGGCCAGCTTGGCGCGCGACAGTTCGTTCAGGCGCTTGGTGACGGCGGTTTCATGCTCCGACGGGGCGGGCATGTCATAGGCGTCCTTGGCGGCGGCATCGGCCAGGTCGATGATCGCGTCGATCACGGCCTGGAACTGGTCGAAGCCGTAATTGACCGCGCCCAGCATCACTTCTTCCGACAGCTCCTTGGCTTCGGATTCGACCATCAGCACGCCTTCGGACGTGCCGGCGACCACCAGGTCGAGGGCGGATTTGTCCAGATCGGCCGGACGCGGGTTCAGGACATACTGGCCATCGACATAGCCGACTCGCGCGGCGCCGATCGGCCCCAGGAAGGGCACGCCGGACAGGGTCAGCGCGGCCGAGGTGCCGATCATGGCGACGATATCCGGATCATTTTCCAGATCGTGGCTCAGCACGGTGCAGATGACCTGGGTTTCGTTGCGGAACCCATCGGCGAACAGCGGGCGAATCGGCCGGTCGATCAGGCGCGAGGCCAGAACTTCCTTTTCGGTCGGGCGGCCTTCGCGCTTGAAGAAGCCACCCGGGATCTTGCCGGCGGCATAGCTTTTTTCCTGGTAATTCACGGTCAGGGGGAAGAAGTCCACCCCCGGCTTCGGCTGCTTCTGATAAACGACGGTGCACAGGACAGTGGTGTCGCCATAGGTCGCCATCACGGCGCCAGCCGCCTGTCGGGCGATCTTGCCGGTCTCGAGCACGAGACGGCGGCCGCCCCACATGATTTCTTTACGGAACACGTTAAACATGGACTTTCCTTCCACGGCGTACGGAGCAGCCGGCCCTCGCTCAGGGCGCCCGGCTGCGCGGATCGTTGGTTCCCCCAGGATGCGATCCGCTCACCCTGCCTCGGCCCGTTTTCCTGTGCTGCGGCGCCCCTTCATCGGGGCAGACCTTTCGCCAACACACGAACGACGCACGAGGTTTTCAAAATCAGGCAATCATGGCCTGAACCGAAAACTCAAACGAATGCCCTTAAAACGACAACGCGACCCATAGCCAAGGCCACTGGCCCAGGACAATGGATCGCGTTGCAGGGACTAGGCCCACAAGATCAGGCCCATCGGCAGCGCAGCCCTTAGCGGCGCAGGCCGAGACGCTGGATCAGGCTTTCATAACGGGCCTGATCGTTACGCTTCACATAATCCAGCAGGCGGCGGCGCTGGCCGACCAGCATCAGCAGACCACGGCGGGAATGGAAATCCTTCTTGTGGCTGCCCAGATGGTCGGTCAGGTTGCGGATGCGTTCCGACAGGATCGCCACCTGCACTTCCGGCGAACCGGTATCGCCTGCCTTGGTGGCATATTCCTTGATCAGTTCCTGCTTGCGTTCAGCGGTAATCGACATCGGGGTCTCCCATCGTCAAAGGTTAAACACGCGCGACGGGCGGTATTCCCCTGAAACGACATGGCCGAGCGCGACAACCTGCCCCTGGCAGACCGCACACACGACATCGTCATCCCCGGAGCGGCCATCACCGGGCATCGGCAGGCGGTGAGGAGCCACCGCGATTGCCTGCCCGTGGGACAGCCGGACCGCTTCGGCTTCCGTAACGGCCAGAGCCGGGATGTCGTCCAGCACGGTCGCAAGGGGAAGCAGGCGCAATTCAGCGCCGTCCTTATGCGCCGATTCGCCCAGCGAATCAAGCGAAACGGACTGCGCCTCGGTAAATGGGCCGACGGCAATGCGCCGCAGCGCGGTGATGGTGCCGAAACAGCCCAGCATCAGGCCAAAATCGCGGCCCAGCGCGCGGATATAGGTACCCTTGCCGCAGGTGCATTCAAACACAGCGTGATCGGCATCGGGGCAATCGATCAGCGTCAGCCGCTCAACCTCCACCGGGCGGGGCGGCAGATCGACCGCCTCCCCCCCGCGCGCTAGGTCATAGGCCCGCTCCCCCGCCACTTTCAGCGCCGAAAAGGCAGGTGGCCGTTGCAGGATAGGGCCGGTGAAGCGCGGCAGGATCGCCTCGATCTCCGCCCGGGTCGGTCGGCGGTCGGAGCGGGCGATCACCTCCCCCTCCAGATCGTCGGTGCTGCGCTGTTCACCCCAACGTACGGTGAAGCGATAGGTTTTGCGCCCATCCATGGCATAGGCGATCAGCTTGGTTGCCTCGCCAAAGGCCAGCGGCAGAATGCCGGACGCCAGCGGATCCAGCGTGCCGCCATGGCCCACCTTGGCCGCGTCGAACGCCCGCCGCGCCATGCCGACCGCCGCGGTGGAGGTCACCCCCACCGGCTTGTCGAGCACCAGCCAGCCATGGACGGCCTGCCCCCTCCGCTTGCGCGCCATCCGCTATGCCATCACCCGCGTCGGCCGCCGGGGCCGGACGGAAGCGGATCCTGGGGCGAATCCTGGGGCGGATCCTCATCCTCCCACTCCCCCTCAGCACTATCGGCGGCGTCGCCATCCGAATCATCGCCATCGGAATCATCTGCGACGCCCAGATCGCGGGCCACGCGCGGATCGTTCAGCAGGCTGGCAATCCGTTGCGCCTCATCGAAGGAGGTATCGGCCAGGAAGCCGAGATCGGGCACGATGCGCAGATCGATCTGCCGCGCCACCTGCCCGCGCAGGAACGGCGTCGCCCGCCGCAGCGCCTTCAGCAGCGGGGCCATGTCGCGCGCGCCGCCCAACGGGGCGACGAACACGGTGGCATGGCTGAGATCGGGCGACATGCGCACTTCCGTCACGGTCAGATTGGCCCCGGCCAGATCGGGATCGTGCAGATCGTCGCTGTTCAGCACCCGCGCCAGGATGTGCCGCAACTCCTCCCCCACCCGCAACTGGCGGGGCGACGGCGGACGCGGCCCTTTAGACCGATTTCCGGCCCGGCCCCCAGAACGGCCCCCAGAACGGCCCCCAGACCGACTTCCAGAACCGCCGCCAGAGCGGCCAGGCGACGCAGGCGATGAGGGTTTTGTCGGCTTAGGCATGGCACAGCATCCATCAATCGTAACAGCCGCTTCCATACCCCATCCCGCCCGCCCCGTCACGGGTTGGATTGCGCGGAGTGATGGATGGGGTGGGGGATTGGCAGCACAGGAAAGACGTGCATAGGATGCCAAAGCACATCCCATGCGAGAGTTCTGCCCCATGAGCCAAGCCTATAGTGACGATATTTTTGCCCTGACCAACGACGAACCGCTACCGGGCCATGAGCCACTCGGTGCCGACCGGGAACGGATGTGCGAGCAGATTTGCGACCAGTTGGTGAAATGGTCAAAAGATCCTTTGTCAACGGATCGAGAGATACGAGTCGCTTCCGGTCAAATCATTACACTCAATGGTCGTTGGGGCAGCGGCAAGACCAGCATGGTCAATCGCATCGAGTATCTGTTGCGCAACAAGGTTGAGAAAACAGATAAGGGAGAGAAAAGGGTGTATGGAGACCCTTTGATCGTTCGATTCAATCCATGGATCGCATCCTCCCCCGAAAATCTGATCTCCCTGTTTTTCTCTCGCTTGATTCATGAAGTTCGTAACTATGATTCGGGGGAATGGCGGCGATCCTGCAAACGGGCTGGAAAACTCTATCGAATGGAGCAGCTTCGATCCCTGCTGTCTGATTACTCCGGATTAATCAGTGTCTTTGGGAAAAAGCTGGATACCATTTTGGGTTCTGGTGGCATTTTAAGCGCATTCCTTGGTTTTGGCGTAGGCAGTGCAAGTAAAAATTTAGAAAAATCGGCCAGGATTAATGGAGATATTCATAAACTGAAAGAAGAGATAGATTACTTATGTGAAGATTTGGATTTTCCATTAATTGTAATAATTGACGAAGTTGATAGATTAGAGAGGGACGAGCTTATTGCTGTTCTCAAATTGCTCAGGGCCATTGCCGATTTTAGGAAGATCTCATATCTCGTTGCAATTGATATACATCATGCAGCCGCGTTGGTTGGACGTGATCTCGGTTATTCGTATATCCAGAAATTCTTTCCTCTGAGGTTTGATTTAGAGCACTCCGCATTCGATGCATTTATAGATAAATATCGAGAAGAAGCCTTAAACTCCGGCTTTTTTGACAGTAATTCTGCCCAACACTTCAATTATGCCTTTGAGCGAGTTGTCAAAATTATCTTCAGACCCGAGGAATTTCCCGGACCTGTACTAATAAGCAATTTTCGAGAGCTAAAAAAAGCCATGAACGGAATTGCAATCGAGAGAAAGAGGGTTTTTATTGAAATTGACCCAATTGATTTCTTGATAGTATGTATCTTGAAGTACATACATCCAGAGGCTTGGGATATAATACAGAAAAATATAGGAAATCTGGTAGATGACAGCACAACCAAAAGACATATTTCATTAGTGAGTCGCCCCTGAAATATTCATTTTCAAGCTGCCCGCAGCCACAGCGGAGCCGGG
>CAZNVY010000131.1:0-5095 GCA_964576605.1 uncultured Elstera sp. | reverse complement strand
CTTCCAAACCCGCGAGTTTGAAGAACGGCTGCTGACCCTCGGCGTGCCGTACCGTGTTATCGGCGGCCTGCGCTTCTATGAACGGGCGGAAGTGCGCGATGCCGTGGCCTATTTGCGCCTTATTGCCCAGCCCGACGATGATTTGGCTTTCGAGCGGATCGTCAATACCCCCCGGCGCGGCATCGGCGACGTCGCGTTGCAGACCCTGCACCGGGCGGCGCGCGCGGCGAACCTATCGCTGACCCTGGCGGCTTATGACGTGGTGACGACCGACGAGTTGAAACCGGCGGCGCGCAAGGCCGTGTCGCGCTTTCTGGCCGATTGCGACCGCTGGCGGCAGTTGGCGCAGGGCCTATCCGTCGCCGAACTGACCGAACAGGTGCTGGACGATTCGGGCTATACGGCCATGTGGCAGGCCGATAAATCGCCCGAAGCCCCGGGGCGGCTGGAAAACCTGAAGGAATTGGTGCGTGCGGTCGAAGAGTTCGAAACGCTGCCCGCGTTCCTAGAGCACGTCAGCCTCGTCACCGAACGGGCGGAGGAGAGCGGGCAGGCGCAGGTGACGCTGATGACCCTGCACGCTGCCAAAGGGCTGGAGTTCGACACGGTGTTTCTGCCGGGGTGGGAGGAAGGGGTCTTCCCCAATCAGCGCAGCCTGGATGAAACCGGGGCGCGCGGGCTGGAGGAAGAACGTCGCCTCGCCTATGTCGGCCTAACCCGCGCCCGGCAGCGGGCTTACGTCTTCCATGCCGCCAACCGGCGCATTCATAACCAATGGCAGTCGCTGCTGCCGTCGCGCTTTATCGCCGAATTGCCGGGCGATCAGATCGATCTATCGGCGGCGACCGGCCTTGCTGGGGCCTATCGTCGCCCTAGCGTCGAAACCTACGGCGGGGCGAGCTATGGCGGTGGCGAACCCCCTGCCGACCGCTGGGCCGCCCGCCGCGCCGCGCCCAGCCGCGGGCCGGTGATCGAAGGGCGGGCGACCCGTTTGGTGTCCGGCACCGCCGCGCGGTTTCAGGCGGGGGATCGGGTCTTTCACCAGAAGTTCGGCGCAGGCACGGTCGAAGCCGCCGAGGGCGATAAGTTGCAGGTCGCCTTTGAAGCCGCTGGAATCAAACATGTTATGGCTGCTTTTGTCGAGAAGATGCGGTAAGATGCTCCCGCGCTGTGGCGTAAGACGCGCCGATTCCGACTCTGTTAATAATAGTGAGTCAGACTATAGGCGTAGCGGTGGGGGAGACACGCAGAATGATCGGTCGTCCACAGGCCAAACCCGGCGCGGCCCGCCCCAAGGTGCGGGACAAGCGCCTGACCATGCCCAATCTCTTCATCGATCTGCGCGATAAGGTTTACAAAACCAACGTGTGGGCACCGGGCAAATTCATTTTGTCCGAGTATACGGGCGATTTGGCCACCGGCGATGATTTTTCGGGTGTACTGAAGATCGGCGGTAGCCCCAAGGTTTTTCTGTTCGATGGCCATGTGGCGCGCGTTGATTTCATTAATAAGAAAATGGCGGCCGCCTTCACGCTGCATTCGGCAGAAGGGGCTGAAATGCTAACCAAATATCACGCGGTGAAGGAAGCCAACCCCGCCGCCGACCTGCCGCCGCTGCTCTTCAGCATGGCGTATCGCACGGTCAACTGGTCGCTATCGGGTTTTTTGATTGGGGCTTATGGGGGCAAGCTGACGATTGGGCAGCAGTTTTCGGGCATGATCCGCCTAGATAAAACTAATAAGGCCGGTTTTTTTCGCGCCGAGGTGAAGCGCCATGTGCCCGCCGTGCGCGGGTTGGGCGCGCAGTTTCTGAGCCTAACGCCCGAAACCTTCGAGATGTTCGAGATCGCCATGAAAAAATCGGAGGCGGCGGGCGGCGTCTGACCGGCGGATCCCCCCTAGCCAAAGGGCCGAAACCGCCCTAGTCTTACCGACATGAGCACGATCTTTCTCGTTCTGCTGGGCGCAGCGATGCTGGCGGTCCTGGCAACCCTTCTTATGGGCCTGTTCACCATGGCGCGCGGCGGCACGGGGGCGGGCACGGGGGACAAGCAAAATAAGCTGATGCAGATGCGCGTCGGCTTTCAGGCGCTAGCCTTGGTGCTATTTGTTCTGGCGCTGATTTCTAGCCAGGCTTAATCATGGTTCGACTAACGAAAATCTATACGCGCGGCGGTGATAGTGGCGAAACCTCGCTCTCCGATGGCCGTCGGGTGCCGAAAGATGATCTTCGCGTTGAAACCTATGGCACGGTGGATGAATGTTCTTCCGCCCTTGGTTTGGCGCGGTTGCACGCCGACGCCGCGCTGGAAGCGGTTTTGGCGCGCATTCAGAATGATCTCTTCGATCTAGGGGCCGATCTTGCTTGCCCGGAAGACCGCCCCTGGACGCTGCGGATAACCCAGGCCCAGGTGGATTGGCTGGAAACCACCCTCGATGGGATGAACGATCATCTCAAGCCTTTGGATAGTTTCATTCTGCCCGGCGGCACCCCTTGCGCGGCCTATCTACACCTCGCCCGCACGATCGCCCGCCGGGCCGAACGGCAGTGCGTAACGCTGATGCGGGCCGATGCCACCGTCAATCCTGCTGTGCTGCGCTACCTCAACCGCCTGTCGGACCTGCTGTTTGTCGCGGGGCGTTGGGTAAATGATAAGGGCGCGGCGGATATTCTCTGGGTGCCCGGTCAGAATCGCGCCGGCTAAGACCGGCGGATACCAACGAAAACGATAGGTCTGTAGCTGACGCATTGGTCAGTTACTTGACGAATACGTCAACGTCACTCTTGACTCGATCCGGTTTGCGCCGCAAAACAGAGGCTCGAACCAGAAAAACGACTGTGGGCGGAGGAAGTCGCACTCATGAAGCTACTCGTCGCGGTGAAGCGCGTGATTGACTATAACGTCAAAGTTCGGGTGAAGGCCGATCAGACGGGCGTTGATCTCGCCAATGTCAAAATGTCGATGAACCCCTTCGATGAAATCGCCGTCGAAGAAGCGGTTCGCCTGAAGGAAGCCGGGATTGCAACCGAGGTGGTCGTCGTCAGCATCGGCCCGACCCAAGCCCAGGAAACCCTGCGCACCGCCCTCGCGATGGGCGCCGATCGCGGTATTCTGGTCCAGACCGATGCCGAAGTGCAGCCGCTTGCCGTCGCCAAACTGCTGAAAGCGGTGGCGGAGAAGGAAGGCCCTGGCCTTGTCATTCTCGGCAAGCAGGCCATCGACGACGATAGCAACCAGACTGGCCAGATGCTGGCGGCGTTGCTGGATTGGCCGCAGGCCACCTTCGCCTCGAAGGTCGCGGTCGCCGACGGCAAAGCCACCGTCACCCGTGAAATTGATGGCGGTTTGGAAACCCTGGCGCTGACGCTGCCGGCGATCATCACGACCGACCTACGCCTTAACGAGCCGCGCTATGCCTCGCTGCCGAACATCATGAAGGCGAAGAAGAAGCCGCTCGATACCGTCGATCCGGCGGCGCTCGGCGTTGATATCGCCCCGCGCCTCACCACTCTGAAAGTGACCGAGCCGCCGAAGCGCCAGGGCGGCGTGAAGGTCGCGTCCGTTGCCGATCTGGTGGCGAAGCTGCGCACTGAAGCGAAGGTGATCTGATTATGGCCGTTCTCGTTATCGCCGAAGTGGATGCGGGCGCGCTGAAGCCTGCCACCCTGAATGCCGTCACCGCCGCTGCGAAGCTGGGGGAGGTTCACGTCCTCGTTGCTGGGTCGGGTGCCGCTGGCGCCGCCGATGCCGCGAAGAGCATTGCGGGCGTTGCCAAGGTTCTGCACGCCGACAGCGCCGAGTATGCTAACGGCCTTGCCGAAGCGCTGACCCCACTCGTGGTTTCGGTAGCAAAATCCTATGCCGCCGTGGTCGCCACGGCGACCACCTTCGGCAAGAACCTGCTGCCGCGCGTTGCGGCGCTGCTCGATGTGCAGCAGATTTCCGAAGTCACCGCGATTGAAAGCGCCGATACCTTCGTGCGCCCGATCTATGCCGGGAACGCGCTCGCCACGGTGAAATCCGCCGATGCGATCAAGGTTTTGACCGTGCGCGGCACCGCTTTCGATGCGGCCCCCGCCACGGGCGGCTCGGCAGCGGTCGAAACCGTCGCGGCGGTCGCCGGGTCTGGTAAGTCGGCCTTTGTCGGTCAGGAACTTTCCAAGTCCGAACGGCCGGAACTCACCTCCGCCCGCATCGTCATTTCCGGCGGGCGCGGGATGCAGAATGGCGAAAACTTCGCCTTGCTAGAAGCCGTGGCCGATAAGCTGGGTGCCGCCGTTGGCGCGTCGCGCGCGGCGGTGGATGCCGGGTTCGTGCCGAACGATTATCAGGTCGGCCAGACCGGCAAGATCGTGGCACCGGACCTTTATATCGCCGTCGGGATTTCGGGCGCGATCCAGCATCTCGCCGGGATGAAGGATAGCAAGGTCATCGTTGCCATCAATAAGGACGAAGAGGCACCGATTTTCCAGGTCGCCGACTATGGCTTGGTCGCCGATCTGTTCAAGGCGGTGCCGGAATTGAAAGAGGCGCTAGACTAAGCGCCAAAAGCCTAGGTAAGCTGCCAGCCCTTCGCACATGCAGTGCGAAGGGCTTTTTTACCGGAACGCCACGGGGAGCTTTATATGCACACCATCGGGATCATCGGCGCGGGGCAAATGGGCACCGGGATCGCCCAGGTTTTCGCGGCGGCGGGGTATCCCGTGCATCTGCTGGATGTGGCCGACGACAGGCTAACGGCGGGCCTTAGCGTAATCGCCCGAAATTTTGATCGACAGATCGCCCGAGGCAAACTGACCGAGGCGGATAAATCCGCTGCTATGGCCCGGATTAGCCTTGGAACCGACTATGCCGGGTTCGCGCAGGCCGATCTCGTCATTGAAGCCGCGACCGAAAATGAAGCGCTGAAGCGCGAAATTTTCAAAACCCTGGTGCCGCATTTGAAGCCCGAAGCGCTAGTGGCGTCCAATACCTCCTCGATCTCCATCACCCGGCTGGCGGCGGCCACCGACCGGCCCGGCAAGTTCATCGGGATGCACTTCATGAACCCGGTGCCGGTGATGCAGTTGGTCGAGTTGATCCGGGGCATCGCG
>CAZNVY010000130.1:580-5141 GCA_964576605.1 uncultured Elstera sp. | reverse complement strand
AAAGGCAAGAATTAGGTTCATGCCAGGGTTAGAATCCGCTTGGGTCCCAGGGGCGGCACTCGTCGGTCGGATCGAGGGCTGCTAGCAGCGCTGGCAGCCCCTCCCCGGTTCTAGGATGCTGCCAATCGGGGCAGATTTCCGCCAAAGGGCGCAACACAAAACCCCGCTGATGGAGACGGGGATGCGGTAGCAGCGGGGCGTCCGGCCCCGGCCGCACCAAGTTACCGTAGGCGATTAAGTCCAAGTCTAGGGTGCGCGGCGCATTAACCTCTCCACGCGCCCGCCCGAATGCCGCCTCCACCGCGTGCAGTTGAGCCAAGAGGGCGACCGGCGGCAGCGCGGTTGCAACGGCGATCACCGCATTGGCGTAGCGCGGGTCCTGCGGGTTGGGCCAAGCCGCCGAACTCCAGACCGACGAGCGGGCGTGGGTAAAAATCCCCTTCTGCTGTAAAGCATCAATGGCAGCGGCCAGGATTAACGGGGGTGCTCCCCAGACCGGATGAGACAAATTCGATCCCAAAGCCACCAGAATTAATTTCTCTGTTGCGGTCATGGCGTGCCTGTCATAAAGGAAGCCATCGATAAGGGCTTGTCTGCAGCGCTGGCAACCCCAATTCTGTAAGCGCTGGACTCGTTAAGATTTCCAGAGCCATTTGAATAGTTTTTGATGGAGTGAGATCATGCATTTTTATCCGCAGGAGCGTATTGCGCTCTTTATCGATGGGGCCAACCTCTACGCTGCGGCCCGCGCCCTAGGGTTCGACATCGACTACCGCAAACTCTTGCAGCTTTTCCAAACCAAGGCCCATATGATTAGGGCATTTTATTATACCGCCCTTATGGAAGATCAGGAATATTCGCCGATTCGTCCGCTGGTCGATTGGTTAGATTATAATGGCTATGCCATGATTACCAAACCGACCAAAGAATATACTGATGCGTTTGGCCGCCGGAAGGTCAAAGGCAATATGGATATTGAATTGGCGATTGATGTGATGGAAATGGTCAATCACCTCGATCACATTGTTATCTTCTCCGGTGACGGTGATTTCCGCCGTTTGGTGGAAGCGGTGCAGAGCAAAGGGAAGCGCGTGACCATAGTCTCGACGATCCGCTCGACCCCGCCGATGGTTGCCGATGAACTGCGCCGCCAGTGCGATATTTTCTGCGAACTTCAGGATCTCGCCCCCTATATCGCCCGCGCCTATTCCGGCCCGCGCGAGCCGCGCGAATCCTATGCCCCGCAGGGCAACCCACGGGACGAGTTGCCGCAGTTCATCCGCCGCCCGGCGCAATCCGATCAGCCGGACCCTGCCGAAGGCGAGCAGGAATAGCCTTAGGCGATCGCTTGTCTCCGCTCGCCCCTGCGCCTGATTGCCCGGCCTGCCCGCGCTTGGCTGGGTTCCGCGCCGCAAATGCCGCCGCCTACCCAAGCTTTTTTAACGGCCCGGTCCCTAGTTGGGGGCCGGTCGGGGCTGGGTTGCTTATCATCGGTTTGGCCCCCGGCCTGAAGGGGGCGAACCGCACCGGGCGGCCCTTCACCGGCGATTATGCCGGCGATACGCTCTATGCTGCCTTGCTGCGGCATGGGTTTGCCCAGGGGCAATATGGCCGCGCGCCGGATGATGGAATGCGGCTCACCGGCTGCCGCATTGCAAATGCCGTGCGCTGTGTGCCGCCCGAAAATAAGCCAACCCCCGACGAAATCAACCGCTGCCGTCCGTTTTTAGCTGCCGAATTGGGGGCGCAGTCGGCACCGGGGGTCATTTTGGCCCTCGGTACCGTTGCACATCAAAGCCTTTTGCGCGCTCTTGGCATCCCTGTCGCCCGCTGTAAATTCGCCCATGGGGCCGAATTCCAGCTTCCCGATGGGCGGGTGCTGATCGATAGCTACCATTGCTCCCGCTACAACACCAATACGGGTCGGCTGACCGAGACGATGTTCGACACGATTATTGCCCGCTGCCGGGCGATTCTGGCCGGGGCAGGCGCTGCGGCTTAACCATTATAGGCGGCCTCATATAGGCTGATGATCTCTGCCGCCGTTGGCACGCGCGGGTTATTACCGGGCGATCCGGAGGCGAGCGCCTGCGCCGCCATGCGGGGCATCAGATCGCGATAGCGCGCCGCGTCGATCCCATAGGCCGCCGGGCTAGGCACTGTTAGATCGCGGTTCAGCGCGGTTAAGGCGGCCAATAAAGCCGAAACGGCGGTCTGATTGCCCTCCGCCTCTGTCGCCAGACCAAGCGTGCGGGCGACCGTTGCATAGCGATCCAGCGCCGCCGGGGCCGAAAAAGCCGTCACCACCGGCAGCAGCATAGCGTTCGACAAGCCGTGCGGTACATGGAAGAAAGCGCCAATCGGGCGGCTCATGCCATGAACCAAGGCGACCGAGGCATTGGAGAAAGCAAGGCCCGCCAGCGTCGCGCCGCGCATCATCGCCTCCCGCGCCGCATGATTGCCCGGCTCGAAGCACGCGGTGCGCAAGTTTGGATAAATTAAGCGCATGGCTTCCAGCGCATAAATATCGCTGAGGGGGGTTGCCTTCTTGCTGACATAGGCTTCGATTGCATGGGTCAGCGCGTCGATACCCGTGTCGGCGGTCAGGCGCAGCGGCTTGGTCAGCGTTAGTTCGTAATCGACAATAGCTGCACGCGGCAAACAAGCGAGGCCCATGATGAGCATTTTCTCGTCGGTCGCCTCGTCAGTAATCACCGCAAAGCGCGTTACTTCCGACCCCGTTCCCGCCGTGGTCGGAACACACACGATGGGCAGATCAGCCTTATCGGCGCTGGCGGGCACCTTATAGTCGCGCATCGCGCCGCCACCGGCGGCCAGCACCGCCATGGCTTTTGCCGTATCCATCGGGCTACCGCCGCCGATGGCCAGCAGCCCATCGTAGGCGTCGGACTGCAGTTTTGCGACCCCCGCCGTCACCACCGCAACGGTTGGATCCGGAACCGTTTCGTCAAACCGACCGAACGCCAGGCCCGCCGCCGCCAAATCCGCCTCGATCACCCCCACCACGCCAGACTGGACCAGAAACTTATCGGTCACAAGCAAGGGCCGGCTAATCCCCAAGCGGCGCAGCACGGTCGCAGTTTCCCGGCGGCTACCGCCCCCCATAACCACCAACTGTGGTGTCGCAAGACTGAACATCCTCTCCTCCCCCGATTATCCTTGGTTGACAGGCACCTCAGCTTTAGCGAAAAACAATCGTGCTGCAGGTGCTAACTGACCTATCTTCATATGATTGTCTAGTTTCCTTCCTAACCTCCCTGAACTTAAAGCAAAATCAATAAAACTAAACGATTAGTAAAATTTTTGCTTGCTCCGCTTCGCATTTGCAGCGATCCTTAACAAGGTTTTCCGTCCCACGCAGGGCGGTTGTAGCGAAGTGGACTATGAGCATGACGGCTGCGATAATTCAGGTCAATTTTCGTCTGAAGCGCGTTGTTGCCAATGACAATCAAGACCCGAACCGTTTCCGCAAGGTTAACCTATCGGCGACTATTGCCCGTCTGCGCGCCTCTGCGGCTGCTTCCGCCGCCTCGACCCAGGCGATGCGCCAGGGGGCGGCCCGGTTGCGCGAAGCGTCGGCCCGGATGGAAGAAGAGACTCGCAATCTCGCAACCAGCCTGAATAATCTTTCCAATAGCCTTAGCACTTTACCGGTTTCGCAGATTTTCAATCAGTTACAGGCGATCCGCGATCTTTCGGCAGAAGGGTAATCCGCCTGCCACTCGCCTCAACCGGGGCGCGGTCCAAAAAACGGGGACAAAAAGACGGGGGAAGGCCAACCTTCCCCCGCTTTTCGCGTCTCTAAGCCGCGAGAGCCGCGACTTTCTGCCGCACCGCAGCAAAGGCCGCATCGATCTGCGCGGCGTCGGCCCCGCCTGCTTGCGCCATATCGGGCCGTCCGCCGCCGCCTTTGCCGCCCAAGGCTTCTGCCCCAACCCGCACCAATTCCACTGCACTTACTTTCTGCGACAGCGCTTCGGTTACCCCGATCACCAGCGAAACCTTCCCGGTCTCATCGGCCGCAGCAACAACAACGACGCCATCGTTTAGGTCTTGCTTCAACTGATCGACCATGCCCTTCAGTTCGCGGGCCGGAACGCCATCGGCGCGCCGGGCAACGAAACTAACCCCTGCCACCGTTTCCGCCGCCGGGGCCGATCCACCGCCCCCGGTTGCCAAAGCCTTACGGGCTTCGAGCAACTCCCGCTCCAACCGGCGACGCTCCTCGACCAGCGCCGCAACGCGCGCCGGAACCTCGGCCACGGTGGTCTTTAACGTGCCCGCCGCCGCCGATAGGGTCGCTTCCTGCTGCGCGAGATAGTCGAGCACGGCTTGGCCGGTGATGGCTTCGAGGCGGCGCACCCCTGCCGCAACCGCGCTTTCGCCAAGGATCTTGAACGCGCCGATATCCCCCGTGCTGCGCACATGCGTGCCGCCACAGAGTTCGACCGAGAAGCGCGTGCTATCCCCGCCCATCGTCACCACGCGGACTTCATCACCATATTTTTCGCCAAACAGCGCCATCGCTCCCTCGGCGATA
>CAZNVY010000130.1:301-548 GCA_964576605.1 uncultured Elstera sp. | reverse complement strand
GGCGGATGCGGGCGTTCACCTCCCGCTCCACATCCTGCACCTCGTCCGCTGTCAGCGGCTTCGGGTGGCTGATGTCGAAGCGCAAGCGCTCTGCCGCGACCAGCGACCCCTTCTGCGTCACATGGTCGCCCAGGCGGCGACGCAACGCTTCATGCAGCAAATGGGTGGCCGAGTGATTGGCGCGGATCTGGTTGCGGCGCGCGGCATCGACCGTCGCCGTCACCCCATCGCCAACCGCAAGGCTACC
>CAZNVY010000130.1:0-284 GCA_964576605.1 uncultured Elstera sp. | reverse complement strand
CCTCTACCACGCCGAGATGGACCCATAGGTCGCCGACGCGCTTTTGCGTATCGGTAACGCGGACGAGACCGCCTGCGAGCGTCTGGATCGTCCCCTGGTCGCCCTGCTGACCGCCCGATTCGCCATAGAACGGCGTTTGATTGACGATCACCGCAACTTGGGTGCCCGCCGCCGCCGTTGTCACCGGGGCACCATCGGCGACAATCGCCAGCACCTGGGCCTCGGCACTATCGGTGGCATAGCCGAGGAAGCGCGCGCGCTGTTCGTTCTCGCGGATCGCCACC
>CAZNVY010000129.1:2979-5212 GCA_964576605.1 uncultured Elstera sp. | reverse complement strand
ACCCCATTACCTCCATCACCCGGCCATAGGGAATGCCCTTATCGCCGCGCACATAGATCGGGGTTTCCGGTTTATTGGCGGTAATCGCCTGCAAACGCGGGCCGAGTTCCGTCTCCTGCACTTCCATCTCCTGAATGAAGATTTGCCCCTGCGCGGTCACGCTGATCGTCAACGGTTCCACCCGTTCATTCAGGCTGGCGGCGGAGGTTTTCGGCAGATCGACTGGCACGCCCACCGTGAGCAACGGGGCAGCAACCATGAAGACGATCAGCAGCACCAACATCACGTCGACCAGCGGCGTGACGTTGATATCGGCCATTGGCACATGGGACCGGCGCCCGCCCCGACGGCGTGCCCCACCGGAATTGAGCGAGGCTCCCATTATTCACCCGCCTCGCGCGCGTCCATCTGCCGGGATAGGATCGCGGCAAATTCGGCGGCAAAATTATCCAGCCGGTTGGCATAGCGCGCCAGATCGCCGGAAATCTTATTATAAGCCAGTACGGCGGGAATGGCGGCGACCAGGCCAATCGCAGTGGCGAACAAAGCTTCGGCGATCCCCGGTGCCACCACGGCCAAATTAGTATTCTTGGAGGACGCAATCGCTGAGAAGGAGTTCATAATCCCCCAGACGGTGCCGAACAGCCCGATGAACGGCCCGACCGACCCGACCGACGCCAGGAATGGGGTCCATTTTTCCAGCCGCTCCATCTCGCGGCCCACGGTCACGCCCATCACCCGTTCGATGCGCTGCTGCAAGCTGCCGGTGGCAAGCCCCAGCCCCCGCTGGGCCGAGCGGCGCCATTCCCGCATCGCCGCAGCAAAAACGGCCGACATCGGATCGATGGGCCGGTTGCCGATGCGATCAAACAACTCGTCCAGGCTGCCGCCCGACCAAAAGGCTTCCTCGAACTGATCGGCTTGCACCGTCAGCCGACGAATGCGGATCAGCTTATCGACAATGATCGCCCAGCTCCAGATGCTGGCGAAGATCAGCGACAGCATGACCAGCTTCACTACCCAATCGGCCTGTAAAAACAGACCGAGCATCGACAAGTCATGCACCGGCTCTAGCGCCGCAATCCCATCGCCTTGCATTTACGTCCTCACTTCCCCTCAGAACGGGTCGCATCATAGGGTGCGCAAGCATCCCGTACCTTGTCCGGTACCCGTTGCGGGCTGAACTGCGGGTCCACGCACACTAAACGCACCAAAATTGTGACCAAATGACGGCTATCTGTGTGTTCCCAGCGCCACACTTGCTGCTCAATTTCCAAACTCGCCCCACCGATCCGCCGGATCTGGCTGCGCACTTCCAAGGCATCATCCAACCGCGCCGGGGCGCGATAATCGATTTCTGCCGAACGCACAACAAAGAGCGTACCATCCTCGTCATACAATTTTTGTGGCACAATTCCCACAGCGCGCAGCATTTCGGTGCGGGCGCGTTCCGCAAAATTAAGGTAATTGGCGTGATAGACCACGCCGCCTGCGTCGGTATCGGCATAGATCACGCGCAGCGGCAACCGGTGCCAGCCGTCACGGATTTCCCCCATCGTCGGCGAAAGCGGGGCGAAAGCGGGGGCGGTCATTCGGGGGCATCTCCCAGCATATCCAATTGTTTTTCAAGATCGCGCGGTGGGGTGCGGCCCAGCAGCTTCCAGCCGTTCGGGGCCAGCATCCGCCCGCGGGGGGTGCGCTGAATAAGGCCGAGCTGCATCGAATACGGCTCGATCACTTCTTCGATGGTATCGCGCGATTCGGACAGCGCCGCCGCCAGGGTTTCCGCCCCGACCGGCCCGCCTTCATAGGTCTCGGCGATGCAGGTCAGATAGCGCCGGTCCATCGCATCAAGGCCCATCGGATCAACATCCAGCCGCGTGAGTGCGGCATCCGCCGCCTGCCGGGTGATTGGATCAACCCCAGCCACGGCAGCAAAATCGCGCACGCGGCGCAGCAGCCGCCCCGCGATGCGCGGGGTGCCGCGCGAGCGTTTGGCGATTTCAAACGCCCCCTCCTCCGTCAGCGGCATACCGAGCAGCCGCCCGCCGCGCGCGACGATGGCGGTCAATTCCTCCGGCGAATAGAATTGCAGCCGCAGCGGAATACCGAAGCGTTCGCGCAATGGGGTGGTCAATAGCCCCGACCGGGTAGTCGCCCCAACGAGGGTAAAACGCGGCAAATCAATACGAATCGATCGCGCCGCCGGGCCTTCGCCAATGATGAGATCGAG
>CAZNVY010000129.1:0-2950 GCA_964576605.1 uncultured Elstera sp. | reverse complement strand
GGATAGAGGATTTCTTCCACGGCTGGCGACAGCCGGTGGATTTCGTCGATAAACAGCACGTCATTGGCTTGCAGATTGGTCAACAGTGCCGCCAAATCCCCCGCCTTGGCGATAACCGGGCCAGAGGTGGCGCGAAAGCCGACGTTGAGTTCCTTCGCCACAATCTGCGCCAGGGTCGTCTTGCCCAGGCCCGGCGGACCGAACAGCAGCACGTGATCGAGCGCCTCCCCGCGCCCGCGCGCCGCTTCGACGAAGACCTGCAAATTCTCGCACACCGCCCGCTGGCCAACGAAATCTTGCAAGCGCGCCGGGCGTAACGCCGCCTCCCCGCCTTCGGCAACCGAAGGGTCCAGCAGCGGGCGGCGCGGCTCCTGCATCTCGCTCATGCCGGGCTAAGATCCTTGAGACCGGCGCGGATCAGATCGGCCAAGGTCGGTTCCCATCCTTCCGCCCGTGCGGCTTTGGCGAGTTTAACGACCGAGGCAAAGGCGTCCGAGCGGCCATAGCCGAGATTGACCAGCGCCGAAACCGCTTCGGCCTCCACCGCCCCGCCCGTCTCGACCAAAGCCGGGGCCTGGGACCGCGCCATCGCGCCCAAAGCCAGGCCCGCCACCTTGTCCTTGAGTTCCGTCAGCAGGCGCGCCGCCAGCTTCGGCCCCACGCCATCGGCGCGCGCGAGAGCGGCCTTATCGCCAGCGGCAATCGCCTGCACCAGATGATCGGGGGACAGAACCGTCAGCAGCGCCAAAGCCACCCGCCCGCCGACGCCTTGAACGGTTTGCAGCAGCCGGAACCAGTCGCGCTCTGCCGTATCGCGGAAGCCGTAGAGCAGGAAAGCATCTTCCCGCACCACAGTTTCAATATGCAGCATGGTCGGCTGGTTCATCTGCAAGGTTCCCAGCGTGCGGCCCGACGCGGCGACGAGATAACCGACACCCTGCACGTCAATGACGGCATAGCCCGCGCCAATGTCGCGCACGATCCCGTTCAGCCAAGCGATCATCGGCTGCGCATTAGGAGGGCTGGGTCAATTCCCCCCACCTTGCTTTTTGTTTGCGCCACTTCGACACGACGCGCGGTCTGCGCATGATGGGCGTGGCAGATGGCGACGGCCAGGGCATCCGCCGCATCCGCGCCGGGCAGCGCCAGACCGGGCAGCAGCTTACCGATCACGAACATTACCTGCTCCTTATCCGCCGCCCCCGCGCCGACCACCGATTTCTTCACCGATTTCGCCGCATATTCGGCAACGCTCAGGCCCGCCCGTGCCGGCACCAGCAACGAGACCGCCCGCGCCTGACCAAGCTTGAGGGTGGAAGCGGCATTGGTGTTCACAAACGTCTCTTCGACCGCAGCACAGTCCGGCTGATAGGTGTCGAGCACCTTCTGCAACCCATCGTAGAGTTGCGCCAACCGCTCGGACAAGGGCGCTTTCGCGTCCGAGGTAATGGTGCCGCAAGCAATCCCGCGCAGGCGGGTGCCCTCGGCCTCGATCACGCCCCAGCCGGTGCGCTGCAATCCGGGATCGAGACCCAAAACCCGCATCGGATTAGCCCGCCAGCTTGGCGAGCTGATCCTCGGTCACATCGTAATTGGCATAGACCGTTTGCACGTCGTCGTTGTCGTCCAACGTGTCGATCAGCTTGAACAGCTTTTCGGCGACTTCGTCCGTCACCGGGGTCAGCGTCTGCGGCGACCAGATCAGCTTGGCCGATTCCGGCGCGCCGAAGGCCGCTTCCAACCCTTCACGCACCGTCGCCAAATCGTCCGGGGCGCAGGTGATAGCATGGGCCTCGTCGCTGCTCTCGACATTATCCGCCCCGGCGTTCAACGCCGCCTCGAACACGGCATCGGCCGAGCCGACCGAAGCCGGGTAGCGGATTTCGCCCACGCGGTCGAACATAAAGCTGACCGACCCGGTTTCCCCCAGCGCCCCGCCCGCCTTGGTGAAGGCCGAACGCACCTCAGACGCGGTGCGGTTACGGTTGTCGGTCATCGCTTCGACGATAACGGCGATACCGCCCGGACCATAACCTTCATACCGCACTTCATCGAAATTGGTATCATCGCCGCCACCCTGGCCGCGCTTAATTGCCCGGTCGATCGTGTCTTTCGGCATATTGGCGATTTTCGCTGCCGAGATCGCCGCGCGCAGGCGCGGGTTCATCGACGGGTCCGCCGCGCCGGTCTTGGCCGCAACGGTCAATTCCCGGATCAGCTTGGTGAAAATCTTCCCACGCTTGGCGTCCTGCGCGCCCTTGCGGTGCATGATGTTCTTAAATTGGGAATGGCCAGCCATAGGTCCGCTACTCTGATTTAAACCGAATGGTAATACAGTGAGATTGGCGCGACCCTAGAACATTCCGGCGCCAAAGGGAATCGCCGAAAGCCAGGGACGCGCCAAAAATCACAGCCTCATGATCGGGATCAGAGCTTCCTAAGCGCCCCCAGCAGCCCGCGCGTCAGCGGGTCGGCAGCGGCATCCGGTTCAGCCTTCACGGCGGGCAGCAGGGCGGTCGCCAGTTCCTTCCCCAGTTCGACGCCCCATTGATCGAAGGCATTGATGCCCCAGATCGCCGCCTCGACGAAGACCCGGTGCTCATAAAGCGCAATCAGCTGGCCCAGGGTAAAAGGATCGAGCTTGCGGTAAGCAATCGTCACGGAGGGGCGGTTGCCGGGGAAGCTCTTATAGGGCGCAAGCCGCGCCACCTCCTCCGGCGGCAGCCCGGCCTTTTGTAACTGGGCCGTCGCCTCCGCCACGGTCCGGCCCTTGGCCAGCGCCTCGCTTTGCGCAAGGCAATTGGCGACCAGCAGCGCGTGATGCTCGGCAAGGTCCGGCTCATGCCCTTCGGCGGCAATCAGGAATTCCGCCGGGATCACGTCCCGCCCCTGGTGCAGCAGTTGATAGAAGGCGTGCTGGCCGTTGGTCCCCGGCTCCCCCCACACCAAT
>CAZNVY010000128.1:4771-5338 GCA_964576605.1 uncultured Elstera sp. | reverse complement strand
GGCCGGGCGGAAGGCTTCGAGGCGGCCCGCGCGGCGGAAGAGGAAGGCGTCGCCATTGCCGAACTGCTGGCGGGCCAGGCCGGTCACGTCAATTATGACGTCATCCCGTCGGTCATCTATACCGCGCCGGAAGTCGCCAGCGTCGGCAAGACCGAAGAAGAGCTAAAGGCCGCTGGAGTTGAGTATAAGGTCGGCAAGGTGCCGTTCAGCGTCAACGCCCGCGCCCGCGCCAATGCCGATATCGAAGGCTTCGTGAAGCTGCTGACCGACGCCCGCACCGACAAGGTTCTGGGCTGCCACATTATCCACGCCGAAGCGGGCAATCTGATCGCGGAAGCCGCGCTGGCAATGGAATTCGGCGCTTCCGCCGAAGATATCGCCCGCACCTGCCACGCGCATCCGACCGTGGCGGAAGTGGTGAAGGAAGCCGGTCTGGCCGCCAATGGCCGCACGCTGAATATGTAAGCGGCGCTTATCGCGTAAAAAGAAACCCCCGAAGCTACCGCTTCGGGGGTTTTTTGTACCCGCCTCCGGGAACGCGCTTACGCCTTGGCGAGGTTCGCGGCG
>CAZNVY010000128.1:0-4640 GCA_964576605.1 uncultured Elstera sp. | reverse complement strand
CAGCGGCAGGTCGGCGTTCGGGGTCTTGGTGATCTTCAGGGTGCCGTTGTCAACGACCAGCCACGCCCAGCCCGAACCGAACTGACCGACCGCGGCGGCCTTGAACTGGTCCTTGAAGGCATCAAAGGAGCCGAAGGCCGCTTCGATCTTCGCCAGCAGGTCGCCGGTCGGCTTACCGCCGCCATTCGGCTTCATGCTGTTCCAGAAGAACGTGTGGTTCCACACCTGCGCGGCATTGTTGAAAATACCGGCCTTGGCAGGATCCTTAGCGGCGTCGAGGATAATTTCTTCGAGCGACTTATCGGCCAGCGGCGTATCTTTAATCAGGTTATTCAGGTTCGTCACATAGGCCTGATGGTGCTTCGCATGGTGGAAGCTGAAGGTCTGTGCGGACATATGCGGCTCGAGCGCGTCCGGGGCGTAAGGCAGGGCGGGAAGTTCGAAAGCCATGGTGTCCTCGATTAAAAAATGGTGGTGAGAGAAACCGCTCCTTAGATAAGGGTGTTCAGCGCCGAAGGGAACCCTTGGCGAATTAGGGTTGTTCCAATTTTAAGGACGATTTTCCGTGGCACGCGATCCCGCCCCCAAGCTATCCCCCTGTGGAACCCTGCTACACCAGGGCGATAGGGCACGGTTCCTGACCGCGCTGTTTGCCCCGGCAGCGGTTCGGGAGGATCTCTTCGCGCTTTACGCCTTTAATCTAGAGGTCGCTAAAACCAAGGAAACCGTCTCCGAACCCCTGTTAGGACAAATCCGCCTGCAATGGTGGCGCGAAACTTTGTCCGAAATTTATGCGGGGCAGTCCCCGCGCAAGCACGAGGTGGTAACCCCCCTGGCCGCCGCGATCCACCGCCATGGGCTGCCCCAGACCGCATTCGACGCGATCATCGACGGGCGTGAGCGGGATCTCGATGTGCCGCCGCCCGCAACGGAAGCCGCTTTCGCAGCCTATGTTGAGGCGACCGGCGGGCAATTGGGGCATTTGGCCGGACGCATCTGTGGGGCGGACCCGACCCAAGCGGCGACGGCGGCCCGTGCCTATGCGACCGTCGGCTTGCTGATCGGTCTGCCGCGCCGGGCGCAGTTGGGACGGATTGATTTGCCGCTCGATCGGCTTGGCGCGGCGGGGTTGACCGCCCGCACAATCCGCGACGGCGTTCCGTCCGCCGCATTGTCGCAGCTGGTCTTGACCTTTGCCACGGCGGCAGAGACCGACCTTGACAGGCTTGGCCCCGTCGCCAAAGCGGGCCGGGCGGCCCTATTACCCGCCACCTTGGCGCGGCGGTTAATCCGGGTTTTGCGGACCGCCGGGGGTGATCCATTCCAGGCGGCGGCCCAACTCCGTGCACGGCCCGATGGGCTGCTACCGCTTTTCCTGTGGTGGGCGATGCAGCGGCGACGGCTTTAACCGCGTCTCTAATGATCCCAGGCTTGCCAAGCCAGGGGGTTTTCAGCCATATTCAAGCGCTTGCTGAAGGATGCTTAGGTTTTCCTTCGACTGGCACAGGGTCTGGGGCCGCCCTCGCGGTTCTACCTACGGTCTCAAGAAGTGGGAACGCCATGCCGATTACGCCGTTCCAGGCCTTTCGCCTGTCGAAAAGCGAATATGAAGTTTTGCGGGTGATCGAAAAAAAGATCGACGAGTTCTTGGAAGAAAATTACTTCCCAGGGCTTACGGTCACCGTGCCGCTGCCCACCAAGATGGTGACGGACCGTATTTTACATTCGATCATGCAGCGCTATCAGGAAGCCGGGTGGACGGTGGATCGTAAAGGCGTTGCCGGAGAAGCCATCACGGTGGAATTCACCCCGAACCGCGCCGATCTGGAATAGCGGCGCGCCGCTTCCGGGGGCAGGCTTTATGGGCTTGCCTCTGGCAGCGGCTCTGATCTAGGCTGCTTTCTATGGATAGTTTCTTCGGTTTCAGCCTGCGAATTATGAACCCGGCCCTTCGCTAAGGGCCGGGCGCTTATCGTTGCATTGCTGCTGCTTTCCGAAGGAATGACGTATGTCATCTGTTGTCCATGCCGCTGTTGAAGTGGCCCCGCGCAACGCCGTCGCCCCCGAAACCGCGTGTTTTGCCGTGTCGGGTATGGCTGATCCTGGCCTGTTGCACCGCTTGCTCGAACCTTTCGCGAAACGTGGCTTGGTGCCAAGCGCGGTTTACGCCCGCCAACATGGCGAGGATTTGAGCGTCGATATCCAAATCGATGGCCTTTCGCAAAGCGATGCGGCGATGATCGGGCGCGGAATGCGGCAGATCATCGGGGTAGATGTGGTGCTGGTCTCGCAGCGGATTTCGGCATGAGCCTGGTTGCCGGGACCGGGGTGGCTTGCTAGCCTCTGCGGCATGACCGCCCCTCTTACGATTGCCCTGCTGGCCAGTCCGGGCTTCCGCCGGGAAGACAATAGCCCGCTTGCTGCGCTACTGCGCGTGCTATCGCCTTTCCTAACCGCCTGCCCAGCCAAGCTCGTTGCCATGCGCCCCACCTATGAGGCGGCGCAGGCGGCGGGGTTCCTCACCGAGTATCCCTATTGGGACGTGCTGCCATCCTGGGAGGATGGTGCCGTCGCCACCGTGGCCGCGCGCCTGGTGGCGGGGGAGATCGATTGGGTGATCTATCTCGCCGACCCGGGCGACCTGATCTCGCTGTTCCCCGAATCCATCGCGCTCAAGCGACAATGCGTCGTGCATAGCCGCCCCTATCTCGCCACCGTGCGCGCGGCTGCCGAATGGTGCCTGCTGCATTGGATCGAGGGCGACCCGGTGGGCGCGGCCGCCTACCTGTGCACGCTCGACGATCCCACCGCCGCGGCGTCGCTGCCGGGGGCCACCACCCTTGGTCTCGTGGCGCATGATACGCGCAAAACGGCAATGCTGGCCTTTGTGGAGCGTTGGTTCCCGCTGCTCGACCGCTTCCGGCTGCGGCTGTCGACCGGCACCACCGGCGGGCTGCTGAACGGCGACGCCCCGGCCCGGCTGGGGGAGGTTTCGCCAGAGATGCGCGGCTTGATTGACGGGCAGAAGGCGCGGCTGGCAGGGAGGCCGGGGCCGTGGACCGTGCCCTATCTCTCCGGCCCGAAAGGCGGCGACGCCCAGATTGCCGACCGGGTGTTGCGCGAGCCGGGCGCGGTGATCCTATTTTTCGAGGACCCGCACGTCGCCCGCGAGCATGAAGCGGATATTCAGTTGCTAGAGCGGATCGCCCGCCTCAAGACCTACGATAATGCCTGTCTACACGATCCGGCAACCGCGGATCGCTGGGCGGCGCTCTGGACCCACGCCCTGGCGCACGGGCTGGCCCCACAGCTAAAAGCCTAAAAGACCAAGGGGGAAACGGTGAATTCCAATATCTACGCGACCTTATTCGCCCGGTTTCAGTCTAAACTAGACGCGACCTGCATCGAAACCACCGACGGGCGGGTGATTACCTTCCGCGCGTTCGATGCCGCGACGGCGCGGATTGCCAACCTGCTAACCAGCCTTGGCCTGCAAAAGGAAGACCGGATCGCTGCCCAGGTCGATAAGTCGCCGGAAGCGCTCTTCCTCTGCCTCGGCGCCCAACGGGCAGGCTTTGCGTTCCTGCCGCTGAACAGCGCCTATCAGACCGCCGAAGTCGCCTATTTCCTCGATAATGCCGCGCCAAAACTCGTCGTGTGCCCCGCCAAAGCCAAGGACGGCATTACCGCCATCGCAAATGGCGCAACCGTGCTGACCCTGGAGGCCGACGGCAGCGGATCGCTGATGGATGCCGCGCAAGATCAGTCTGATAGCTTCGCTACGGTTGAGAGCGCTGCGGACGATATGGCCGCGATCCTCTATACCTCCGGCACCACCGGGCGGGCGAAGGGCGCGATGCTGACCCACGGCAATCTTTCGACCAATGTCGCCGTGACCAATCACTTCTGGGGTTGGGTGCCGGGGGACGTGCTGCTGCACGCCCTGCCGATCTTCCATGTCCACGGGCTGTTCGTCGCCTGTAACAACGCGCTCTATAATGCCAGCCCGATGCTGTGGCACGCGAAGTTCGATGCCGCTGCGGTGCTGAAGGATCTCGCCCGCGCGACCGTGCTGATGGGCGTACCGACCTTCTATACCCGCCTGCTGTCCTTGCCGAATTTCGGCAAAGACGCGGTTGCGACTATGCGCCTGTTCATCTCCGGCTCCGCGCCGTTGCTAATCGAAACCTTTACCGAATTCACCGCCCGCACCGGCCATACCATCCTTGAGCGCTACGGCATGACGGAGGTGCAGATGGCCATCTCCAATCCCTTCGATGGGCCGCGCATCGGCGGCACCGTTGGCGTGCCCTTGCCCGGCGTCAGCGTCCGCATCGTTGATGAGGCCGGGGCCGAAAGCCCGGTTGGGGAGACCGGTGCCATTCTGCTAAAAGGCCCAAATATCTTCCGGGGCTATTGGCAAATGCCGGAAAAGACCAAGGAG
Source organism: uncultured Elstera sp. (assembly GCA_964576605.1). Lineage (GTDB taxonomy): Bacteria > Pseudomonadota > Alphaproteobacteria > Elsterales > Elsteraceae > Elstera. Next base: position 196 of record CAZNVY010000128.1, on the reverse strand, counting down.
GACTTCACCGACGATGGCTGGTTCAAAACCGGCGACATGGGCAAGCGCGACGAGAACGGCTATATCAGCATCGTCGGGCGGGCGAAGGACCTTATCATCTGCGGCGGCCTAAATGTCTATCCGAAGGAGATCGAAGAACTCCTAGACGCAATGCCAGAGGTGGAGGAAAGCGCCGTCATCGCCATGCCGCACCCCG
>CAZNVY010000127.1:0-5632 GCA_964576605.1 uncultured Elstera sp. | reverse complement strand
CGACCAGGCGCTGAAATATCCGGGCCAATTGTCGGGCGGGCAGCAGCAGCGCGTGGCCATCGCTCGCTCGCTGTGCATGGCCCCGAAGATCATGCTGTTTGATGAACCCACCTCGGCGCTCGATCCCGAAATGGTGAAAGAAGTGCTGGACGTGATGATTAGCCTTGCCGAAGACGGTATGACCATGCTGTGCGTTACGCACGAAATGGGTTTTGCGAAATCGGTAGCAGACCGGGTGATCTTTATGGATCGTGGCGAAATCATCGAGCAGAATGTGCCTGATGAATTCTTCAACAACCCACAATCAGACCGGACGAAACTGTTCCTCAGCCAGATCCTGAATCATTAATCTGTCCAGAATCAGCCTTAGGTCTTTAAGCCCCGGCAGCGCAATCTGCCGGGGCTTTCGTTACGTCTTGCGCGGCAGTACCCGCAGTAGCGCATCGGCCCAAGCGGCGGGCAAAGCGGCGATTAGATGCACGGCGGCGGCCATTGGCCAGGGAAAGGCAATGCGGGCACGGTTGCGGGCAAGGCCCCGCTGAATAATCGCCGCCGCGCGGGGGGCGGTCATGAGAAACGGCATAGGAAAGTGATTGCGGGCGGTAATCTCGCTTTCGACAAACCCTGGGCAAATGACTGAAACCCGCACCCCCACGGGCGCGAGCGTGAGCCGCAGGGCTTCGCCATAGGTCTTGACCCAAGCTTTTGAGGCGCAATAGCCCGCCGCGCCCGCCAATCCCCGATATCCCGCCAGCGAAGCCATCAGCCCAATCTGCCCGGCCTGCCGCGCCTCGAACCGAGGCAGGAGCGGGGCCAGCGTATTGAGAACGCCGAGCACGTTAATCGCGGTTAGCTGCCGCACCTCGGCCTCCGTTTCCAGCCGGTCACCCGATCCAGCGGAAATCCCCGCATTGGCGATCACTAAATCCACGGGCGCGGTATCGTCCCAGGCGGTTATCTGCGCGCACATCGCGTCCGCATCGGCAACGTCGAGACGGGCGGTCTCAACCTCAGCCCCGGCAGCGCCACAGCGGTGGGCAACCTCCGCCAGCCGCGCGGCATTGCGCCCGGTCAGCCGCAGTCGAACCCCTGGCCCGGCATAGGCTTCGGCCAGAGCGGCCCCGATTCCGCTAGAGGCCCCGGTAATCAGGAGAGAAAGGGGGGAGAAACCCTCCCCCCGACCCGGCGTATTAGGCAACGCCGTTGGCTTTCAACCAGGCAAGCAAGCGGGTCCAACCGTCTTTTGCGGCGGCTTCCCGATAGCTGGGGCGATAATCAGCGTGGAAAGCGTGCGGCGCATCCGGATAAACAATAAATTCCGACTTGGTTCCCGCTCCCAAAGCCGCTTTCAACTGATCGAGGGTCGCAACCGGGATACCCTGGTCGGCCGCGCCATAAAGACCTAGGATCGGGGCCTTAATCTTATCGGCGACATCGACCGGATGGTTCGGTTGTAGCGGGGTCTTATCGCCCACCACGCGGCCATACCAAGCAATCCCAGCCTTCACTGCCGGATTATGGGCGGCATAGAGCCAGGTCACGCGCCCCCCCCAGCAGAAGCCAGTAATGGCCAGTTTGCTAGTATCCACCGCGCCACTGGCTTTCGCAAAAGCGACAGCGGCGTCGAGATCGCTCATGACCTGGGCGTCGGGAACCGACGCAACGATTGGGCGAATTTGCTCCATCGTGGCATTGGCAACATTCCCTTGCCGGGCAAAATGTTCGACGGCAATCGCGCAATAGCCCTGCTTGGCCAAGCGGCGGCAGACGTCTTTAATATGCTCATGCACTCCGAAAATTTCCTGCACCACCAGCACCAGCGGCAGGTTCTTACCGCCTTGCGGCTGGGCGCGATACGCGGGGATCGGGCCAGTGCTGGTTGGGATCGAAACTTCTCCGGCGTCTAACCCGGTGCTATCGGTGGTGATCTGGGTTTGGGCCTGCACCGGCTGCACGGCGAGGGCGAAACCGGCCGCTAGGCTGCTCATCACAACGAAACCGCGACGGCTAACGTCGGTCTTAGGCATTACCAGCTTAACATCGTCCATGGGGGCCTCCCTTGTGAAGCCAACAGCGGCTTCTTGGTGCATACGGTACTTCTACCAGGGCGGATGACACCTTAGCAGTGATAAACGAATTTTTCTTGGCAGAGCCGCTAAACCCATGCTAGTTACCCGCCACCGCAGAAAATTGCGGCGGCACCAGCGCCTGCTGGGGGATCGTCTAATGGTAGGACAGCGGATTCTGACTCCGTCAATCCAGGTTCGAGTCCTGGTCCCCCAGCCAAAATATCCTAACGTATTGCTGATTTCTCGCCCCTCCGGCGTTCGTTGCTGGGGGCGTGAGACTATTTGCGCGGTGTTTTGGGAGTTTCAGGCGTATGGCATCGCTTTCCACCCGGCAGAATGAAATTTTGGCGCAAGCCCAGGCCAATGGCCGGGTAAGTGTGGAGGAACTGGCGAGCCGGTTCGATGTTTCGCCGCAAACCATCCGGAAGGATTTGAACGATCTATGCGACGCGCGATTGCTCATGCGCGTGCACGGCGGGGCAATGGTGGCATCGGGGGTCGAGAATCTCGGCTATCAGGCGCGCCGCTTGATGGCGGCGGATCAGAAGCGCGCTATTGGTTTGGCAACGGCGGCTTTAATTCCGGATAATTCGTCGCTCTTCATCACTATCGGCACTACTACCGAGGAAGTGGCGCGCGGCCTCATGGATCGGTCCGGCCTTTTGGCTATCACCAATAATCTGACAGTTGCGGCGATGCTCTACCCCTGTTCGGGGATCGAAGTGATCGTGGCAGGCGGGGCGGTGCGCCGGGCCGATGGCGCAGTGATTGGGGATACGACGCTCGATCTTATTCGTCAGTTCAAAGTAGATACGGCGATTATCGGCTGCTCCGCCCTTGATGACGACGGGGCATTGCTGGATTTCGATTACCGTGAGGTTCGCGTCAGTCAGGAAATTATGCAGAATGCCCGGCGGATTATTTTGGTTGCCGACCGGTTGAAGCTAGAGCGTAGCGCCCCGGTGCGCATCGGCCATATTAGCCAAGTGGATACTTTTGTGACCGACCGCCTATCGTCCGGTGCCTTCCGCGCCCGATGCGAGGCGGAAGGCGTAACCGTGATCGAGACGGACGGCGAGGCTGAGGAGTAAGCGCCCCAGCCCTATGCCGCGTTCCTGATTCCCAACCAAGCTGCGCAATCGGCCAGCGCGCGGCGCGCGAAAGCGGCCTTCCGCTCGCGGCCCTTCGGCTGTTTCTTGACGTTGGGGTCGGCGGGTAGATCGGCAAATAAGCCGAAGTTGATGTTCATCGGCTGAAAAGTTTCAGCATTCGCGCCGCCGGTGATATGGGTCAGCAAGGCCCCTAGCGCGGTGGTTGGCGGCGGCGGCAGGACCGGACGGGCCAGCTTTTCCGCCGCCAGAAACCGGCCCGCCAGCAAACCGATGGCCGTGCTTTCCACATAGCCCTCAACCCCCGTGACCTGCCCGGCAAAGCGCAGGCGCGGATCGGCCTTCAGGCGCAATTGGCCGTCGAGCACGCGCGGGGAATTGAGGAAGGTGTTGCGGTGCAGCCCGCCGAGCCGGGCAAATTCGGCATTCTCCAACCCTGGAATCATCCGAAACACGCGCGCCTGTTCGGCATATTTCAGCTTGGTCTGAAAGCCGACGATATTATAGAGCGTGCCAAGCTTGTTATCCTGGCGCAACTGCACCACGGCATAGGGCCAGCGCCCGGTGCGCGGATCGTCAAGCCCAACCGGCTTCATCGGCCCGAAACGTAGGGTTTCCGGCCCACGGGCTGCCATGACTTCGATGGGAAGGCAGCCGTCGAAATAGGGCGTATCCTTTTCCCACTCTTTGAAGTCGGTCTTATCCCCTGCCAGAACGGCGGCGAGAAAAGCCTCATATTCTTCTTTATTAAGCGGGCAGTTGATATAATCCGACCCCGTACCGCCCGGCCCCTCTTTATTATAGCGGGACTGGTACCAGGCGATCTCGAAGTTGATGCTATCCTTATGGACGATGGGCGCAATCGCATCGAAGAAGGCAAGGCTTTCCTCCCCGGTCAGCGCCCGGATGGCCTCAGCTAAGGGGGGCGAGGTAAGCGGCCCCGTCGCGATAATCACGTCTTGCCAATCGGCGGGCGGCAGACCGGCGACTTCTCCCCGTTCCAGGGTAATCAGCGGATGCGTGGCAATTGCCTCGGTCACGGCGGCGGAAAACCCGTCGCGATCCACGGCCAGCGCCCCGCCCGCGGGCACCTGATGGGCGTCCGCGGCCCGGAAGATCAGCGATCCCGCCTGCCGCAGTTCGGCGTGCAGCACGCCAACCGCATTATACTCGGCATCGTCCGACCGGAAGGAGTTGGAACAAACCAATTCCGCCAGATGGTCGGTCTGATGGGCGTCGGTGCGCCGGAGGGGCCGCATTTCGTGCAGCACCACCGGCACCCCGGCTTCGGCCAATTGCCACGCGGCTTCCGACCCGGCGAGGCCCCCGCCGATGACATGAACAGGCGACAGGCTCATCCCGTTAGATCGCACCCATGCTGGTAATGATGCGGCCAACCACGCCATACGCCACGGCCTCGTCGGCAGGCATCCAATGGTCGCGCTCGGTATCCTTAATCACCTTTTCGAGCGGTTGCCCGGTGGCTTCGGCGATCACTTTCTGGATGCGCGCCTTGGCCTTGATGATCTCCTTGGCCTGAATCGCAATGTCGCTCGCCTGACCGCCTGCGCCGCCGCTCGGCTGATGCAGCAGGAAGCGGGTATTCGGCAGGGCCAGCCGATTTTCCTTCGGGGCCGACAGATAAATATGAGCCGCCGCACTGCCGACCCAGCCGGTGCCGATGATCTTCACCGGGCAATCGACGAACTTGATGATGTCGTGGATGGTGTCGCCCGACTCAAGATGCCCGCCCGGCGAGTTGATGAAGACGCGGATTTCGTCCTTACCATCCTGCGCCAGGGCGATCATCTTCGCGGTCACGGCATTGGCCAGCTTCATATCGATCTGACCGAAGATAAAGACGGAGCGGGCCTTGAACAGCCGCTCTTCCATCGCCTCGGAGGGTTTGGCCTCTTCCGGCTTCTTCGGGTCTTTTTCGTCGTCCAGTCCAAAGGCAAATTGCATATCTCTGCTCCGCGCACCCGGATGATCCTGGCCGCCAGCCTAGCCGGGCAGGAGCGGCGGGTCATCCTCGTTTTTATCCGGCAGTGCCGGGAAGTCTCTCAAACATAAGGCCGCCCCGCCGGGAAAACGACCGGCGCTGAGGATTGCTGATGGTTAAGCCCGCTTCTTCTTCGCCGATTTCAAGCTGAGGTAGGGGGCAAGATAGCGGCCCGTGTGACTGTCTGGGTTCGCTGCCACTTGCTCCGGCGTGCCTTTAGCGACGATCCGCCCGCCGCCGGACCCGCCTTCTGGCCCCAAATCGAGAATCCAATCGGCGGTCTTGATAACTTCAAGATTATGTTCGATCACCAAGACCGTATTGCCCTGTTCGACCAGCGCGTGCAGCACTTCCAAGAGTTTGCGCACGTCTTCAAAATGCAAACCGGTAGTCGGCTCGTCGAGGATATAGAGCGTGCGGCCCGGCGACCGGCGGGAGAGTTCTTTCGAGAG
>CAZNVY010000126.1:0-6151 GCA_964576605.1 uncultured Elstera sp. | reverse complement strand
TCTCGGAGATTTCTTGAACGCGATTGCCTTCACTTCCGCCCCGGCGGCCTTCGCCGCGAATAAGCTGAAGATAATCGACTATCAGCAGTTCAAGGCCGTGCTGGCGCTGGTGCCGCCGTGCGGCGGCACGCAGCCCGGCTACAGTCTCGGGCGGGTGATCGTCAATCGTGACGGGCAAGGAAGCCAGCGTTAATGTGGCATGTTCAGCGGCTGCGCGCTGGCGGTGATTTAGGCCGCGTGCTGTTAGACTGTCGGTCGGGATTCCGCTGCGCGAGGCGACCATCCGGGTCAAAAGTTCGTCCCGAGACATTTCATAGGATGCGATGAAAACGCGCCGTCCGTCGGTGGCTGCCGCCAGCCCGATATTGAGGCAAAGCGCGGTTTTGCCCATTGATGGGCGAGCGGCGAGGATTAATAAGCTGCCGGGCCTCATGCCACCGGTGCGCCGGTCCAGGCTGGGCAAGCCGGTGGCGATTCCGGTGAGTTCATTTGGGGAGTCCCAGGCTGCTTGAAGGCAGGTCAGGAAGGCGGGCAGGGCCATTTTGATTGTGGTGGTGCGGGATTCACTGGTTTGGGTCTGGGCTAGGGCGAACAAGCGACGTTCGGCCTGCTCGATCAGACTTTCCGCCGGCCTGTCGATATCCTCGGTGTTGAAAGCGGTGTTGACGATTTCGGTGCCGACATCGATTAGTTGGCGGCGCAGATACAGATCGTGGATAACCCGGCCGTAATCCTCGGCATTGATGATGGAGCCAACCGCCCCGGCGAGGCGGACCAGATATTCGAACCCGCCAATTTCGGTCAGGTCGCGGTCTTTTTCGAAATACTGCTTGAGTGTGAACGGATCGGCGACGCGCCTAGCATCGATAAGGCGGCCAATCGATTCAAAAATTCGGGCGTGAACGCGGCTTGCGAAGTGTTCTGGGTGGAGGAATTCGGCAACCCGTTCATAGGCGCGGTTATTGTGCAGAATGGCGCCCAGCAGGGCCATTTCCGCCTCGTCGTTGTGGGGCGGCAGGCGATTTGGGGCGAGGGGTGGGGTCATTGTTTGATCGCCCCATGCTTTGCCAGCGCGCGCAAGGTGTCGCAGAGATTCAGCAGATTTTCCCGGCGCTGGTCGGCAGACAGAGAGGTGTCTTCGATCCCTTGGATAAGCCGATTTGAGTAGCCATCGAATGCTTGCTCGAGGATATCCGCGGCGATGCTGCCGATTTTTTTGAAGTCATTTTCAGACATGGGTTCACCGTTCGCCCGCTCAGCGGGCGCTGAAGTGTCTGGAATTTTGAGGGCGGTTGGCGCTGGTGCTATCGGCGCGCGCGCGGCTTTGCCGGCTGCGACTCACGGGCCTGCAGCCAGTCCCGCATGCTTTCCCGGGAGAAAAGATATCGGCGGCCCAGGCGGGAATGCGGTGGTGCGTCGCCCCGCTGCAGCCATCGATAAATGGTGCGGACGTTGACTTTCAGTTGGGCGGCGAGTTCATGTTGGTCAAGGTAGTTTTCGAGAACGGACTTCATGTTGGGGGCTTCCTCAAAAGCCCGTGCCCGTGCGCAAAAACGCAAAAGGGGCGACGGGACCAGTTGAAAAGGTCCTGCCACCCCCTGGGTGTTAATCTGTTGATCGCGGCGTCCCTGACTCTGCCTAGCAGAAACCGATATACGCCCCTGGCATTTATCGGCTGTCGCGTCACTTCGATTGCAGTGACGTCAAGTTACATACTCTGACACTCGACGCCAACAATAAAAAGAGCAGGAATGTCAATATGATATTTTCTCATTTCTTGAGGATCAGGCTCGCAGCCTGTTCGGTTGCTGCCCTCAGAGGATCATCCAAGAGATGCGCATAGCGCGAGGTTGTTTGAACCTGCGTGTGACCAAGCAAAGCACCGATGATCGGCAATGAAAGCCCAGCACTAACCAGAATAGACGCATAAGTGTGTCTAAGGTCGTGAATATGCACGTCCTGGATTTCAGCTTTTCTGATCACGCCAGCCCAGAATTTCTTGATATCTTGCTGCGGCTTTCCCTCAGCGCCGGGAAACAAAAAGGGTGATCGCTTATCGGCTTCGACCTTGAGACAGTCTGCCTGCATTGCCCGCAGCAGCTCCACCGCCGGGGCGGAAAGAGGAACTCTATGTTCCGCCTTCTGCTTAGTCGCAGCGCTCGGTTTTGTCCAGGTACCGGCCTGTAAATCAAATTGATGCCAGGTTGCCCCCAAAACTTCGCCTCGCCGTGCACCAGTCAGCAGAAGCAACCGGATCGCATTGGCGGATTGTGCCTCGCCGCTTTCGTTCAAAACTTCAATCAAGCGCGCAAGTTCGACTTGCGAAAGATACCGCTTCCGCTTCGTCTCAGGGTTTTTCTCAACCCCTTTGCACGGGTTATCGGCTCGCATTTCCCAGCGGATGGCCAGTGAAAAAATCTTGGAAAGTAGTGCCACTACTCGATTGGCCTGGATCGGTGCCTTTTTGCTTATTTTTCGGTGCAGCGCGTCGATATCGGAAAATGTTACATCCGCAACCTTCATTCCCCCAAGCGCCGGTAACACCCAGTTTATAAGATTCCCCTCATCGCTGATGCGGCTTTTCTCCCGCTTCTTCTGCAGATGCGTAACCCGATATTTTTCTACTAGGTCTGCCATCTGTGGTGCGGCGCGGGCTTCTTCACGGATCGAAAGCGGATCAATTCCATTATCAATCTCCCGCCGCAATTCCGCCGCCCGAATGCGCGCCTGTTCAACGCCCCAGCTTGGATAGTTACCGATGGTAAATCGGCGCTCCCGGCCCGCGATTACATAATTCAAGATAAACGAACGGGAACCGGCAGCAGTAACCCGGACGCCGAACCCCTTAATCTCGCTGTCATAAACAATCCGATTACCTTTTTCAGGCGGTTCGATTTCTTTGACTGCAATCGCGTCTGGGTTTCGCCGGTCGCGCCGTTCAGCCAGCTTCATAGGGTCCTCCGTATAGTCAGTCGGTCGGACTTAACGGTGTTGTGTCCGTCCTGTGTCCGACGCTGCGCGTAAATTTTGGACAAACCCTGTCTCAAATAGTCAGTGGGTGTCAACGAAAATACACGATAAAACAGTGTGTTATAGGGTTATGATTGTCGGACACGAGGAAGATCAATGGGTAATAAAATTACAAAAATCTGACTTTTAATCAGAGGGTCGTGGGTTCGAATCCCACAGGACTCACCATTTCCCAGAACAATGTGCCGAAGACTCGCGTTATCCCAGCGCAATCTTCAGAAATTCCTGATGCTTTTTCTGCTTGAACGCCTGCCACCAGAACTGGATTTCCAGGCGGCGGCGTTCCAGCTCGAAGCGGCCTGATTCGCTGTTCATCTGGCGCAGTGTTTCGGCCACCAGGTCGGGCAGGTCGGCCCAGCGGTCGAGGTAGAACAGCGGCGCGCCGCCAAGGGCATCCGGATGGTCGTGGAACGGATGCCGCAGGGTAACCGGGATTGCGCCCCATTCCAGCGCATCGTACAGGCGGATGGTTTCCGGCGAATTGCCCGCCGGGGTCGGCGCCAGCACGGTCACCGCCATATGGGCGCCGTACAGGTCTGGCGGCATGCCCGCGCCGAAATCGCTGGTTTCCAGGAAATCGCAGCTACCGGGGGGCAGCTGGGCAATCGCCTGCGCCATCTGCGCCCGTTCAGCCCCATACTGGGCGCTTTTCAACATCCCGGCGAAAAAGACCGGAATATGGCGTTCCGTGATTGGCTTGATGCGCATGCCGGGCGGGCGGCCCGCACCGCTGCGGCACCCATTGGGCAGCCACAGGACCGGCTTGTCGCTGGCCCGTATCTGCTCCATCACCTGCGGGTGCCAATAATGCCGCACGACATAATCGACATGCTCGTAAAGGCTGTGATCGGCTTTCCCGGTTTCGTCGCCGATATGAATGACGCCGATCCGCCCGGCGGTTTTGCCACGCAGGGATTTGATATCGCTATCGTGAACATTCTGAAAGGCGATGGCGGCACAGTTGGCTGCGGGGTCGATCGCTATGGTGCCATAGGGATGTTCAACAATCCTATCTTCTGGAATCCGGATCATTTCCGTTTTCAGGAAATCGTATTCCATGAAGATTTTTTTGGTGTTTTCTTCGATCAGCAAGAAAAAATTACTATCCGGCATTCTATCGCTTCCCAACATACGCAATCGTTCCCTGAACCAGAATGACCATCAACAGCAGCGAGCTATCCTTCGCGGCGAAGGAGTTGTTGCTGGAGGCAACGATCAGAAACACCATCACCGCCAGTTTGACATAGAGGGGTGAGCCGGCCAGCAGGGTTTTCAGCATCCAGAAAAAGGTGCCGATGAAAAAGACCCAGGCGATCAGGCCGAATTGCAGGGCAAGGGACAGCCAGCCATTTTCGATCGTGATGATGTCGATTTCGGTTTTCAGCCGGCCGACCAGCCCGATCAACCCCTGCGGCCCAATGCCCAGCAGCAGGTCGGTATCGCTGATCTGGGCGAACACCCGCACGGCATCCAGGCGCGATTGGGCGCTGGTATCCCAGTAAAGGGTCTGGAACACGCGCGCCTCGTCCCCGAACACCAGATAGATCATCACCATGGACAGCGGCGCCATGATCAGCGCGATGATGGTCAGCAGACAGCCGCGATAGCTAAGCCCGCGCTGACGCAGCAGGACCACCAGGGTCAGCGGCGCAGACAGCAAGCCGACCATCAATGTCGCCACCATGGCCGTGCGCCCGCCGAAGGCGACCAGACCCAGAACCATCAACCCCATCAAGGTCAGCATCAGCAATGGGCGGTGGCGCAGCGCGGGCAAGATGAACAAGGTCATTGCCGTCATCAGCGCGTTCTGCAGCGGATGCCCCAGCAGGGCGGTGGCGCGGAAATAGTCTTCCTCGATCACCTGGCCGCTGATGATGAAGGGCGTCAGGCGGGTCTGGGTCAGAAATTCGCCGACACCGATCACCGCGTTGACCGAAACCAGCGTCAAAGTCCACAGAAACAGCTGTCTCTGCCGTTGCGCCGGCATGGTGCGCGCGATCACTGCCACGATGGGCGGCACGATCAGGCAATCGATGATATAGGCCGTTCCGCTGGTGCCGAACCGGAACAGCAGCCAGGCGAAAATGACGGTCATGGTGGTCGAATAAGTCCACAGCGCGGGCGACCGCTGCCAGCTGGCAATGACGAAGCGCAATGGATTGACCGGCAGGGAAATGGTCAGGAACGCCAGGGTCAGAAGATAGGTTCCCGGGTGAATCTTGACCGGAAATGCCCCGCCATCGGCCGTGTAGCTATACCCCAGATTATCCAGAAAATAGCCTGACATCGTCAGATAGCAGGTGATTGCCAGAAAGATCAGCGCGATCCCCAGGCGCCGCCGCACCGGCCCGCCGCGATCCAGCCGCGCCGCATCGTCCGCTGCGGTCGTGGCAGCCGCTGCAGCCGGGGCGGGCAGGCGGAACGGGCGGTGGATCGAGGTCATTGCAGCGGATGGTCCGATTGAATCACGATAGCCCCCCGCAGCATCCTGCCCGTGTTCCCATACCCGGGTTTCGGGCTGTGGCCCCGGTTTTGCTTTCCTGTCATACAGTGTTGGCAATCGACTGGGTAACGGGTTTGCAACCAATGGCTGGAAGCCTATGCCAAGGCGCCGGTCCGTGGCAATCCCGCAGCCGATAAGACAAAGGGGAACAGACACCATGGGAACCGATCAACCTGCGACCGTGCCTGACTATCGCATGCCAAGTCCTTGTCCGCCAAACCGCACCGTTTGGGGGGTGTTGCTGTCGCTGGCCGTGGCGGCACTCTTGTCCGTGATGCCGGTGCCGGTGATCGCCCAGGTTCAGAACGCCCAAATTCAGAACGCCCAAATTCAAAACGCCCAGATGCAGCCGCTGGCCTGCACTGCGCAAAATCTGGGGCAGAGCGTCTGCCAGGCCGAGGGCGTGTGCAAATGCGCCTATTCCGCCGGGGGAACCATGCTGCGCCAGCCGCCCGGCTATGCCTGGGACTGTTCGCTGACCTATGGCAAATGCAGTGCGGGGGCCGCTTATCCGCTGCTGTCGCGCGCGGTGACGCCTGCCCCGACTGTGCTGCCGCCCCGGCAGGTGGGCGCAGAGGGCGGATCGGTGCGCGCCGTGCAGCAGGCGCTGAAAGACCT
>CAZNVY010000125.1:349-6228 GCA_964576605.1 uncultured Elstera sp. | reverse complement strand
CGATCACCGGAGCCCTCAAGCGGCGGGCGGGTTTCTCCGAAGCCCTGGCCTCCCGTGGCATAAGCCGCGCGGCGCAGTCGCGCCGGTCTAAGTGTCGATGAGCATTGCTCTTCGACACTTAACATTAAGAGGATTCGGCGTAATTTTCATCCCCCGCCGAAAACCCATGAAAAAATCAGGGTTTTGCTGGGCTTGACTGGGAAGAACTTCTCCGTAAGGTGCGCCGATGGAAACGCCGAAAGCCTTATTTTCTTACCGCAAGCATTGGGCGCACCGCTTTGGCACCGCGCCCTTCCTGCCCATGTCCCGCGCCGAAATGGAGATGCTTGGCTGGGACGCCTGTGATGTCATCCTGGTAACGGGCGACGCTTACGTCGATCACCCGAGCTTTGGCATGGCGATCATCGGGCGCTTGCTGGAGGCGCAGGGCTTCCGCGTCGGCATCATCGCACAGCCCGATTGGACCAGCGCCGAGGCGTTCAAGGTCTTGGGCAAGCCGACGCTCTATTTTGGCGTGACCGGCGGCAATATGGATTCGATGGTGAACCGCTACACCTCGGACCGCCGCCTGCGCAGCAACGACAGCTACACCCCGAACGGCGAGGGCGGTAAGCGCCCGGACCGCGCCGCGATTGTCTATTCGCACCGCTGCCGCGAAGCCTATAGCGATGTGCCGATTGTGCTGGGCGGTATTGAAGGCTCGCTGCGCCGCATCGCCCATTACGATTACTGGTCGGACAAGGTGCGCCGCTCGATCCTGATCGACGCCAAGGCCGATATTTTGCTCTACGGCAATGCCGAGCGCGCGGTGGTGGAAGTGACCCACCGCATCGCCAAGGGCAAGGATATCCAGACGTTCGACGATATTCGCGGCGTTGTGCTGGTCAAAGACCGGGTGCCGGACGGCTGGACGGAAGTTTCCGCCGAGGATATGGACACCGCCGAAGACGGCGCGCGCCCGACGCCGCCGAATACGGTGCTGCGCTTGCCCGCCTACGATCAAGTCGCGGGCGACCCGGAAAGCTATGCCCGCGCGTCGCGCGTATTGCACCGGGAAAGCAATCCCGGCAACGCCCGCCCGCTGGTGCAGCGCCACGGCACCCGCGAAGTGTGGTTGACGCCGCCGCCGATCCCGCTGGAAACGGATGAAATGGACGGGGTCTATGATCTGACCTACGCCCGCGCGCCGCATCCCGCCTATGGCGATGCCAAGATCCCCGCCTGGGATATGATCCGCTTTTCGGTCACGATCATGCGCGGCTGCTTTGGCGGCTGTTCCTTCTGCTCGATCACCGAGCACGAGGGCCGTATCATTCAAAGCCGGTCGGAAGAATCGATCCTCAAGGAAATCGAAGTCGTTCGCGACAAGACGGAAGGCTTCACCGGCATTATCTCCGACATTGGCGGACCGACCGCCAATATGTACCGTATGGCGTGTAAGGATAAGGAGACGGAAGCCGTCTGCCGCCGCCCGTCCTGCGTCTACCCGGATATTTGCAAGAACCTTAATACCAGCCATGATTCGCTGATCCAGCTTTACCGCAAAGCGCGGGAACTGCCGGGGATCAAGAAGATCATGGTCGCGTCGGGCGTGCGCTACGATCTTGCGATCAAAAGCCCGACCTATGTGAAGGAATTGGTGAAGCACCACGTCGGCGGTTACCTGAAGATCGCGCCGGAGCATACGGAAGACGGGCCGCTGTCGAAGATGATGAAGCCCGGTATCGGCTCCTACGACCGCTTTAAGCAGCTCTTTGATCAGGCCGCCCGCGAGGCGAAGAAGGAATATTACCTCATCCCCTATTTCATCGCCGCCCATCCGGGCACCAGCGATGAAGATATGATGAATCTTGCGATTTGGCTGAAGAAGAATAATTACCGCGCCGATCAGGTGCAAACCTTCCTGCCGTCGCCCATGTCGCTGTCGGCGGCCATGTATTATTCCGGCGCCAATCCGCTGCGTCCGGTGCGGCGCGGCCAGTCGGAACGGGTGAATGCGATTAAGGGGCTGCGCCAGCGCCGCCTGCACAAAGCCTTCTTGCGCTACCACGACCCCGAAAACTGGCCGATGCTGCGCGATGCCCTGAAGCGTATGGGCCGGGCCGATTTGATCGGGCCGAGCAAGAACCACCTCATCCCAAGCTGGCAGCCGGCGGGGACCGGGCTGAAGCATGGTAATGGCGCGAGCGGCGGCCCGTCGGGCAAACCGCGCGACACTGGTGCGGCACCTGCCGCGCAGAAGTTCACCACCAAAGGCGTGTGGGCGCGGCCCAAGGCGAAACCGAAGGCGAAAGGGGCCGAATAAGCCCTAAGCTGCCACAGCGTCCCGCCGCCGCTGCCAGAACTCTGCCCGTGGCCAACGGGTTTCCGCTGTATAATGGCGGGCAAGGGCGGCGCGATACTGGCTGAATTCACCGGACACAAGGCTTTCGTAGCGGGCGCGAGCGGTCTTGGCCTTGCCGGTTAGGCAATCGAGCGCCGTATAGGCAGCAAAACAGCCGGACCGTAGGGCTTTGGCGATCCCTTGCGACGAAAGCGGCTCGAAGCTGCACGCGGCATCCCCCGCAGCGACCCAGCCGGGGCCGGTCAGCGGGGCAATCAGGCTGGAGGCAGCGGCACAGGTTTGCGTGCCGAGCAAAATCGCCCCTTGGCCCAGGCTGGGGGCGATCAATTTGGTTTGGCGTAGGTGCGCCGCCCAATCCGGCTCCTCCCGGAAACATCGGCGCAGCAGATCGGCATCGCTGAGAAATCCAATCGTGCGTCCGCCGCCAGGGGTTGCGGCGCTGTACCACCAGCCGTCGGGCGTGGCTTCCAGCAGAAAACGCCGGTCGCCGGGGGCTTCGTCCCGATAGAAAGCTAAATGCGCGGCCAGCCGGTCAGCGGCCTGGGGTTTCGCCCCAACCGCCCCCAGAAAACCGCGCCGTCGCCCGGTAGCCCAAATGACGAACCGCGCCGCTACCGATGGGCGGTTGGCGAGCTGCAAACGCCAGCCGCCACTTTCCCTTGCCTGCGCATTGATAACGCGGGCCTTACGGGCGAGCCGTGCCCCGCGCGCGGTGGCGGCTTCTGCCAGCAGATAGTCGAACCGAGCACGGTCAAGATGCCAGTCGCCGCCTTGCGCGGCAAATAGGGCACTACGTTCACTCACCCGGTCATCGCCCCACAGCGCGGCAAGGCCGGGGGCCACGGCGGCGGCAGGGGCAACCGCTGCCGCCACGCCCAACTGCTGAAGCATTTCGGCCCCGGCGGCGGGCAGCACTTCCCCCGGCCTGAACCGGGGGGCGTCGCCGGCGTCGAGCAGCATAACCGTCAAACCAGGGGCGTGCGCCCTGAGCGCCAGCGCCGCCGCCGACCCCGCAGGACCGGCACCGACGATGGCGATATCGACCCGGTCGGTCACACCGACTGCCGGACCGCGTAGAAGGAGGCGACGACCCCGGCGGGGTTCACCGTCCCCGGCGAACTGCCCGAATGGGGGATAACGCGGGTGATGGAGCCGATCAGCGCCGGGGTTTGCAGCGTCGGGCTGCTGTTCGGCCAGACAGGCACGGCAAGGGCGAAGTAATCATAGATCCATTCCTCGCCATTGACGACGCCCGACCCGCGAAAGCGCGTCGGTTCCGCCGATCCGAAGCCAAACCCGCCGTACAGCGCCAACTGCCAGCCGGGGCCGCCGATGGTGCCGGTCAGCGATCCGGCGGCATCTTGGGCGATGACCAAGGTGCCGCGCCCGAATTCCAGATCGTTGAAATCGGTGGCGAGATTGGGATCGTTCAGCAGGCTGCGATAGGCCCAGGTGCCGATGAAGGGATTGAGCGGGGCGGTCATGGCGTATCCTTTCCACGTTCGACGCCGACGAAGCGCGGCTGATCGAGTTGAGGGCTGTTGAGCACATCGGGCGGCAGGGTGGGGTTGAGGACGACGAAGCTAAGGCCGGTCCAGCCCGTCACCATTTTCAAATCGCCCGCGCTGGTTTGCGGAATGCCGCGCGACCAGTTGAGGGCGCTGGTGGTTTGAAGATTGCCGCTGCCGTCGTCGATCAATTCGGCCACTTGCAGCGGGCGATGGGCGGGCCACCACATGGTTTCCCAGGTCTTTTGTTCCCGCGCCATCACCGGATCGGCGGGATTGGTCGGGTCGATCTGGTTCCACATCTCATAGGTAATGTTGATAGTCTGGGTGGTGCATTCGTTGAAATCCGCCTGCCAGGGCAGGGCGCTGGTCTTGGTTAGATCGCCCGGTTGCAGGCCCACGGCGTAATTACTGTCCTGGGACAGATCGTCTTCCGCATAGCCGATATCGGTCATGGGGTTGACGGTGCCCCGGCGGGCATTGGCTTGGGCGGCGGTTTCCGCGAAGCTGGCGAAGGTCGGGTCGGCCTTCAGCCGGTATGGTTCGTACCAAACGCCGGGATTGCGGATGATCCAGCAGACCTCTGCCCCCGGGAAAAATGCCCCGCCGAGCATATTGCTGAGTACGCCCTGGTCGAGCTGCCGTCCGGTAACAATCGGCCCGCGCGGGTAGGGCTGCCAGGGATTGACCGCAGCCGCCGGAACGAAGCCCGCCGTTACCTCGTTGATGAATTTCCCTTCCGCCCATTGCCGCAGGAGATAGAGCTGCAGGTCAGTCAGGCGCAGGAACTTCGACGGTGTGTCATTATACTTGGGATTATCGCCTGCCAGCAGCGGCATCAGCGGCAGATGGTAGGTGCGCGTGGTGGGATCGCCCTGGACGCGGAAGACGTTTTCTTCCCCTGGGCGGCGCAGCACATCGAATAGAAACTGCCGCATCGGCCCGTAGGGATCGTTGAGCGCCGCGAGTTCCGCCGCCGCGAACGCCTGCACCAGCAGCCTGCCGGAACGGAATTCCGTCAGGACGCGGGCGATGGCATCGACCAGATGTTCGTTCGGATCGGCGGGTTTGGCGGCCTTATTCTCCGCCCGCCGCGCCAGCAGCCGGGTGACGGCCTGGGGCGGCACCAGCAGGGTATGAACGCCATCGCGCAGGGTCTGCGCGGCTTTTTCATAGGCTTCTGTCGGCGCCTGATGCAGTTTTTGCCAGCGCTTTAAGTAAGCGTCCGGCGTTTCCTCCGGTTTCAACGGGGCGACCGTCTGAACGAAATCGGCAAACGCCTGATTGAGTTTGACGATCAATCCGTCGAGATCGGCCCCATCCGGCGCATCCCGTTCCCGCCGCATCAGGGCGGGTTCCAGCGCTTCCGCGCCGAGGGTGCCGAGCGAATGGCTGTAGAGGGCCAACTCCTTGCGGCGCTTCAATTGCCCCGGCGACGTGAACGGCTGTTCGCCCAGCCGGTAGGGATCGAAGGTGCCGCGCTGCGATTGGTCGTGCGGCATATTCGATTGCAGCAGGATATTACTGACCCAATTGAATTCATTGGGGCGGAACAAAATCGGCCAAATATCGCGCCAGAACCACGGTTTATAGTCCGGGTTCCATTCCAGCCTGCCATCGCGCCAGAAGCTCAACTCCCCCTCATTGTGGGGATCGATGCGTTGCGGGTCTTTGAACGTGCCCGCCGTGCCGTAGAGATCGGGGCGATAGGCGAATTGTTGGACCGCGACATCCTCGATCACCTCATCAAGCGTGATCATATCCAGCATTTCCGGCGCATAGCGCGGATAGCCGCTGATCACCCAGGCGGGATATTCGACGTCGATAAAGCGGGTGCTCTGCACGTCTTCCGAAAACATCACCAGCCGCGCCGTGACCGAGCCATCGGCGGTATCGTCGAACCAGCCGTCGGTATTGGCGTAATTATCGATGCGCGGTTGACCGACGCCGCTTTTGTAGCTGCCGGAATTGCCGAAACCGCCGAGGACGAGCAGTCGCCCGTCGTCATCGACCAGCGCCGTGCCGAG
>CAZNVY010000125.1:0-287 GCA_964576605.1 uncultured Elstera sp. | reverse complement strand
CGGGGTTGCCGTCGCGGCTAAACGCCGCCCGGCGCCGGTCGCGCAGGTTCACGATCTGCGGGCCGGGGTCGATGATCAACTGCTGCCGGGCGTTCGGGTCGGTAATATCGGCATTGCGGCGCGGATGGTCCGCCGGATAGCCGGTTTCGCCGGAAAGCCCGCGAAATTCGTACCAGACCGCCTTTTTATTGGCGACATAGACCTGCCAGATAATATCGACCAGCGTGCCGCTATTGCCGCCGCCCTTGATCCGGCCGCACCGCAAGTCTGGCCGGAGGCGCCAAACA
>CAZNVY010000124.1:0-6259 GCA_964576605.1 uncultured Elstera sp. | reverse complement strand
CAAGGCCGCAAGCCCGCCCGTGACCGGCCCGCGCGCCCGGCCCAAGGACAGCACCTGCCCAACGGGCCGTTGACCGCCACCGCCAATCAGCGCCCGGCTGCGCGCCCGGCCGAGCGAGCGCGCGGCCAGCACACTTGCCCCAGCAATCGTCGCCAGCACCAGGGCCATCGCCCCCGCTTCCGCTAGAATGGAGGGGCCGAACCCGGCAAGCCGCTGATAGATCAGCACCGGCACCGTCGGATAGCGCGCGGGAATGCCCAACAGCGCCGGAATTCCGAAATTCCCCAGGCAGGAGACAAAAACTAACCCCACCGCCGCCAGCAGGGCCGGGAGAATCAACGGCAGCAGAATCCGCCATAGCAGCGCCCCGGCTGCCGCCCCCTCCGCCTGGGCCGCCTCGATCAACTCGCCCGGCACGGCCCGCAAAGCCGCACGGGTGGCAAGAAATACCAGCGGCACATGTTCAACCCCCAACAACAGAATAATCCCGCCGGGGGAATAGAGCGGGTTCGGCGTTCCGGGAGCTGGGGCTACCCCCAATAGGATGAGCAGCGGATTATTCGGCGATAACAGCTCGATCCAAGCGAGGGCAATGATCTGCGACGGGATCAACAGCGGCAATAAGGCCATTACAATAACCGCCCGCCGCCCGCGACAGTCGGTCAGCGCCACGGCCAGCGCTAGTCCCGTGCCAAGCAGCAGGGCCACCGCCGTACCGCCCAAGCTGGTTAGCAGTGACCGGGTGAGTGCCCGACCGAAGGCGGGGGTGGCGGTTAATTGCGCGAAGACCGCAAGATCTAGGGCCTCCGCCATGAGCCGCGCCATCGGCAGCAGACTGACCGCCGCCACTAGGGCGACGGTCAGCAAGCCGAGGGTCGTATCGGCACGCAGGCGCAAGCCTTATCCCCCAAACGCGTCGGCGAAACGCTTCTTATTGGCTTGATCTTCCTTCAAGATCGTCTGCACCGGGGCGGGAAGAACCTTAATTCCATCGCGCGCCGGGAACCCGGCCGGCGCAGGAACATCGGCCCGCATCGGCAGATACCCCTGAGAGGCGGCAAACGTTTGCCCATCCGGAGATAGAATGAAGTCGATGAACGCTTTCGCCGCCGCCGGATTTTTGGCCGTCGAGAGCAGGGCCACCGGCTCGGTCACCACCGTTACCCCGTCTTTCGGGAAGATGAAATCGACGGGCGAGCCATCTTTCTTGGCATTCAGCCCCATGAAATCAACGATAATACCATAAAGCTTCTGGCCACCGGCAACCTGGGTGCGGACTTGGCCGTTGCCCTGCACGGCGACCGCGCCATTTTGCGCCAGGGCATCGAAGTAGCCAAGGCCAATATCCTTTAATCCGGCCAAGGTCCCCATGTGGATTGCCGCCGCCCCGCTATAGAGCGGGCTGGGCAGAACAACCTGCCCCTTGGCGTCGGCGGCCAGCAGGTCTTTCCAGCTTTCCGGCTTTTTCGCCTTCGTGTTGTAAATGATGCCAGTGGTGATGAACTTCGTGCCGAAATAGGTGAAATCCGGATCGTAGGCCCCCTCCGGCAGCCCAGCGACCTTTGCCTCGCGGTAGGCCGCCAGCCGGTTTTCCGCCTTCAGTTGCTCCATAGTCATTGCATCGGCGATCAGCAGTAGATCGGGCTGCGGGGCACCAGCGGCAAATTCGGCGCGCAGTTTGCTCATCAATTGCGTCGTGCCATCGCGGATGAAATCCACCTGAACGCCCGGCACCGCCTTATTGAAAGCGGCAACCGTCTCCTGCGCGTCTTTTTGCGGCTGCGAGGTATAGAGCACCAGTTTCCCCGATGGGGCCTGCGCCAGCGCCGTACCTGATAGAAGCATCACCGCCGCCCCGGCGGCAACCAGTGTCCGTTTCATCAGATCAGAACTCCGCATCTCACTCTCCTTAGCTTCAGCAACATTGGTTGTGATTGGACTGGAAATTAAAAAATTATCGGGAAATTTTATAATATTCACCGAATTTTCCTTGAATTTCTTCATAATTAATTTCTGTAATAAAATTGAAATACACAAAATACCCTTTCGGCTTCCGAAAATCACTCTATTGATATTGATTTTTTACGCGGGTGGGAAGCAGAGATATTTTCGCGCGGCAAAGCGCTTGCCAGGGAGAGCGCAACGCCGCACTCTAGAGCTGTGATTTTCGGCGCGTCGGTGCCGCAAGCGATACTCGATTACCGGATAGCTTTGATGACTGAGGCGGCAATTTCGATCCGAGGGTTGGAAAAAACCTATCAGCGGCGCGGGAAAGGCCCGGCCAAACAGGCGCTGAAAGGCATTGATCTTGATATTCCGCAAGGGGCGCTGTTCGCCCTGCTCGGCCCCAATGGGGCAGGCAAATCGACGCTGATTAACATTATGGCCGGGCTGGTGCTGAAAACCGCTGGGCAGATGCGCATTTGGGGCACCGATATTGATGCCGACCCGCGCCGCGCCCGCGCCTCCATCGGCATTGTGCCGCAGGAATTGAATATCGATGCTTTCTTCACCCCGCGCGCTTTACTGGACCTGCAAGCCGGGCTGTACGGCGTGCCGAAAGCCCAGCGCCGAACCGATGCGTTGCTGGCCGCGATGGGATTGACCGAAAAAGCCAATTCCTATGCCCGCACCCTTTCGGGCGGGATGCGGCGACGCTTGATGGTGGCAAAAGCCATGGTCCATGCCCCGCCGATTCTGGTGCTGGACGAGCCGACCGCCGGGGTCGATATCGAACTGCGGCAGCAGCTATGGGCCAATGTCCGCGATCTGAACCGTCAGGGCGTTACTGTGCTGCTGACTACCCATTACCTAGAAGAGGCCGAAGAACTCTGCGACCGTATCGCCATTATTGCCGATGGCACGCTGCGCGCGCATGAAACCAAGGAAGCCTTGCTGGCCCGGCTTGATGGGAAGGAGCTGCACCTTACCCTGGCCGCCCCCCTGCCCGTGCCGCTGCCCGCAGCGCTGCTTGCCCTGGGGCTGCAATCGGTTGGATCGGATCGGTTGCTGCTGCGACATCGCCGTCTGGATGGGATGATCCCACGCGTCCTAGCCGCTGTGGCCGAGGCCGGCTTGACCATCGCCGATCTACGCACTGCCGAGGCCGATCTAGAGGATGTGTTTTTGCAGTTGACCCGCTCTGCCCCGGCGGGGGAGCGGGCGGCATGACCCATGCGCGCTGTTGTCAGGAACTTACTCATGTTCGGTAGTCTCAGCCTTGCCCTCCCCGGCTGCACGCCGCCGCAACCGCTGAAGCTTGGCCCGGCGATCGTTGACCCGCTGCTGTCCGATCATGCCGCGCGGATGCCCGACGGGGGCACCCTGCCGGTACGGCTAACCCGCGCCCATGGAGCCTGCAAAGCGGTCATCATCGCCCTGCATGGCATGAATGATTACGGCACCTTCATTGCCGATGCCGCCGAAGATTGGGCGCGCCTGGGGATCGAAACCCTGGCCTACGATCAACGCGGCTTCGGGCAAGCGCCCCTGGTTGGCCTGTGGGTGGGCGAAGATGGGTTGGTCAATGATCTTGAAACTCTGGTCCGCCTAGTAACCCAACGCTATCCCGGTATCCCGCTTTATGTTCTGGGGGAAAGCATGGGCGGGGCAGTGGCGATGCTGGCCGCCAGCCGTGACCAATTACCAGGCGTGCGGGGGGTTATTCTATCGGCCCCAGCGGTGCTTGGTCGCCGGGCGCTGGGATGGTTTCCCAGCTTCGCCCTTGATCTGACCGCCGCGCTGTTTCCGGGGTTGCGCCCTTCTGGCCACGGGTTGGGGATTCGCCCCTCGGACAATGAACCGATGCTGGATGCCCTAGGCCGCGATCCGCTGGTGCTGAAGGGAACCCGAACCGATACGATCTATGGCTTGGTCGAGTTGATGGACGCCGCCCTGGCGCGCGGGGGCACCGATGCGCTGCCGACCCTCATGCTCTATGGGGCCAAGGATGAAATCATCCCTAAGCCGCCTACCGCCCAATTGCTGGCCCGTTACGCCCGGTTTCATCAGGGTGCGCCCTGGCGCTTTGCCTATTACCCCGACGGTTGGCACCTTTTGACCCGCGACCTGCAAGCGCCAACGGTGATCGCCGATATTGCCGCTTGGGTTTTCGATCCGACGGCACCGCTGCCGTCGGGGCTAGAGCGGAGCGACCGGCGCATTCCCGGTTATGGCACCACGCCTTGACGCATCAGAAAACTAGCTTGCGTTAACGTCATCCCGGCGTCATCCTCCCTTCACGGAAAGCCGTTAGAAAAAGCGGCACAGTGGAGGGAACCATCATGCGCACCTGGATCGGGGCAACCCTGGTCGCGGCGACGGCTTTGACCGCGCCGGCCTTCGGCCAATCATTCACCGGCCTGTATGTTTTCGGCGATAGCCTTAGCGATAACGGCAATCTGTTCCGGCTGACCGGCCAGCCGCCCGCGCCCTATTTCCAGGGCCGCTTTTCCAATGGGGCCACCTATGCCGAACGGCTGCCTGGCCTGCTGGGCTTCACCTACACGCCCAGCACCAATTATGCCGTGGGCGGCGCGCTGACCAGCACGGCCCATAATTCCGGGATCCCGAACGTCGGAATGCAGTCGCAGGTCAATAATTTCCTCGGCAGCGGGCGGGCGTTCGGCCCCCGCGATCTGGTTGTGGTCTGGGGCGGGGCCAATGATTATTTTGCGACGCTGGCGACCGTTGCCACCCAATCGCAGACCCAGGCCCAGGCGACGATCGGCAGCCAGATCACGACGACCATCGGCAATCTGGCCGGGCAGGTGCAGGCGCTGGCCCGCGCCGGGGCGCGGGAGATCATCGTCCCGAACCTACCCCTGCTCGGTGCAACCCCTGGCGTCTCGGCCAGCGGGGCCACGGCAACGGCGACGGCCAATCTGATTACCACCACCCATAATAGCAACCTCGCCAGCACGATGGGCGCGGTTGGGCGCGGGGTGGGCGCAAATGTCTATCTCATTGATACAGCAGCGCTTTTCACCGACCTACAGACCAATCCGGCTAAATATGGGCTGACGAATACGACCGCCCAATGCGTGCAAACCGCCGCCTGCGTTGGCGGATCATCGGCCACCCAGGCGCAATATCTCTTCTGGGATGGGGTGCATCCAACGGCCGCGGTGCATCAGATTTACGCGACCTATGTCGCGGCTAATCTGACCGGCACGGCGGTACAATCGGCCCCCGGACGCTTGGCGGAAGCCAGTGCGCGCGGCTTCGATAGCGATATTTCGGCCCGGCAATTCGCCCGGCGCGGCGGGGCTGGCGGCGTTAGCCTGGCTGGCTCGGCCCTCCCAGGGACTAGCCAGAGCGGCGATACCGACAAACCCTTCTCGGTCTTTGTTGCCGCCAATTATGGCTGGGGCGACCGGGATAGTTCCAACACCGAAGCGGCGCTGGATTACACCGATACCAGCGTAACCCTGGGGGCAGATTACCGGCTGGGCCGAATGCTGCTGGTCGGGGCGGCCCTCGGTTACGGCATGAGCGAAGGCAAACTCAGCGGCGGCCTCGGCAAAGTGGAGCAAGATAGTTTCCGAGGTGCGCTCTATGCCTCGCTCTTCGATCGGGCTTGGTATATCGATGCCAGCCTAACCGCCGGGCTGAATGATTTCGATAAGATTAGTCGCAATACTGGCTTCGTCGGTGCCCCTAGCGTCAGCGGCAAAACCGATGGCCAGACGCTGACCAGCGGGCTAGAGGCCGGCTATCTGTTCCAGAGTGGCAACCTCGCTTTCGGGCCGCTGGCCGGGCTGCGCTATAGTGTAGTCAGCCTTGATGGCTACACCGAACAAGGGTTCGCTGGGGTCGCCCGCCAGGTGGATAAGCAGCGCTTCACCGCCCTTATCGCCCGCGCTGGGGTGCAGGCCAGCTACACCTTCAAGACCGATAGCGCCACCATCGTACCGCGCGCTGCGGCAGTGGTAGAGCATAATCTGAACGAAGGCACGCGGACCATCACCAGCCGGATTGTTAGCCAACCGGGCGTAACCCAGTCGATCCGCACCGATGGCGGTGATCCGACCACCCTGCGCCTCTCCGCCGGGATCGCCGCCGGGCTTGGCGACCGCTACACGGTTAGCGTCGATGGCGATACCAGCTTTGGCGGCGACGGTAAGGACAACCGCGTTCTGGGACGCCTGCGCGTCGCCTTTTAACGGCCTAGCCAATGCGAAGGGGGTTGCGCCGCGCCGCCCCCTTCGCTAAGGTCCGCCGCACAGATCGGTTCCCACCGAAATGCACCCGTAGCTCA
>CAZNVY010000123.1:0-6443 GCA_964576605.1 uncultured Elstera sp. | reverse complement strand
GTCTCCCCCACCGCGCGGGCCAGCGCCAGCAGGCACGCCGCCACGATCCCCACCGCGATCAAAACCACCGCCGAAGCCACCGCCAAAACCGCCGCGATCCCCACGGTCATACCCGCCGCCGCCGAAGCCGCCGCGATCACCATAGCTGTCACCGCCGAAGCCGCCACGCGGCGGGCGCGGGCTGCGGGGCGGTTCGCCCTGCGGATTTTCAACGGCCGTGGAGTCATCGACTTCCAACATGCGCGTCACCTGGCGGCCCTTTTTGCCGGGGGCGACTTCACAGGAAACCGTTGCCCCTTCCTTGAGCTGCTCCAGACCGGCGCGCTGAACCACCGACACGTGAACGAACACGTCTTCCGAACCATCGGTCGGCTTAATAAAGCCGAACCCTTTAGTGGCCGAGAACCACGTGACCGCGCCGCTCAGACGTTCCGTCGCCATCGGCGGACGGGGAGCAGACGAGGAAGAAAAAGACCCTTTGCGCATCATGAACCGACAAACTCCGTACAACCGCCATCCCGGCGGACTAGTCAACTTTGGCCGGGCGAACATGAGATAGTTCGTGCGTCCCCTGCCTGACGCACAAATGTCGCTCCAACCGAATTTGAGCTTGTCTGCTACGCACTGTTGGCTTGCACCCAATTCCTGGGTTTCCAGCCGCCCCGAAGAACGCTCATCGGGTCCGAGGGTCCGGTAAACCCGGTCTCGCTTCCCACCTTCTTCCTGCGCGCATCCAGCTCAAAACCTGCCGAATGCGGCGCCGGTGAAAAGTACACTGTCCCGCCCGTTACAAACGACCGCTAACCGTCACTTCCCACACGATACGCCATCCCAGAAGTCAGCTTACGGGAAGTTGCGCCCAGCAGCAAGGCAGATTGTCAGGAGAACCGAAAAAACATAAAGACTGACTAATCAGTCAGTTTATAGCGTCATCGCCAGCAGGAAAACCCCACCGAGCGTGACAAACGCCGGTCCGGCCAATCCTATGAAAAATCGACTAAATCCCTGGGGTGGGTGGTGGTCTGCCCAGCGGCTGATCCGGTCGCGGGCGATCAGGGTTAACAGCCCAAGACCGGTCATGGTCAGCGCCATGCCCCCAGCGATCGCCGTCACCATCAGCAGTCCAGCCAGCCAAAGACCATTGCTCGCGCAAAAGATCAGCACGATGATTGCGCCGGTGCAGGGCACGGCCCCGGCCAAAATTCCGGTCAAACGCGCTCGCCAGCGTGCGGCCCCGGTGGGCGGTGATGGGGGCTGCGCTGTTTCGATCCCCGCTCTGTCAGTGGGCGCGGGGTGGGGAGCGGCGTGATTATGCCCGCAATCGGCCAACGCCTGGCCGCGACGCAGCCGCTCCGCCGCTTCCAATAGAAACCAAAGGCCGAGCGCGGTCATCCCGGCATAAGCCAGCAGCCGAACTTCCCGCGCGCTTTCAAAATCCGGCCCTGGCCGCCCGTCAAACAGCAAAAACAGCATGAGCACAATGACCAACGCCGCCGCTACATGGGTTAGGGCTATCCGAATCCCCATCCACAGCCCATCGCGCAGCCGGGCGCGTTCGGCCAGAAAGTAGGAAATGACGATCATTTTGCCATGCCCTGGCCCGGCGGCATGGAAAACCCCATAAAGGAAGGCCAGCCCCACAGCGGCGGCCAGAGTGTGCCAATGGCCCTCCGCCCGTAATTCGACCAATAATTGTCGGAAGCCGCGCGCCGCGTCCCGCTGTTGCTGGGCGAGCCAGCGCAGCGGCGCAAACTGTTCATCTGGGGCGGCGGCTGGTGCGGTAGCGGCGCTGCTGCTGGCCGGGCCACGCATTGGTCCGATCTGAGCCGTCGCACTGATGGCGGGAAACAGTAGCAATAGCGCGAAGCCCAGCAGGGCAATCACTCGGCACATGCCACCGCTCCTACCTGCGGATAGACCATGCCGAAGTAAATAGGATGCTTCCGATCCTCGATAATCGTGACCGCGCAGGCCGGTAGCGGTACGGCAAAGCGGATACCGGGCCGATCCTCTGGCAGCAGGCTTTCGATATAATACTCCGGGTCATAGCTGCCGACCGTCAACCCGCCCGGTGCCGTTAGTCCAGTGAGGGGAACCGGCTTGGTCAGACGGGTGCGAAAGCGAAAGCGCATCTGATCGCCGACCAGATCAATCCGCAAATCCTGCGGCGGCGACATCGGCACGCGCGCCCCCGCCGCATGAACGAAGACGAAATCGGAAAAGGCGGCAAGCGAGGTTATTTCTGCTTGTTGTAGGGCCGCGGCCTCCGCTGGCTCGAACCGGCCATTGCGGTTTTTGTCATAGGTCTTGCGGAAGGGGTCGGAATAAATTTCATCCCACGTCCAACTAACATCGAGCGCCGCGAGTGCCCCCTGCTCGGTCATCATCTCAATCTCCAGACCCATCCAGACGTGGGGATGGGCCGCCGCGATCCCCAAAGGAGCGACCGACAGGAGGGCGGCAAGGCCAAGGCAAAGAAGCGAGTGCATGGACCCTATATAGGCCGCGCCTGCGTTCCTGTCACCGGCCCGGCGTCTACCGTGTGTCGGAGCCTCGGTTTAGGCGCATTCTGCATTTTTTTAGTTTGGCGCATTCTGCGTTTTTTTAGTTTGGCGCATTCTGCGCCATGGCCGCGGCTAGGGCCTTGGTATTGGTGCGCATGAGATCGAGATAGGTCGCTGCCGGGCCACCGGGGGGTGAGAGCGCATCGGAATAAAGCGCGCCGCCAATCGCAGCCCCCGCCTCGACGGCCAGTTGCTGAGTTAGGCGCGGGTCAGCGATATTCTCCACGAAGACCGCCTTAGTCTTCTCTTTCCGCATTTGTGTGATGAGCTTGGCCACGTCTTTGGCCGAGGCTTCACTCTCGGTATTCATGCCCTGCGGTGCCCGGAAAATCACACCATAGGCCAGCCCATAATAGCCGAATGCATCGTGGGAGGTGATGACCCGCCGCTGCCCAGCCGTCAACGCGCCTAGCATCGCCTTGATCTCGGTATCCAGCGCTTGCAAGGCGGCATCATAGGCCGCAGCGCGCCGCTGATACCCCTCGGCATGGGTGGGGTCGGCATCGGCCAGGGCCGCGGCGATGGTGGTGACCATCCGGCGGACATTCCCGACATCCTGCCAAACATGGGGGTCGACATTGCCATGGCTGTGCGAATGCTGATGACCCGCACCAGCGGCGTTGGGGGTACGCGGCACGATCCCCTTGGTAACGGTAATCATTTGGCCTTTGGTTCCGCTGCTTTTCGCCAGGCGGTTCATCCACCCCTCAAACCCCAGACCATTCACGAAAATCAATCGGGCCGCAGCGACCGCTTTCGCATCGCTAGGGGTCGGTTGATAGACATGGGCATCGCCGTCGGGGCCAACCAGGGTCTTCACGGCGGCATCCGGCCCAGCAATCTGGCCAACGATATCGCCTAAAATCGAAAAACTGGCCACAACCGGCAGCGGTTCGGCGGCAGCGGTGCCTGCGAAGGTCCAAAAACCGGCGGCGGCCAACAGAAGGCGAAAAGGGGACATGACGGCTCCAACAATCAAATATGTTATAACATAACTTCTTTTGTTGGAAAAAAACAAGCCATGGGCGACTGGGCAGACCCGCCCGCCGCACGTTGACCGGAGAATATACCTAAGAAGCGGGCTAAAACCGCCAGCGAAAACGGTTTTTCCACAGAGGACCAAGCCGGTCTTCGCGCAGGAGTGCCCGCTGCTCGTTGGTTAAGGCCAGGGGATTCCGGGCTTCGAGCCGTTTGGCGGAATAAAGGTCGAATTTTTCGTCGATCTTCTCAAGAAATTCCTTGAGGGTGAAGGGCTTGATGGTCTTGCCGCTACGCTCATCCTCTTTGGCCTGCACCTCATCCTCCAGCGCTTGCTGTTGGGCGCGGCGGGCAGTATCGAGTTCCGCCAAAAGCTCTGGTCGGGGGCCAAGTTGAACGATCCCGCCATCGCTGCGATCATAGGGCGAGGGGCTGCTATAGGCCAGCGGCGAGAAATCCAGAATATAGGCGAGGCTTTCTGTCCGGCGCGGCGCGGTAGGGGCCGGACGCGCGGAGGGAGCGGTGATAGCGCCGAAACCGGCGGTTGGTGAGATCGATCCCATGGGCTTCTCCCCCTCCCCAAGCCGCCTTCTACGGCGGGGATGAACCTGCTTCATATTTCTACAATCTAAAATAAGCTTAGGCCTCCCGCAAGTTGATTGCGGCAGGATTAGGGGGATTTTTGGGCCAATGTCGCGATCAACTGGTCTAGGGCAGTCGCACCACGGAGGTAGAGGGGGCGCAACTCAGGAACCCGCGCAGCGGCGTTGCTGGGGTGTCCAGCCCGAAGATCGACGACGATTCCCCGCGCCTCTGCCGCCAGAACGGCCATGCCAACCGCCCCAGCGGTCCCAATCAACGAATGGGCCGCGTGGGTGAGGCGTGTCCAATCTTGGTCCTGGCAGGCCTGCTCGATCTGCGTCAACAGCTGATCGGCGCTGGCGCGGAACTGATTGATAATGGCTGTGCACCCCGTTGGGGGGAGGTAGCGATATAATTCCGCGAGAACCGCCGGGTCCAATAGGGCGTCGCCCCCTGCGTCTGGCGCTGGAGCAGGCGGTTCTGCCGCGTCGAGCAAGCGCAGCAGAGCCTTGGCATAGTGTCGCTGCTCGACCGTCAACTCGGTGCCGAGGAGCAGGGCGGTGATGCCGGCCAGCGCATGGCGCGTTTCGTCGGGGAAGCCGGACACGGGGTTACGATTTGGTCTTGGCAAGAAGATCGCGGATTTCGCGCAGCAGCAGCACATCTTCCGGGGTTATCGCCGGGGCGGGCGGCGGTTCCGCCTGGCGGCGCAGCTTATTCACCGCCTTGATAACCATGAATAAAACCCAAGCAACGATCAGAAAATTGATCGAGATGGTTAGGAACTGGCCATAGCCAATTACCGCCCCCTGCGCTTTTGCCTCGGCATAGGCGGTTGCGCTAACCCCCGATACCAGGGGCAGGAAGTAATTGGAAAAATCAAGGCCCCCAGCGATCCAGCCGATAATCGGCATTAGAATATCTTCAACCATCGAAGCGACGATTTTGCCGAAAGCCGCCCCGATGATAACCCCCACGGCCAGATCGACCACATTGCCCCTTAGGGCGAATTCGCGGAATTCCTTAAGCATTTTCCCTCCGGCTTGGTCTATGCCCGCATCTTGGGCAGCTTATGCCAAGCCGAAGGGCGGGGCCAGACCCCCGTGCCGATCAATGCGCCGATCGACGCGCTTGTTACCGCAGCGCCGGTTGGCGTGATCGGACGGGGACGTGCGATTACGGGGGACGTGCGGTTAATGCAGCTGAAATTCGGCCTGAACGGGCCGCCAGGCCCCCGCACTCAGCCCATCGACCGCGGCAACCCGGACCGAATGGAGCTTGCCGTCGAGGGAACGGCTCCAGAAATCCAGAAATTTGCGCAGTTCAGGGAAGCTCGGCGCGAGGTCCAGGCGCTGCCACAGGAAGGTCTGCAGCAGGCCCGGATGATCGGGCATGTGATACAGGATTTCCGCCGTGGTCAGACGGTAGTCGCGCAGTTGCAGGCGAAGGTCGGACATGGGACACCCCCGTTCTGGGATCGGAGTCCGGTCAAGAACCCTAACGGACTCCTTACTCCAAAGCCTGACATGAATTCGTCACTGAATCATTAAAAAACTGCGTCTTACCAATATGTTAGCAACCGGCTGCGGTGAGTGCTGCCGATGCTGGGCGTCACTGCCCCTGAGCGGCGGCAGAACCGGGGTGCCCGTGCTGTCGCGCCCGATCTGTCCCGTCCGGCGTTACGCTTGCGCCATCATATTATTTCGGTCCTAGAGCGGGCCTAAGGAGCAGAATTTTTCGGTCTGCAATCAACCCTCTTGAAACCCGACGCGGATCGGCCTATCTGTCGTGGCACTCACTGGGGGTGAGTGCTAACAGAGGCTCACCGCCGGTCTAAATCCGTCCCTTTATGGAGGAAATCCGATGTCGTTCCGTCCCTTGCATGATCGCGTTCTGGTGCGCCGTATCGAGCAGGAAGCCAAGACCGCCGGTGGGATTATCATCCCCGATACCGCGAAGGAAAAGCCGCAGCAGGGTGAAATCGTGGCCGTTGGTTCGGGCACGCGCAACGAAAAGGGCGAACTGGTCGCGCTGGACGTTAAGGTTGGCGACCGCATTCTGTTCGGCAAATGGTCGGGCACGGAAGTGAAGCTGGATGGCGAAGAACTGCTGATTATGAAGGAATCCGACATTCTCGGCGTCCTTACGGCCAGCGCCGCTGCGAAGGCTGCTTAACCTTCTCACTCCAGGCTTGTGTAACCGACAAAAAGAGGGCTGAACAATGGCTGCTAAAGAAGTTAAGTTTTCGACCGATGCCCGCACCAAGATGCTGCGCGGTGTCGATATTCTCGCCGATGCCGTGAAGGTCACCCTGGGTCC
>CAZNVY010000122.1:6432-6709 GCA_964576605.1 uncultured Elstera sp. | reverse complement strand
CCAATCTGGTCGGCTCTACCCAGGTTACCAATGTTGGCGGGGCCGGCGGTACGGTCGGGCTGCCCCAGTTCATCAATCAATGGAAGGGCCAGGGCGACGGGCTGATGGTCTCTGGCCTTGTCATGATGGGGGCGATCATCGCCAATAAAACCCCCTTCGATCTGACCAGCGTAACTGCCATCGCCCGGCTGACCGGCGAGGCTGAAGTGATCGTTGTGCCGAAAGATTCGCCGCTGAAGACGCTCCAGGATCTCGCCGCGGCCCTGAAGGCCGATGT
>CAZNVY010000122.1:0-6409 GCA_964576605.1 uncultured Elstera sp. | reverse complement strand
CTGGGCGGGCGGGTCGGCGGGCGGCACCGACCATATCATCGCCGCTCTGGTGGCCCAGGCGGTTGGGGCCGATCCGACCAAGATCTCCTACGTCGCCTATGCCGGCGGCGGCCCTGCCCAAGCCGCGCTGCTGGGCAATCAGGTAACCTGCGGCATCTCTGGCCTGGGCGAATTCGTCGAACAGATCAAGGCAGGCAATCTGCGCGCCCTGGGGATTTCTTCGGACAAGCGCATTGCCGGTCTCGACGTCCCGACCTTCAAGGAACAAGGTGTAGATGTAGAATTCTTCAATTGGCGCGGGGTCTTTGCGCCGCCGGGCATTTCCGCCGACCAGAAAAAGGCACTGATCGACCTGGTAACCGCGATGAATAAATCGCAGGGTTGGCAGGACGAGCTGAAAAAGCGCGACTGGACCGATATTTTCCTGGCCGGCGATGCGTTCGACGGGTTCATCAAAGCGGAAACCACCCGCGTTACCGACACGCTGAAGAAAATCGGCCTCGCGTAAAGGAACGATGATGCGCAACCCCTCCCGCTTCGGGTTTGCGGTCGGTCCGGCACTGGTGGCGTTGGGGGTTCTCGTCATGGCGGCGGTGGTGCTTTTTGCCACCGCCGTCATTCCCACCTCGCCGCTCTATGCCAAGGTCGGCCCTAAAGTTTTTCCCTATATCATCGGTAGCGGCCTCTTGATTTTGGGCCTGAAACTACTGATCGATGCGCGCGGCCCCGGTTGGAGCTGCGAGGCAACCGATTCCAACGAACCGCCGCTCAACCTGCCCGCCTTTGCCTGGATTACGGGGGCGTTTACCCTGGGGACGATCTTGATTACCTGGATCGGCTTCATCCTAACCGCCACGCTGGTATTCATGGGGGCGGCGCGCAGTTTCGGTGCGCGGTCGTGGCTACGATCGGCAGTGATCGGCTTTGTGTTGGTGCTATTGGCCTATTTCGGTTTCGCCCGCCTGCTCGGCCTGCGGATGGGCGAGGGCTTTATTGAAAGTTTGATCTGATGGATGCGCTCGCCAGTCTCGCGCACGGGTTTTCCGTTGCGCTGACGCCGATGCACCTCGTGTGGTGTGCGCTCGGCGTTACTCTCGGCACGGCGGTTGGGGTGCTGCCCGGCATCGGCCCCGCCCTTACCATTGCCATTCTGCTGCCGATTACCTTTCAGGTGGATGCGACCAGCGCCTTTATTCTTTTTGCCGGAATTTACTTCGGCGCGATGTTCGGCGGTTCCACCACCTCGATTCTGATTAACACGCCGGGGGAAAGCGCCACCATCGTCACGGCGCTGGAAGGCCACAAGATGGCCCGCAAGGGGCGCGGTGCCCAGGCGCTGGCTACGGCGGCTATTGGGTCCTTCATCGCCGGTACGATTGGGGTGCTGGGCCTAACCTTCCTTGCGCCGGTGGTGACCAAGGCCGCGTTGATGTTGGGGCCAGCGGAATATTTCTCGCTAATGGTGTTAGCCTTTGTGACCGTCACCGCCGTCTTAGGCAGTTCGGTCACGCGCGGCTTCACCAGCCTGTTCTTCGGTCTAGCGCTTGGTATGATCGGGATCGATCTTCAGTCGGGACAACCGCGCTTCACCTTCGGACTGCCAGAGTTGCTGGATGG
The DNA here is from genome assembly GCA_964576605.1 of uncultured Elstera sp. Classification (GTDB taxonomy): domain Bacteria; phylum Pseudomonadota; class Alphaproteobacteria; order Elsterales; family Elsteraceae; genus Elstera. The sequence continues at coordinate 4,792 of CAZNVY010000122.1, read as the reverse complement.
GGTGAATGTAATCCTGGTCACGGTTGGCCTATTCGCCGTGGGGGAAACCCTGTATCTCGCCGCCCGTCATGGATCGAATAAGGACGAGATTCTGGCCGTCAAAGGATCGATCTGGATGAGCCGGGAAGATTGGTCCCGCTCCTGGAAGCCCTGGCTGCGCGGTACCTTCCTAGGTTTCCCGCTCGGTGCGCTGCCGGCGGGCGGATCGGAACTACCGACGCTTCTGTCGTATTTTCTGGAAAAGCGCCTGTCGAAAAAACCCGAAGAATTCGGCCACGGCGCGATCGAAGGCGTTGCCGGACCGGAAGCTGCGAATAATGCCGCCGCCGCTGGGGTGCTGGTGCCGATGCTCACTCTCGGTCTGCCTACCGGGGCGACCGCCGCGATCATGCTATCGGCCTTCCAAGGCTATGGCATCAACCCCGGTCCGCAGTTGCTGACCTCGCAGCCCGATCTGGTCTGGGGGCTGATCGCCAGCCTGTATATCGCCAATATTATGCTGCTGGTCTTGAACCTGCCGCTGGTTGGCCTCTGGGTGCGGGTGCTGCATATCCCGAAACCCTATCTTTTTGCCGGGATTTTGATTTTCGCGATCATCGGCACCTATGGCATCAGCCAGTCGTTCATCGATCTGGTGTTGCTGCTCGGAATCGGCCTCATCGGTTTTCTGATGCGGTTGTTCGACTTCCCGACCTCGCCGGTTATCATCGGGATGATTCTGGGGCCGATGGCGGAGCAGGAGTTCCGGCGGGCGATGATTACCTCGCAAGGGGATCCGTCGATCTTCTTCACCCACCCGATCTCTGCCACCTTCCTGGGCTTGGCGGTGATCGCCCTGATCGGGCCGCATCTGATCCGGCTGCTGCGCAGCAAGAACCGCGACGCCGCACTGTAAGGGCCGATCTGGGCAGGGACATTCTCCCTGCCCAGCGGTTACCGCTTCGGCATGGCCCCCACTGGGATAATCGCCCCCGGATGTTGAATAACGACGCTGGCCAGCCGATGCCCGGCCAAGGCGGCCTCTGTCGGCATAGCGCCGGTCAGTCGGGCGGCGAGATAGCCCGCCGCAAAACTATCGCCCGCCGCCGTGGTATCGACCGGCGTTACGGCGGCCCCTTCGATCAGGACGGGCGCCGCGCCGTCGGCCGCCACCCAGGCGCGCGGGCCGCCCGCTTTCAACACCACCTCGGCAACGCCATAGGCGCGATGGCGGGCGATCAGCGCCGCCGCATCCTCCGCCCCGAACAAAGGCTCTTCGTCCTCAAAGCCGGGCAGGCTGAGATCGGCAAGACGCAAAATCGCCTCATAGGCGGCGCGGGTCGTCGGCACGTCCGGCCAGAGGCGCGGGCGGTAATTGCTGTCGAACGACAGGCGCAGGCCGCGCGCCTTGGCCGCCGGCAGCGCCGCGAGCAGGGCCGCCCGCCCCTCGTCCCCCGCAATCGCCAGGGTGATGCCGGAAAGATGCAGCCAATCGCAGTCCAGCACGCGCGCCAGCCAATCGGCCCGCTGCGGGTGCTGCCAGATTTGACGGGCGGCGGAATTATCGCGCCAATAGGCAAAGCTGCGCTCGCCGCGCGCATCGGTGCGGATGGCATAGAGGCCGGGCAGCGCCCCCGGCAATCGCGCCACGGCCGCCGTGCCGACCCCCTCGCTTTCCCAGGCCGCCAGCACTTCGGCACTATAGGGATCGTCGCCCATCGCGCTGGCATAGCCGGTGGGCAGGCCGAGGCGGGCGAGATAGACCGCCGTATTCAGCGTATCGCCGCCGAAACTGAGCGTTGCCGCGCCGAGACGCGGGGCGCTGAGTTCCAGCATAGCTTCCCCCAAACAATGCACGCGCGGCTTAGACATGGGTTTCCTCTCCCAGATAAACGGCGCGCACCCGTGCGTCCTTAGCAATTTGGGCCGGGGGGCCTTCGGTTAACAGCGTCCCTGCGACCAGAACAGAAATCCGCTCGGCGAAGCGAAACACAAGGTCCATATCATGATCGATCAGCAGCACCGTCACACTCGGTGGCAGGGCGAGCAGCCGGTCGATCAAGGCGGCGCTCTCATCGCGCGGCACCCCGGCCGCAGGCTCGTCGAGCAGCAGCACCTGCGGCTTTAGGGCCAGCGCCAGAGCGATTTCCAACAGCCGCTGCTGACCATAGGGCAGGTGGCGCGTTTCCCGGTCGGCGACCGTGTGAAGGCCGGTTTCGGTCAGCAGCGCCTCCGCCTCCGCATCGCGCGCCGCCTCCCCCGCCAGCGGTTTCCAAAGCCCGCGCCCGGCACCGTCCCGCTCCGCAAGGGCGAGGCGCAGGGCGTTCCGCGGTGAGAGATTTGGAAAGAGTTGGTTGATCTGAAACGACCGCACCAGCCCGCGCTTCACCCGTGCTTCAGGGGCAAGCGCCGTCACGTCCTGGCCCTGCAGTTTCAGCACCCCGGCCTGCGGGCGCTGAAACCCGGTCAGCAGGTGTAGCAGGGTCGTCTTCCCCGCGCCGTTCGGCCCAATGATCGCCTGCCGCGCCCCCGCCGCTACCCGCACGGTTAAATCGCGGATGATGGGCCGCACCCCGTAGGCATGGTGAAGATTTAGGGCTTCCAAAGCATAGGCCGTCATTCTACCGCTCCAAAGGCCCCGGTGGCCGCAATCTCGGCCTGTTGTTCCGGCGAAAGCGCTAACCAATCGGCAAGAATGGCGGCCCGATGGGCGTCAAGCGGCGGCGGCGGCTGATCGTAGGTAATCGGCGTCGCGCTGAGTTTTAGCGGATTGCCGAGCAGCTTCAGCGGCCCCACCCCCGCCGGTCCCGGTACGCTGACAACCATCTCGCGCGCCAGCGTGTGTGGGTCCGACAAGGCCTGGCCGACGCTCGCCACCGGCCCAGCAGGGACACCGCAGGCGGTGAGACGCGCCGTCCAGCCCGCGACACTATCCTGCGCCAAAGCGGGCCGCAACAGGGCTTCCAGCGCGTCGATGGCCTGAATGCGGTCGCGGTTGCGGCAAAAGCGCGGGTCCTCCGCCAACTCCGGCAGCCCGATTTCGGTCACGAAACGGCGAAACTGGTCATCATTGCCGACCGCGACGACGATGAAACCATCGGCCACCCGCACGGTCTGATAGGGGGCGATATTCGGGTGACGGTTACCGAGGCGTTGCGGCTCCTTCCCCGAGACAAGATGGTTGGTCGCCACATTAATCAGCCAGGAAAGCTGCGTGTCGTAGAGCGATAGGTCAATCGCCTGCCCCTCCCCCGTCTGCTCGCGGTGGCGCAGGGCGGCGAGCAAGCCGATGGCGGCATAGAGACCGCAGACGACATCGGCAATGGCGACACCGACCTTCGTCGGCTCCCCGCCCTTGGCGTCCGGCTGGCCGGTGACGCTCATGATGCCGCCCATCGCCTGCACCAGAAAGTCATAGCCCATGCGGTCGGCATACGGTCCGGTCTGGCCGAACCCGGAAATCGAACACCAGATCAGATCGGGCTTGATCTGACGCAGCGCCTCATACCCCAGCCCGCGCCGGTCGAGATCGCCGGGCTTATAGTTTTCGATGATAATATCGGCCTTCGCCGCCAACCGTTTGATCAGATCGGCCCCCGCCGGGGTAGCAAGGTCAATGGCGATGGAGCGCTTGTTGCGGTTAGCGCAGAGGAAATAGGCCGAGAGATCGCTGTCCTCCCCCGCCGCCGTCTTGACGAAGGGCGGCCCCCAGCCGCGCGTATCGTCACCGCTGCCGGGCCGTTCCACCTTGATAACATCGGCCCCCAAATCGCCCAGCATCTGGGTCGCGGTCGGCCCCGCCAGAATGCGGGATAGGTCGAGCACGCGCACCCCGTCCAGCGCGCGGGGGGGAAGCAGGGCCATCGGGATTGCTCCACGGCAAGGAAATCACAGGGTTAGGGGTAGCAGCCCCATCGACGCCCGGCAACCCATCGGCGCATGATGCATTTTTTGCATCGGTGCTGCCGGGTTTTACCGCGTTTGTGCGCTGCCGCATCGGCTTTCAATGTCAAACTTGCATTCGCGCGGCTCCAGGGTTTCCGCCCATCATGGGCGGGCGGCAAGGGGTGGGCACCCTTTGCGGGGAAAGGAAAAACAGGCGAAAAATCATGCAGATTACCCCTCCCTATCTCATGTTCCTCGGTGATGTGCCGGATCAACTGGCGGCCAAGACCGCGCAGGGGATCGTCGATTGGCGCCCGGAATGGTGCGTCGGCCAGATCCGGCTTCCCGGCTGCAAGGCTGACCTGCGCCTGCCCGACATGAGCATCGCCGACGCGGCGGCCCAGGGCGTGAAGACGCTGATCGTCGGCGTTGCCAATGCCGGCGGCGTGCTGCCCGATCATTGGACCGATGTCATCGTGGCCGCCCTGAACGCTGGGATGGATGTGGCGAGCGGGCTGCACACGCGCCTGGGATCGAAACCCGCCATCGCCGAAACCGCCGCCCGCACGGGCCGCAGCCTGTTCGACGTGCGCCATACCGATCAAAGTTTCGCCACCGGCAAGGGCCATAAGCGCCCTGGCCTGCGCCTGCTGACCGTTGGCACCGATTGTTCGGTTGGCAAAAAATACACCGCCCTTGCACTCGAAAAAGACATGCGGGCGCGCGGGCTGGATGCCGATTTCCGCGCCACCGGGCAGACGGGGGTGTTCATCTCCGGGCGCGGCGTCGCCATCGATGCGGTGGTTGCCGATTTCATCTCTGGCGCGGTGGAATGGATTTCGCCCGACGCTGCCCCGACCCATTGGGACCTAATCGAAGGGCAAGGTTCGCTCTATCATCCGTCCTTCGCCGGCGTATCGCTGGGGCT
>CAZNVY010000121.1:6054-6871 GCA_964576605.1 uncultured Elstera sp. | reverse complement strand
CTGCTGTGGCGGCTCGAACGGCGGATGCCGATCATGCCACTGCTGAATGTGGTGCTGGTCACGGTTTTTGGTGGGTTAACCCTTTGGTTTGACGACGAGCTTTTTATCAAGCTGAAGCCGACGCTGATCTATGGGCTGTTTGCGCTTCTCTTGGCCGGAGGGCGGCTTCTGGGGCGGCAACCCTTGCAGGTAGCGTTCGGGACGGTATTTTCCTTAACTGAACGGGGCTGGACGCTGCTGACCTGGCGGTGGGCGGTTTTCTTCGCCTGCCTCGCGGGCGTGAACGAGCTTGCCTGGCGTTTCTTGACGACCGATCAGTGGGTTACGTTCAAAACCTTTGGCTTTTTGCCGATCGTACTGATCTTTGCCATCGCCCAAGCCCCTCTCTTGACTCGCTATAAAATCATCGACGAGTCAGAATCTGCTGGAATATAAGAGATTTCTTTGCCTTAAATTGTCTGCGGTTGCGAAGCATGGTTGCCTTCCGAGGCGAAAAAGCGCACAACAGGGGGAAGCGGTTGGGCAGGCGGTCAACGTCGGCTAAAGCCGCTCAGGGATACGGTATCGGCGGCACCTGACCGCTGCCGGATGGCTCATTCGAGGACCCGATGCAATATACAGTCGACATCAAAGACAATAGCGCCAAGATCAAAATAACGGGGCGATTGACCTTCAAATTCCATCGGGAATATAAAGAATTCCTAGATGAGCTACTGAAGAATAAAGTTGGCTCTTATGAGTTTGACTTGAGCGGCGTTGAGGTTATAGACTCAGCGGGCCTTGGTATGATTATGATTGCAATTGAAGACTCTAAAAA
>CAZNVY010000121.1:0-6044 GCA_964576605.1 uncultured Elstera sp. | reverse complement strand
CTTGGCATGTTGCTGATTGCCAAGCAAAAGGCGCAGGTTTTCAATGCAGCGGTGATCTTGCAGCGCCCGCCAGAAAATGTGCGACGGATGCTTGAAGTCGCAAAATTCGACAAGATATTTACTATTCAGTCATAGGCGGTCGATAGGATCGGCGTGTGACCCATTTACGCGGCAAGCGGCTGGTGCCCGCGCGGCCCAGAGCGCCGGATGAAGACGGAGGCTCCGTGTCCCTCTCCCCATTCGCATCGGTAAGTCTGGTCGCTGACGGACTGTCGCGCGAAGCGCTGGAAGCCCTGTCGCTGGAAGCGTTCGGGGAACGGCGCGTCGAGACGGAACCGCTGGCCAGCCTGCTGGCCGCCGCGAGTGCCCGCCCCGCCAGCCCCACCGCATTGGGCAGCGGCAGTCGGCGTCGCATTCGGGTCATGGGCGAAAAGATCAGCGAAAAGCGGATCATGGCAGCAACCCACAATCTGCCGGCTTTTTGTTTCGAGGCCGGTTTGGCCCCCGGCCAGCTTGCTGCTTTCTGCCGCCTTGCCGCCCGCCGGGGCACGTTTATCGGCCTCTGTCTTTCCACAGCAACTGCCTATCGGGTCGAACCCGCCGCCGCCATTGCCGCCGCCCTGAATGATACCGGGCTGTTCGGCGATCAATTGATCTGGCGGATCGAGGTTGCCTTGGCCGAGGCGCTGGCCAATGCGCTGCTGCATGGGAACCTGGAAGCGAGTAAGTTCCTAAGGGCCAGCAGCGATGCTTATACCGATTACGCCGATCATCTGGATATGCGGCTTGACGACGATAGTTTCTCCAGCCGCTCAGTGTGCCTCTTCGCCCGCATGTCGGCCGGGTGGCTGACGCTTGAAGTGATGGACGAGGGACACGGGTTTGAGAAAACCCGCCGAACAGTCGAACACGCCGAGGTCGACGATCCCTTCGGCCTACCCAGCGGTCGGGGCCTGCTCGTGACATCGGCCATGGCCGACCGCATCCGACATCGCAATGGCGGACGCAGGCTCGACCTTGGGTTCGCTTTGGTTGCATAATGCCGCACCGCTGATTTTAGGCCAGGATCGACGTACCATGTTCCGCTGTTCCCCCCTTGGTGCCGTCACGGCGCTTCTGATCGGTCTCTCGGCCCCCGCGTTTGCCCAGCAGGCGCTGCCGACGATTGGCGGCGGAACCACCCCGAATGGCGGCGATATGGCAACGCGGGAACGGGCGGCGGCGGCGGCTATTGAACAGCAGGTGGAATATCGCACCAGCCTTCAGCGCGATCTGGCCCTGCGCGAACAGATTCTCAGGACCAGCGAAAAGGACCTAGAGACCCGCAAACTCCGCCTGCGGGCTACCCATCAGGAACTCTTGACCTCGGCGCAAAAGCTGCAGGAACAGGCTGCAAAGCTGAAAGCGGCCGAAGCGGCGGCCGCCACCCCAGCCCCGGAGTCTGGCGCGGAAGAAGCGCCTGCCGAAGATCCTGCCGCGGCGGCTGCCGATGCGATTGATCCCAGCATCGTCAAACGCCTATCGCGCGACCTTGAAACCCAATCCTACGAAATTCAGGTGGCTTCGGCCCAAATCAAACGGCTACAACAGGAAGTCGATTATCTGCGCGGGGTTTTGGCGCAAATGTCCGGCGCGCGGCGCTAACGGATTATTTTACTAGAACCAGGGCGCGGGCATCGAGATAAGCCAGCAGCGCCCCTAGCGTTCGTTCTTGGCGCAGCTTCTGCCGCCCGCTCATCAATACATAATCTGCCTGCCGGGCGCTAACGCGCTTCACAATACTGTAGAGAGGCAGTTCAAAGGACGAGCGGAAAATGGAGAAAACTGCCATGCCATTGCCCATGTCGATGGCATAATCGCGCCATTCGCCACGCGCCACCCGGCGGCTGTATAGATTCAGAATCTCTTGCAGTTCGGCCCGATGGAACGTCACCCGGTGACGGCTTGGCCGGAAATCGGACAGATGGATCAGCCCGGTCATGCGCCTGCAAACTCTCCCCTAGCATGGCCAGCCCCTGATGGTGCTCGCTTTTCAGAGATTGTTACCGAAGCATGACGGATGTAAGCCGGGGCGTCCAGACCCTATTCACCCCGCATGAGGGTGGACCTGCTTACTCCCGCCCCAAACGATCCGCCATATCTTGGAAGGAAATCAGATCGGCTTCGACCAAAGCAAAAATGCCGATAAAGACCCCCGTCGCAATAAGTGTGGTCCAGAGCGCCTTATAGGCGATATGCGGGTTTTCCGGTGCCCCTGCCATTTCCCCCGCCCCCGTGGGCCGCGCCGGGGTAACGCGCCAGGGCAAGACGGCAAACAGCACCACCCACCAAGTGATAACATAAACGACGATTCCCGAAACCCAGGTCATGCCGCTGTCACCTCCTCCAACTCCACCAGAGTACCGCAAAAATCCTTTGGGTGCAGGAAGAGCACCGGCAAACCATGGGCACCGATCTTCGGTGTGCCATCGCCCAGTACCCGCGCGCCCTGGGCGGTCAGATGATCGCGGGCGGCGATAATATCGGGCACCTCGTAACAGACGTGATGCATTCCGCCCGCCGGATTTTTCGCCAGAAACGCAGCGATTGGCGAGGCTTCGCCCAAAGGATGCAGCAGCTCGATTTTCGTATTGGGCAGCAGCACGAAGACCGTCGTGACCCCATGCGCCGGTAGATCGACCGGATCAGAGACCTTGGCCCCCAAACCGTCGCGATAGAGCGCAGTGGCCGCCGCCAAATCCGGCACCACGATGGCAACATGGTTTAAGCGCCCGATCATTCCCCGCCCCTCCCGGTTTGCTGTTATAGACGGATCAGATGCACTTCCGTCACTGGCTTTAGGCCGATAGCGCTATGGATGATGCGCCGAACGGCGGCCTTCACGGCGTCGCGCAGGACCGGATCTTCCCCGCCCCGGCCACTAGCGGCGAAAGCATCTGCCACATCTTCAATCGCGTCTAAGGCTTTATCGATCAGGATCTGCGCCTCTTCCTGCTCCGTATCCACCAGGCCATGCAAGGTCAGGACGGGATCGGTTTGCAGATTACCGCGCCTGTCCAGCACCAAGGTGGCAACGGCTAGGCCATTATAGGTTAGCCGCAGACGCTGCTTTAGCTCGGTTCCGCCGAGCGGCACCAAACGCGACCCATCGACGGCCAAACGGCCCGTTGGCACCTTATCCAGCACCATCGGCTCGCCGGGGGCAAGGCGTAAAACCTCGCCATTTTCCACCACCAGGGCAATTGGCACTTGGCAGTCGCGAGCCAGTTCAGCGTGCTCGTGCAAGTGTCGAATCTCGCCATGCACCGGCACCGCGATTTTGGGCCGGGTGAGCGCATACATGCGCGCAAGCTCGTCCCGCGCCGGGTGGCCGGAGACATGGATGAAGTGATCCTGCTCGGTCACAACTTCAATGCCCTGGCGGATCAGTTTATCGTGCAACCGACCGATCGATTTCTCGTTCCCCGGAATAATGCGGGAGGAGAAGATAACCGCATCCCCTTCCTCCAGCACCACGTGCGGATGATCGTTAGCGGCGATGCGCGCCAAAGCGGCCCGCTGCTCCCCCTGGCTGCCGGTACACAGTAGCAGCACCTCTTCCGGCGGCAGATAGCCTACGTCTTCCTCCGACACCAACGGCGGAAGATCGGCCAGATAGCCATTCTCCCGCGCGCTCTCGACCATGCGGTGCAGCGAGCGCCCGACCAGCGCAACCCGGCGGCCATGGGCGGCCGCGGCAACCACAACGCTTTCCAGACGGGCGACGTTCGACGCAAAGCAGGCAACCGCCACCCGATTTTTGAATCGGCCAATCAGGTCGGTCAAACTATCGCGCACCGCCGCTTCCGACCCAGCCTCGCCGGGTTTGAAGACATTGGTCGAATCGCCGATCAGCGCGAGGATCCCCTGGTCGCCCAGGGTTTTAAGCGCATCAAAATCGGTGACCTGGCCAACCAACGGGTGCGGATCAAACTTCCAATCGCCGGTATGCAGCACGGTGCCAACTGGCGTGTGGATGGCTAAAGCATTCGGTTCGGGGATCGAATGCGTCAGCGTAATCATCTGGAAGCGGAACGGCCCTAGATCGAAACTGCCGGAGAGCGGCACCTCATGGATCACCACCTCGCGCGCCAACCCATATTCGGGCAGTTTCCGGCGCAGCACGCTCGCGGTAAACGGGGTGCAATAGATCGGCGGTGCGCCGAGCCGTCGCCACAGATGCGGCACGGCCCCGATATGATCTTCGTGCGCATGGGTTAGCACGATGCCCAGCAGCGCCTCGCGCCGTTCGGCAATGAAGACGGGATCGGGCATGATAACGTCAATCGACGGCTGACTATCGTCACCAAAGGTCACCCCCAGATCGACCATCACCCATTGGCCGTTGTAGCCGAAGAGATTGAGGTTCATCCCAATCTCTCCCGCGCCGCCCAAGGGCAAGAATAGAAGCTCGCCGCGGGCGGCAATGGCGGTATGTAAGGGGGTGCCGTCGATCATGGTTCCAAACGATTATGCTGATAGAGAGTGACAAGACCGCGCATGATAAGATCGCGGTCGATATGGGTTATATGGTCCGTCGCGCCGGCAAACATAGGGGCAAGCCCCCCGGTTGCCACAACGGGGACCTGCTGACCAAGTTCGGCCCGCATTCGCTGGACCAACCCTTCGATCATACCGATATAGCCCCAAAACACACCGGATTGCATCGCTGGAACGGTACTCCGGGCAATAACCGTCGGCGTCGGGCGAATGGCAACGCGCGGCAGTTTTGCCGCCGCCATATAAAGCGCCTGTAGCGATAGATTAATCCCTGGCGCGATAACGCCGCCCGCAAAATTACCGTCGGCATCAACCACATCAAAGGTCGTTGCGGTTCCAAAATCAACCACGATCAGCGGACAGCCGTAGGCATCGCGCGCGGCGAGCGCCGTGACAAGCCGATCGGCCCCCACTTCCTCCGGTCGGTCAATGACCGCGCGGATGGTCATCTTGACCGATGGATCGCCGACGATCATTGGCAAACCGTTGAAATATTTCCGGCACAGGCCCGTGAGATTGAACAGCGCCTCCGGCACCACCGTTGCCACAATGCTGGCCGTGACCGTGCGGCGGTCCAGGCCATCCAGCGCCATAAGCTGCGTTAGCCAGACGGCATATTCATCGGCAGTCCGGCGCGGATCGGTGGCAATGCGCCAAGCATTGCGGACCTGGGTTCCGTCGATCAGCGCAAATTCGGTATTGGTATTTCCCGCATCAATTGCAAGCAGCATGGGTTGGTTCCTAGGCCAAAAGCACATCACCGGCTGGAATGGCGCGCACCCCATCGGCGGTCAGCAGGCGCAGATGCCCGTCCGCGCCCAGCCCATCGAACCGGCCGGACACGGTGGTATCGGGACCGAGACGCACCGTAAGCGGCGTACCAATCGGGTGGGCGGCGGCCTGCCAATCAGCCCGAATTGCGGCGAACCCTTCTTGCCGCCACTGCCGCAAGGTTTCGGCCAAGCGCAGAGCGATAACCTCCAACGCCTCATCCCGCCCCACCGGGCCGGTCGGACGCGGCGGTAAGCTGGTTGCCGGATAGGGCGTATCAGTTGGGGCCGTGCGCAGGTTAAGCCCTAGCCCCAGCACTGCGGGCCGTCCCGCATAAGGAACTTCCAGCAGCAACCCCGCCAATTTCGCCCCATCGAGCAGCACATCATTTGGCCATTTCAGCTGCAAGCCCGCGCCGGGGATGAGATCTGACACCGCCCGCCAGACCGCAAGCCCGGCCACAAAGGATAGGTTCGCCGTTTCCGCCAAGCGGGGAGCCGGATCGATCAAAACCGACAGATAGAGATTACCGGGCGGGCTACGCCAAGGGCGCCCCTGCCGCCCCCGGCCCGCGACTTGTTCGCGGGCGCGTAGGATCAACCCCTCGCCCTCGCCCTCTAGAAGCGCTTGCGTCGCCAGTTCCATCGTACTGGCGACGCTCTCGAAGTCCCGCAGCCGCCAGCCGGGCGGCAAAGATAAAGCCGACAGATCAGCCCCCGATCATCAGCGTCGAA
>CAZNVY010000120.1:2592-7501 GCA_964576605.1 uncultured Elstera sp. | reverse complement strand
ACCAACTCTTTCTGGCGCAGACAAAACACTTCATCGAAGGCGTCGGCTCCGTGGTGGCCATTGATACGGCGATGAAGCTGGGGGCCAATCACCCGATGGGGCCGCTGGAACTGGCGGATTTCATCGGTCTGGATACCTGCCTTGCTATTATGCAAGTGCTGCACGACGGTCTGTCAGACACCAAATACCGCCCCTGCCCGCTGCTGGTCAAATATGTCGAAGCCGGGTGGCTGGGCCGGAAGGCGGGGCGCGGCTTCTACGATTATCGCGGCGAGAAGCCGGTCCCCACCCGCTAGGGCGGTGGCCGGTTAGGCTAACCGCAGTGTTTTGAAAAACTTCTGGGTTTCGTGCGACATGGTTTCGATCTGGCGCATAACGGCGGCGGCCACATCGTTCAGGGACATTGCCTCCATATCGGTTTGCATCGAGGCGGCGGAGACCTGAACGATCTTTTCGGAAACCTCGCCGACGCCCTGGGAGGCTTCGGTCGCGCTATTGGCGATTTCCCCGGTGGTCTGCCCCTGGCGCTGAATGGCCGTGGCGATATCGGCGGCAATCGTATTCAGCGCTTCGATAGTGCCGGAAATTCGGGTGATCGCGCCGTTGGTCTCGCCGGTTGCCCCTTGGATCGAGCTAATATGCTCGGCGATCTTTTCGGTCATTCCGGCGGTTTCATCGGCCAGAAGCTTTACTTCGCGCGCCACCACGGCAAAGCTGCGGCCTGCCACCCCGGCGCGTTCGGCTTCAACGCGGGCGTTTAGGGCCAGCATCCGGGTTTGTCGGGCAATGGCGTTAATCATATCCACCACTTCGGTAATCCGGCTGGCGCTGGCGGACAGACCCTCGACCTTCGCGGTGGTTTCCACGGCTTCGCGCATGGCCCGGTCGGCGATTTCGGTCGAACGAGCCACCTTATCGGCAATCTCGCGGATTGAACGGAAGAGATCTTCCGCCGATTGCGCCACGACGCCGACATTGGCCGTCGCCTGATGGGCTGCGCCGGCCACCTGCACGCTTTGTTCGGAGGCATTGTTCGAGAGAGTGGAGAGTTTTCCGGCAGCAGAACTCATCTGCTGCGCGGCTTCGGTCAATTCGCTGATGCTGGCGAAAAACCGCTTATTGAATTTCCGGATGCCGGTTTCCGTGCGCTCGTGCCGGCGTTCCCGCCGGCGTGTGGCGATTTCCCGTTCCTCGGCCAAGCGTTGGGCGACGATGGTCGTATCGCGGAAACGGTCCACCGCCCCGGCCATGGCCCCGATTTCATCCCGGCTGGTGCTGGCTTCCAGATCGACATTGGTATCGCCCCGGCTGAGGGCATCCAGCGCCTGGATGGCGTTCCGCAGCGGGCTGAAAGAGCGGGCCAGATACAGCGATAAGACCAGCACGGTTAGCAGCAAAAAGGCCAGCGTTCCGCCCCCAGCCACCAGATCGACGGTTTCCCGTTGGGCGATGGCGGCGGAAATATCAGCAATCCCCACTAGGCTGGCCAGCGGGCGGCCCACATCGTCGCGCAGCGGCATCGCCGTTAACTGATAGGTACGCCCCCCGGCGACAGCCTCTTCCAAAGCTGCCTCGCGCAGTCGAGGGGTCGTCTTCAGGCTTTGCCATAGGACCGGATTGGTCGCATCCAGCAGTCGCCCACGCAGGTTCAACAGGGCAACATCGCCGCCCAGGCTGGTCTTTAGTTCGGTCAGCGCCGCTTTAATGTCGCGTGCCACCACCAGCAGGCCCAGGGTCTGCCCATTCTGCCGGAGCGGAAGGGCGCTGGTGACGGCATATTTACGGCTCGCATCCTGCTGTAGCCGCCGCACCGGCCCGGTACCGGCCAGGGCCGCCTGCTGCATTCCTTGATCCAGCAGGCCGGTCGCATTCATGCCGGTTTGTGTGCTGAACAGAAGTTCGCCTTTTGGGCTGAGGATTTCGAGCGTATCGACGGCTTTCAACGCCGCGGCTCCCTCCACCGCCTGGCGCACGCTTGCCGGGTTGGCCGTGGCGAGAGCCGCGAGCAGCGCCGGAGCGGCTTCTAGCGCGCGGGCTTCGGCTTCGAGGTTGAGATGAATCGTCTCAACGATCTTGTGCCACAGCACATCCTGGCCCCGAATGGTGGCGCTGGCGAACCGATCTTCGCTGATCTGCTGCCGCCAGATCTGGGTTGCTGTCATGCCCAGGGCCAGCGTCAGCGTGATGATCGTGACGAAAAGAATTACCCGCGACCGCAGCGTCATGCGTCTCTCCCTGGGTCCTATCCCGATTACGCGGGTAGGAATTTAGCAGAGAGTGGAACGGCGTGCTGGTCTTATTTCAGGCAACAGCGGCCGCCGGAAGCTGGCGATATTCCTCGCTCTGCATTTCCATCAGGCGGCTTGCGGTGCGCTGGAACTCGAAAGCCCCGCGCCCTTCCGGGTAGAGCGCATCGGGCAGGGCTTCCGCGCCCATAATCAGCTTGGTCTTGGCTTCGTAGAGCGCATCGATCAGGGTGATAAAGCGTCGGGCCTCGTTATGATTATTCGGCGACAGCAGCGGCACATGATCCAGCAGGATCGTATGGTAGCGCTGCGCCAAGGCCAGATAATCGGACGCGCCGAGAGGCCGGGCGCAGAGATCGTCAAAATTGAACCGGGCGACGCCACGCGCCGCTTGCGGCACCTGGACCGTTCGGCCATGGACGATCACACTCTCCGGCTGGCCGCGCGGCATATCGGTTAGATCGGTAAAGGCGGCGTCCAACGCCCGGCTGGTCTCTGGCCCCAGCGGGGCGAAATAGACCGGCTCGCCCTGGCGGCGCAGGCGGCGATAGTCGCGCGGCCCGTCCAAGGTTAGGGTTTCGACCGTTTGTTCCAGAAGGGCGATGAACGGCTCGAACCGATCACGGTGCAGCCCGTCCTTATACAAAAGCGCCGGGGGGAAGTTAGAGGTGGCGACCATCACCACGCCCCGATCAAACAGCGCCTGAAACAACCGCGCCAAGATCATTGCATCGGCGATATCATTCACCACGAATTCATCGAAACACAGTAGCCAAGTTTGTTCTGCAACCTCGTCGGCAACTTTGGCCAGCGGGTCGGTCACGCCGTTTTTATGCTCCCGGCGCAGAATATGCAGCCGGGCATGGATATCGGCCATGAAGGCGTGGAAATGCACGCGCCGCTTTTTGGGGACCGGGGCGGAGGCAAAGAAAAGATCCATCACCATTGATTTGCCCCGACCAACGGACCCATGGATGTAAAGCCCCTTGGGTCGCACCGGGCGGCGGTCCCGTTTCAGCCATCCCAGCCAGCGTGGCGGCTCGGCCCCCACCGGCACATAACCGGATAGTTCGTGCTGCAACTGCTCCAGCCGTTTCAGCGCATCGATCTGAAACGCATCTTCCTGAACCCGGCCAGCGCGCACAGCGGCACGATAGCGCGCCAACGGCGCGGCCGCACCGAGACTATCGGGATCGTCATCAATCGGGTGACTAAACGGCATCGGTCAGGGGAAATCGCAAGTTGAGACTTGCTTTTAACCGTCTCGATCCTTCGGGGGAAGCCTTGCGACGTCGCGCATTGCTGCATTGCGCGCAGGAAGGGGACG
Source organism: uncultured Elstera sp. (assembly GCA_964576605.1). Lineage (GTDB taxonomy): Bacteria > Pseudomonadota > Alphaproteobacteria > Elsterales > Elsteraceae > Elstera. The sequence continues at coordinate 3,928 of CAZNVY010000120.1, read as the reverse complement.
GGGTTAGGACGGCGGCGTCAAATAGCGCGCCAAAAAGGGCACATAGGCGCGCCTGTCGCGGGCTTCGCGCACGGCTTGCAGAACCTGCTTAGTCTGCGGATTCTCGCTGGTCTTATGGCCGGTGAACAGCGATAGCGTGATGCTGCCAACCGGCCGCTGCGGCCAGCGCTGCACCGGAATATCCTGGCGAAGAGCTTCGGCCTGTAACCCGAAGCTGCTGATGATAAGCGCATCCAGCCGCCCGGCGGCCATACGCCTTAGGCCGCTGGCGGGTTGAACATCTTCGGTTGGCGGCAGCGGCAGCGGCTCTAGCTTTAGCGCGTCGAAGGACAGGCCGCTTGTCATGCCCAGCGACTGCAACCCCATCAGCTGTTCCGTGCGCTCCAGGTTAATCCCTGGGCGGGCGACCAGCACCATCGGAATGGTTAACAAGGGGAAGGCCGGATCGCCCAATTCGCGATAGCGGGGCGAGTCGGGGGCGATCATATAATCGATCTCGCCGCGCTTGAGCAGTTCAACCCCGCGCGCGTGGGATGTAACGGTCGGCGTTAAGGCAAAATTGCCCCGCGCGGCGACCGAGGCCAGCCATTCAACCCCGGCCCCGCGCAACTGATCGTCCTCGTAAAAGGCCCAAGGATAGCTTTCCAAAATCAAAAAACGCTGGGGAACGGCGGCGATGGTAGGGTTCATAAAAGTTAAATAAACAATCAACGCGGCCCCAATCCCGCGACGGAAAATTCCAGCATTCTGGCGGCAGAATTTTAGAAGTTTCAGAAACTTACTCATTGATCCAGCTAGCCACAGCAATCTTACTAAACCTTTAATTTCGATACGAGAAAAAGCCCCGGTTGCGGGGCAACCGGGGCCTTAATTAAAATACTGCCAATAGCGTTGTTTAGTTGCGGGCGACGATCATTTTTTTGATTTCACCAATGGCTTTTGCCGGGTTCAGCCCCTTCGGACACGTTTTGGTGCAGTTCATGATCGTGTGGCAGCGATACAGGCGGAACGGATCTTCGAGGTTATCGAGCCGTTCGCCCTTATGCTCGTCGCGGCTATCGGCCAACCAGCGATAGGCTTGCAGCAAAATCGCCGGACCGAGGTAACGGTCGCCGTTCCACCAATAGCTGGGGCAGGAGGTGGAGCAGCAGAAGCACAGAATGCATTCCCACAAACCATCCAGCTTGGCGCGTTCTTCGACCGACTGTTTCCGTTCCTTATCGGGCGGCGGCAGGGTTTCGGACTTCAGCCAGGGTTCGATAGACGCATATTGCGCGTACGGCACCGACAGATCGGGCACGAGATCTTTCACCACCGGCATATGCGGCAGCGGATA
>CAZNVY010000120.1:0-2518 GCA_964576605.1 uncultured Elstera sp. | reverse complement strand
TGGTACCGTCGATATTCATTGCACACGACCCGCAAATGCCTTCGCGGCAGGAGCGGCGGAAGGTAACGGTTGGGTCGATCTCGTTTTTGATCTTAATCAGCGCGTCCAGCACCATTGGCCCGCAGCTATCAAGATCGATCTCATAGGTATCGAGACGCGGATTTTGCCCATTGTCAGGATCCCAACGATAGAGGCGGAAGCGCTTAACGCGCTTGGCCCCCGGTGCCGGGAAGGTCTTGCCTTCGGTGATCGTCGAATGGGCGGGAAGCGAGAATTTGGCCATGTGACGATCCCCTTAGTAAACGCGCGCTTTGGGCGGGAACACTTCGGCCTCGTCGGTCAAAGTGTACATATGGACCGGACGGTAGGTGAGCGAGACATTGGCATTCTCGTCGATCCAGGCGACGGAATGCTTCATCCAGGTCACATCGTCGCGGTCGGGGAAATCGTCGTGGGCATGGGCACCGCGGCTTTCCTTGCGGGCTTCGCCCGACACCATCGTCGCTTGCGCCTGACCGACTAGATTATCGAGTTCCAGGGCTTCGATCAGATCGCTGTTCCAGATCAGCGAGCGGTCGGTGATGCCAAGATCGCTAAGACCCTTGGCGATCTCATTCACCTTGACCACGCCTTCGGCCAACAGTGCCGAGTTGCGGAAGACGGCGGCGTGCTTCTGCATCGTGCGCTGCAATTGGTCCCGCAGCACGGCTGTCGGGCTGCCGCCTTTGGCGTTGCGGATCCGGTCGAGACGCGCCAGGGCATTGTCGCCCGCATTGGCGGGCAGCGGCTTATGCGGGGCACCCGGCTTCACCACTTCGGCGGCACGGTGGGCGGCGGCCCGACCGAACACCACGAGGTCGATCAGCGAGTTGGTGCCGAGGCGGTTGGCACCGTGGACCGACACGCAGGCGGCTTCGCCGATAGCCATCAGGCCGGGCACGACGGCATCCGGGTTGGCGTCCGACGGTCGGATGACTTCGGCCATATAGTTGGTCGGAATACCGCCCATATTGTAATGAACGGTCGGCAGAACCGGGATCGGTTCCTTGGTCACATCGACGCCCGCAAAAATCTTCGCGGTTTCGGAAATGCCCGGTAGGCGTTCGTGCAGGGTTTCCGGGGCCAGATGCTCCAGATGGAGCATGATATGGTCCTTACCGGCGCCGACGCCGCGACCTTCGTTGATTTCGACCGTCATCGCGCGGCTGACCACGTCGCGGCTGGCGAGATCCTTGGCCGAGGGGGCGTAGCGCTCCATAAAGCGTTCGCCTGCGGAATTGGTCAGATACCCGCCTTCGCCGCGTGCGCCTTCGGTAATCAAACAGCCCGACCCATAGATGCCGGTCGGGTGGAACTGCACGAATTCCATGTCTTGTAGTGGCAGACCGGCGCGCAGAACCATCGCATTGCCGTCGCCCGTGCAGGTATGGGCGGAGGTGCAGGAGAAGTAAGCGCGGCCATAGCCGCCCGTCGCTAGCACGACCATATGGGCGCGGAAACGGTGGATCACCCCATCTTCCATGCACAGCGCCATAACGCCGCGGCAAGCACCCTCATCGTCCATAATCAGGTCGAGCGCAAAATATTCGACGAAGAATTCCGCCTTATGCTTCAGGCACTGCTGATAGAGCGTGTGCAAGATGGCATGGCCCGTGCGGTCGGCCGCGGCGCAGGCGCGCTTTGCCATCGCTTCGCCGTAGCGCTGCGTATGGCCGCCGAAGGGGCGCTGGTAGATCTTGCCGTCTTCGGTGCGGCTGAAGGGCACGCCGAAATGCTCAAGCTCGTACACCGCCGGAACCGCATTGCGGCAGAGGTATTCAATCGCGTCTTGGTCGCCCAGCCAGTCAGACCCTTTGACGGTATCGTACATATGGTAGCGCCAATTATCGTCGCCCATATTGGCGAGCGAGGCACCAATCCCGCCCTGCGCCGCCACTGTGTGCGAGCGGGTGGGGAAAACCTTGGTGACGCAGGCGGTCTTCAGGCCCGCGGCGGTCATGCCGAGCGTGGCGCGCAACCCCGCGCCACCCGCCCCGACGACGACCACATCGTAGGTATGATCGACGATCTTATAGCTTTGGGACATGTTATTTCCCCACCATCAGCTTCAGCACGGACACGACGCCGATCAGCCCACCGAGGAACGTTAGCCCCCGGATGACGGCCAGGGTCATGATTTTCACTACTTCCTCATGAACATAGTCTTCCACCACCACGGTCAAGCCGAGTTGGGCGTGATAGAAAACTGCAATCAGTAGGGCGATCAGCAAGCCGCCGCTGACCGGATGACCGGCCCAGGCGCTCACTGCGGCATGATCGGCCCCTGTCAGGCTGATAATGCTGATAACGAACCAGAGCAGCAGGGGAACCAGCGCCAGCGCCGTCATCCGCTGTGCCCACCAATGGGCGAACCCGCTTTTCGCCGAGCCAAGGCCGCGCACGCGGCCCAGCATCGTCCGCATTCCGTTCGGAGCGTTCATGGCCATGCTTCCTTAAATCACAAGGCCCGCGATCCAAG
>CAZNVY010000119.1:328-7536 GCA_964576605.1 uncultured Elstera sp. | reverse complement strand
TGTGCATGGGGGTCGTGGAGCCATCGGCCAGGGTGATGGTGGCATTCATCGGTTTTGAATATTTTTCGCCGAAGTAGAAGATATGCCCCACTTCGATACCGCGTGCCGAATGCAGCCGATCCGCCGGGATCGGCACGGCGTTGGGATCGTGCTTTTCTTCAGTCGCGGCATAGAAACCGGTCGCCCAATCGACGAAGGATTGCAGTTCTTCCGCGCTTTTCGGTGCCTTATCCAGCACGTCGAGGTCGAGCCAATCCTTATCGCAGAACACCTGGCTTTCGCCGGTTTCGGCCAGAATGATAAACTCGTGCGACAGGTCGCCGCCGATCGGGCCGGTATCGGCCTTCATCGGAATGGCCTTCAGCCCCAGGCGGGCATAGGTGCGCAGATAGGCCAAGAACTGCTTATTATAGCTGACGCGGGCGGACGCTTCGTCGAGATCGAAGGAATAAGCATCCTTCATCAAAAACTCGCGGCCCCGCATCACGCCAAAGCGCGGGCGCACCTCGTCGCGGAACTTCCACTGAATATGATAGAGATTAAGCGGTAACTGCTTGTAGGACTTAACAAACGTGCGGACGATATCCGTCAGCATTTCTTCGTTCGTGGGCCCGTACAGCAACTCGCGCTCGTGCCGGTCGGTAATGCGCAGCATTTCCTTACCGTAATCATCATACCGGCCGCTTTCGCGCCACAGGTCCGCCGATTGAATGGTCGGCATCAGCAGTTCGATCACGCCCGCGCGGTTCTGCTCTTCCCGCACAATGGCTTCCACCTTGCGCAGCACGCGCAGGCCCAGCGGCAGCCAGGTGTAAATCCCGGCGCTCTGCTGGCGGATCATCCCGGCGCGCAGCATCAACCGATGCGAGGCGATCTGCGCTTCGGCGGGGTTTTCTTTCAGGGTGGGCAGGAAAAACTGGGACAGGCGCATGAAACGTCTCAATGCTTATAGGAATGGCCGGGCGCGACTTTAGGCGGCGCAGACAGGCTTGTCCACGCCGAAGCCGCCGTGAAAAATCAGGATTAGCGGTAGCCCGCCGCGCGGCAGCGCTCGATCAGGTCCTCATTGCCGCCGGTCAAGGGGCGACCGTTCAGCAGACTGGTACCATCGGGCGCGATTTGCACCGTACCAATCGTGGTTTCCCCCTGTAATGGCCCCCGCAAGCGGCCACCATAGGCATTGGGATCAAGATAGAGCCGCGTCGAAGGGTTGAGGTCCCCTGCCAAACCACCACCGTAGAGTGCGCCGCCCGGCAAATCGGCCCCGGCGACCGTGCCACCGGAGGCGGTGACCCCCGGTTGATAATTGGGCGAGTCGGAAGGAGCGAGAGTGACCAGCGCCTGTCGGCAAATTTCCGGGTCGGGTGCCCCCGGCACCCCAGAAGCGCCGCTGCCGATATTTACCTGAAAGCGCGGGGCCTGCGCTAGAACCGCCCCCGATGCCTGCATCGCAAGCACAAGCAGCGCCACGCCAGATAAATGCCTAATTTTAAGCCGCTTTTCCATAGCATCAGCCTAACAGATTCCATTCCGGAACCCCAGACGGCAAAATCTACCCGGTAGAAGATTTGTAACCAACTGGTTCAGCTTTCTTTTTTGCGCTGGAGTCCTGATTAGGATTCCTGCATCGCTATCGCTTACACAAGCAGCAGATTTTGACGAAAAAATGGGTGACAGGAGGAATGTTGCGTGCGTATACTCCCTTCAACAAATAAAAAGACTGCGCGACAAAAGGCCGCGCAGCCCGAGTTTAGGGAGGAATCGCCACCAGGCGGAGACAAACAGCAAAGCTGTTGTCGTACAAAAAAGATATATTCTGCAATGCAGCAAGGCAAGAGTTAAATGTAACTCTTGCCGTTTTTTTTGTCGTTTTTCAAAGGCTTGTCTATTTTTTAGACAGATTGATGCTTTCCTTGGCAACCTCCGCTCTCGAACGGGGCACGCTCACTTGCCTCCGGGGGGCGGTTTCGCGCAGACTGGGGCCATGCTGCCCCTTTCCTGCCTTTCCGCCGCCGATCAGGCGCGTTTGATCGCCGTAACCGGCCCCCTAACCGACCTACAGGTCAATGACGAAGGGACGAGCGCCGCCGTCCTGCACGTGAACGGTCGCTGGGTCCTGCGTTCCGCCCGTACCGATCCGACAGCCTTTGATCGGGAAACCGCGCTGTTAACCGCCCTGGCCGCTCATGTGCCGGAGGAATGGGCCGCCCGCCTACCCGTGCCGACCCTCAATGGCCCCGGCTGGCACCTTTATGCTACCCTGCCGGGGGTTCCCACGGGGCAAAGAGCGCTCGCAGCGCTGGCACCGCTCCAGCAAGATCGGCTTCTGGCGCAGCTGGCCGAGCTTTTGGCCGCCGTGCACACCGCCCCCCTGCCCACTGTCGCCGCGCAAACCCCCCATGCGCCCGGTCAATGGGACCCCCTGGTCGCCGCGGCAGAAAGCACCCTCTTTCCGCTGCTGTCGCCCGGCCTCAGACAGGAGTTGCGGGCCGCCCTCGCCGATATGGCTGCCGACCCATTGGCCACCGACGGTCCAGCCTTGATTCACGATGATCTGCACCCGGCGCATATTCTGCACGATCCCAACACGGGGACTCTAACGGGGTTACTGGATTTTGGCCGGGCCGGACGTGGGGACCCCGCCGTCGATTTGGCGGGCTTGCTGTATAATTGGGGGCTACCGATACTGCGCCGCCTTCCTTATCCCGCTGCCGATGCGTTGCTACCCCGCGCCCGCCGCCTGGCGCGCACCTATGAGGTACAATGGGCGCTGGAAGGGTTAACCCGGCAGGATCGCCGTTGGTTTCTCTATGCTCTGGGCGCGGCGAAGGATTTCTAACGCACCAAGCTGGCATTTGCCGTAAGCCCGCGCTAAACTTACCTGAAATGGTTAGAAAAACCCCCCGCCCGCCCGAAGAAGCCCGCGCCATCGCCCGGGCGCTGCGTAAGCGTTTCATCACCCCGGAAGTCGAAGCCAAGGCGCAGGAAACCCTGAAACGCCTCAACATCGACCCGGCCCTGCTGCTCGGCGGCAAACCCAAACCGGTGGAAACCGCGCCGGTCAAGGAACCGTCAAAAATGGCGATGTTCTGGGGACGCGGCAAAAAGGAAACGACGACCGCCGCTGTGCGCGAGCGTGAAGGCATCGTTCTGCCCGAAAGCGATAAGCCGTTTACCGAGGAAGAAAAGCGCAAGGCCCAGGCGGTGTTGGCGATCTTCAAGGAACGCTACGGCACGCCGGAAAAGCCGAATTGAGATACTCCCTTCTCTACGGAGTGGAGTATCCTTTCAGTCAGCGATTAGATCAGGTACCAGCTTCCTGTCGCATCGATTAGATATTCAACCGCGTTATTCCCGCCAAGATACCAGTTCTTGAGAACGACACCATAATCTAAGCTGCCATTGTCATTGGCATCGGCGATGTCGTAGATCACCATGTCATTGCCATTTTGCAGGATCATCAGATCCCAAACATAGGAATTCTGGAAGTAGATCGCATCGGTTCCGCTCGTTTCATAAACAATCGAGACGCCACTATTGGCAGCCGTGCCTTGATGAATAATCACATCGTCGCCTGCGCCGCCCGTTGCGGTGTCATTACCACCACCGACATAGATTGTGTCGTTCCCGTCGCCGCCATAAACATCGTCATTGCCTGCGCCCGCGACAATCACATCGTCGCCATCCTGTCCCAGGATGGAGTCATTGCCATCGCCGCCGAGGATATAATCGTTACCGATCCCGGCGTAGATCGTATCGTTCCCGGCGTCGCCATAAATGGCATCGTCGCCCGCTTCGCCGCTGAGAAGATCGGTGCCATCACCGCCGCCAATCTCATCATGGTCGTCGCCGCCCAGAATTGAATCGTCGCCAAGGCCCCCCATCAGCGTATCGTTGCCGGTGCCGCCGCCGATCAGATCATTCCCCTCATCGCCGGTTACATTATCATCGCCCGCCCCGGCGACGATTTGGTCGTTGCCCGCCCCTGCGCCGATCAAATCATTCTCGCTGCCACCATCGATGAAATCATGGCCGTCGCCGCCGAAAAGCTCATCGGCCCCGCTGCCGCCATAGAGGAAGTCACTGTCTCCCTCACCGCTCAGAAAATCGACGCCGTCGCCGCCGTAAAGTGTATCGCTGCCCCAACCGCCCAGAAGCGCATCCTTGCCCGACCCCAGGCCGGTCGTATTCGCATCGCCCCCGAACAGCAGATCGTTGCCGTCGCCACCTTGAAGGTTGTCATCGTTGTAACCGCCGACCAGCGTATCATTTCCGGCATCGCCGGTGAGCCAATCATCGCCCCAACCGCCGATCAACGTGTCGTAGCCGTCGCCACCATAGAGAAAATCGTTGCCGCCTTTGCCGTCAATATTATCGTTTCCGGCGAGGCCATTGATTGAATTCTGGTTATCATCACCTTCAAGAACATCATCACCACTCGTTGGCGTCGTCATTTTCATCTCCATTGAGTTTAAGAGAAGAGGCATCAAAAAAGCTTCAGGCAAGAATATTTCTTGCCCGTTGCTAAAAAACACAAATATACAGTGGATCAAGCAGTGAGAGATATATTCCCTCTCGTAAGAGAGCCAAAGCCGCCTAAAAAGGCTTTTTCTTGCTCCGAGAGTGCCCCCAACTGCTCAAAGAGAGTCTCAACACGCTTTTGCGATTGCTCTATCTGAGTATCGTAAGCACCTCCAGACAATTTACTCTTGAGAGTCGCTGCGTTTTCGCGCGTAGACTGAACCTGATCCGGCGTTAAAATCCCCTGTCTTTTGCGGGTTGCCGTACCATCTTTGTAAAAATTATATTGCCATCCATCGAGTCCAAAAATAACGGTTCCTGGACTTGAGAAAAAATTCTCATATCCGGCCGCACGAAACATATCTTCGGCAATTTTCTTAACATTATCAGCTTCATTAGCTGAGAGCTTTTCTGCTTCTTCAGCAGGTTTAGATAAACTTTCCTCTAATCTGGATAATGTTTCCTCATCAAATTTTTTCATGCGCTCCGCCGTCATCTTCTTCACGGTTTCCTGCATTACCTCCATAATCGTCTGAACGCGCTCGATTTGCTTCAGCGCATCGGCCTCCGCCCGTTCTTCCCGAAGCTGGCCTGCCGTCTTACCGGCGTCTTGCGGGGCGGAACCCGGCGCAGAGGTTGACGGTTCCGTCGATGCGGGTTTCGGCACATAAACGGTTGTGGGACGGGGTGAAATCACGGTCATGGCTTTCTCCATTCAACACTCCCGCCGTTCTAGCGGGGGTTTTACCAGGGGTGTTGATAGAAAGATTCCATACCGAAGGTTGTGAGTCAATTATCGAAAGGTTAAGCCTTGTGACATTCTCGGATGGAGATAGGTAAATTTTACCTACCTTGGGGAACATTCCCAAAAAACCAGAAAGCCTTGAACTATAAAATTAAGTATAAATCGATGTATTTCGGTAAACAGCACCCGTCTTACCCATATAAAACCTTTGCCCGCCCCTCGAAGGCCGCCACCATGCGCTTCACGGCTTCGTTAAATAAAGTTTCGATGATCTTTTGCAGCATTCTATTGTGGAACTCGAAGTCCACGAAGAAATCCAACTCCGTCGCGCCCGGCGTATCGGGGACCGGATGGAACATCCAATGGTTGTTGAGATATTTGAACGGGCCTTCGGCATAGGCCACATCGATGCGATAGGCGCTGGGGTTAAGGGCGACGGTACTGGTAAACCGTTCGCGCACCAGCTTATAGCCGATGATCAAATCGGCGCGGATATGAGCGTCGGTCTTCTCGCGGATGCGGGCAGCGAGGCACCAGGGTAGAAACTCCGGGTACTTCGCCACATCCGCAACTAAATCGTAGAGCTGCTGCTGCGTATAGGGCAGCACGCGCCGTTCGGCGTGGGTGGGCATCGGGGATTACGCCGGTGCCTTCGCCAATTGCACGTCCCGCAGTTTTTCTAATTGCGCGTCCCGCGCCGCCCGCATCTGCTCGAAATCCTCGCCGGCATGGTAGGAGGACCGGGTGAGCGGCGAGGATGCAACCATCAAGAAGCCCTTGCCGTAAGCAAGGGTTTTGTAACTCGCAAACTCGTCGGGCGTCACGAACCGGTCCACCGCCGCGTGCTTCGGCGTTGGCTGGAGGTATTGGCCGATGGTGAGAAAATCGACTTCCGCCGCGCGCAAATCGTCCATGACCTGCAAAATTTCCTCGCGGCTCTCCCCAAGGCCGACCATCACGCCGGATTTCGTGAAGATCGACGGATCAAGCCGCTTCACTTCCGACAGCAGGCGCAGCGAGTGGAAGTAGCGCGCGCCGGGGCGGATGGTCGGATAGAGCCGTGGCACGGTTTCGAGATTATGGTTGAACACATCGGGCCGGGCTTCGACCACGGTTTCAATCGCGCCATCTTTGCGCATGAAATCCGGGGTTAGCACTTCGATGGTCGTTGTCGGCGATCCTAAGCGAACAGCGCGGATAACGCGGGCGAAATGATCGGCGCCGCCATCGTCGAGATCGTCGCGGTCGACCGACGTGATGACCACGTGCGATAGGCCCATGCGCGACACCGCTTCGGCCACATGCTCCGGCTCGTGCGGGTCGAGCTTATCGGGGCGGCCCGTCGCGACATTGCAAAAGGCGCAGGCGCGGGTGCAGACATTGCCCAAAATCATCACGGTTGCGTGCTTCTTGGCCCAGCACTCGCCGATATTCGGGCAGGCCGCTTCTTCGCAAACCGTGTTCAGCTTCAGATCCCGCATCATCATGCGGGTCTGGTTATATTCTTGAGAGACCGGGGCTTTCACACGGATCCAGTCCGGCTTACGCTGGATCGGATTATCCGGCTTATGCGCCTTTTCGGGATGGCGAAGCGCGGCGGCGGCAGCCTTATCGGTCATATCATATCCCCTCGCGGTGCGATGCCCGCGTCTTAACGGCTGGATGACGGTAGGGCAAGCGCCCCACCGTCATGCCTGCCGTGTTCCTCACACGCTTTAGAAATGGATCACCCGACCGTAGGCGTCCAGTACCGACTCGTGCATCATTTCCGATAAAGTCGGATGCGGGAAGACGGTGTGCATCAGTTCCGCTTCCGTCGACTCGAGCGTCCGGGCAATCGTATAGCCCTGGATCATTTCCGTCACTTCTGCCCCGACCATATGCGCGCCCAAAAGCTCGCCGGTCTTGGCGTCGAAGACGGTCTTCACCATGCCCTCCGGCT
>CAZNVY010000119.1:0-303 GCA_964576605.1 uncultured Elstera sp. | reverse complement strand
AAGGGGAAGCGCCCGACCTTCACCTGATAGCCCGCGGCCTTGGCTTTGGCTTCGGTCAGACCGACCGAAGCCACCTGCGGCGTGCAATAGGTGCAGCCTGGGATATTGCTGGTATCGAGCGGATGCACATGCTTACCGGCAATCGCTTCGACGCAGATGACGCCTTCGTGGCTCGCCTTATGGGCCAGCCAGGGCGGCCCCGCGAGATCGCCGATGGCATAGACGCCCGGCTCCCCGGTGCGGCAATGATCGTCGATGACCACATGGGTCTTCTCGACCTTCACCGCCGTGCCTTCAAGGCCG
>CAZNVY010000118.1:3304-7558 GCA_964576605.1 uncultured Elstera sp. | reverse complement strand
CGATTCGAGCGTATGGAAATCCGGGTGGGCATCGAGCCATAGCACGAAGAAGGGTTGACCCACCTCCTGCGCGCGGCGGGCGAGACCGGGGACACTGCCGGCGGCCAACGAATGATCGCCCCCGACGAAAATCGGAAAGCCCTCGGCGCTGGCCTCATAGGCCACCTGGGTTAGCGCCTCGATCCAGGCCACCACTTCCGGCAAATGCTCCAGCGCGGGGTTGTCGTGGCGCAGGCGGCGCGGCTGGGCGGGCAGCAGCGTGCCAAGGTCGCGGACGCTATGCCCCAGCTCGGTGATCGCGCCCGCAAGATCGGCGGCGCGGAAGGCGGCTGGCCCCATCTCGCAGCCCATCCGCCCGGCCCCTTCCTGGACCGGCACAGCAAGGATTTTACAGTCGAGCGGCGGATGTAGCATGGGGAACTCCCGATCAATCACTCCTTTGATTGGACCATTGCCGCCTGGCGATTTGAATAGAGGGAATTGGCAAAAAATTTGGTTTCAGTTACCATTTTGCTAAATTAGATCGCCAAAATGGGAAGATATGGATCAGCTCGACGAACGGCTTATCACTCTGCTGCGCCACAATGGGCGGCGCAGCGTTTCGGACTTGGCGCTGGAATTAGGGGTTTCGCGCGCCACCGTCCGCGCCCGGATCGAGCGGCTGGAGGCGAGCGGGGCGATCTTGGGCTATACGGTCATCCTGCGCGCCGATGCGGTCGATCTGCCAGTACGCGGTATTATGATGGTGGCGATCGAAGGCCATGTCGGCGACCGGGTGATCCGCAGCCTGGGCGGCATCGCCGAAGTCTCAGAGGTGCATACCACCAATGGCCGCTGGGATTTGGTCGTCGAACTGGGGGCGGCAACCTTAAGCGACTTTGACAATGTGTTGCGCCGTATCCGCCTGATCCCCGGCATCACCAATTCCGAAACCAGCCTGCTGCTGGCCACCCCGCGCAGCGCGAAGGCGCGGCTTTAGCGGGGCAGGATCGAGGCGATCTTTCCGGCATCCTCCGGCGTTGCGGGGTTATAGACGACCATGTTGAGGTCGGTGCGGCCATCGACCGAAAACGCCGAATACTCGAAGGCCAATGGACCGAGAACCGGGTGGCGGATGTTTTTCACGAGTTCGACGGGTGCACCGTGTACCTCGTTTTCGCGCCACATCGCCTTAAACTCTGGGCTTAGGCGGCATAGATCGGCAACAAAGGGTTCGACCGCTGCCCCGGCCCCAGCCCGCGCCGCGTCCACCCGGAAGGCCCCGAGGGCGAAACGGGCAACCGCCTCCCAATCATATTGGACCGCGCGGGCGCGCGGGTCGAGGAAGATGAATCGCAGGATGTTGCGTTCCTGTGATGGCAGCGTCGCAAAATCCACCAGCATCACCCGGCTCGCCCGATTCCAGGCGACAACGTCCCAGGTTGCTGTCCGGATCAGAGCAGGGGTTGGGTCCAGTGCATCGAGAACGCGCTGAAGGCGCGGCGTTACTCCGTCATTCTTCCGATACTGGGCTTCGGGCGGGCGGCCGAGTCCAAGCAGGAAGAGATGTTCGCGCTCGACGGCGGTCAGCAGTAAGGCACGCGCGATACGGTCCAGCACATCGGCGGAGGGGGCGCCGCCGCGCCCTTGTTCGAGCCAGGTGTACCAGGTTGGGCTGATGTTGGCCCGCAGCGCCACCTCCTCCCGGCGCAGGCCGGGGGTGCGGCGGCGTCCGGCGGGAAAGCCGAGCGCCGTCGGATCGAGCTTCAGACGGCGGTCCCGCAGATAGGTCCCGAGCGGGTTATCGGTGTTGGCGAGGGAGGTGTCGGGCATCCAAGTAGCCATTTTAATAGGATAAAGTCACTACTTTACCAGAATAACGCGTGCCCACAAATTTGTCTTCACCGAAACTCGGAGAGAGAAATCATGCGAATTTTCGTAACAGGGGCGACGGGCAACATTGGCGCTCGCGTTGTCGCGGAGTTAATCGCGGCGGGCCATCGGGTGATCGGTCTCTGCCGGTCCGACGATAAGGCTGCGGCCCTGGCGGCGACGGGGGCCGAGGTCTATCGCGGGTCAATCGCCGATCCCAATAGCCTGAAAGACGGCGCGGCGCGATCAGATGGGGTTATCCACCTCGCCTTTAATCATGATTTCTCACGCTATGTGCAGAATTGTGAAGATGACCGCCACGTCATTGCCGCACTGGGGGCGGCGCTTGCGGGATCGGATCGGCCGCTGATCATTACGTCCGCAACGCCCATCGCCAATAGCGTGCCGGGCGAGGCTGCCCGGGAAGATAATCCGATTGTCGGGTCGGACCGGCTTCCCCGCGCCGCGTCGGAAGAGGCGGCGGTTGCCCTCACCGGCGTGAATGTTTCAGTGGTGCGGCTACCCCAGGTCCATGACCCTGTAAGCCAGGGGTTGATCACGCCGATGAGCGCGATCTATCGGGAAAAGGGCGTCTGCGCCTATGTCGGCGATGGGCGGAACCGCTGGCCCGCTGCACCGGTTGCCGATGTTGCCCGGCTGTATCGGTTGGCGGTGGAGGCGGCGCGGCCAGGGGCAAAATACCATGCCGTGGCGGAGGAAGGGGTTCCGCTGCGTACTATTGCCGAAGCCCTCAGCCGCCGTCTGGCCTTACCGGTTCAATCTATCGACGCGGAGGAAGCGGAGGGCTTTTTCGGCTGGCTGGCGCATTTTGCTGATCGAGATATGCCAGCCTCCAGTGCCCAGACCCAAGAACGGCTGGGATGGACGCCGACGGGGCCGGGACTAATCGCGGACCTTCTCGTGGGAGCGGCCTAGAGTAAATCTGGAGCGGAAATCGCTCTAGGCGGTTGCCGGAACCGCTGCTAGCGGCTGCGGTTCGATTCCGTTCCGTCCCCGTCGCTTAACCTCATACAAGGCTAAATCGGCGCGCTTTACCAAGGCTTGCGGCGTGTCGGACGGGGGGAGGACTTGGGCGACGCCGAAACTGCCCGATAGGCGCAACGGGCCACCCGGGGTGGCAATTCTTAGGCTGCGCAGCCGGTCCAGCACGCGGCGGGCAATGTCGGTTGCCTGGGGTAGGTCGGTCTCCGGTAGCAGAATGGCGAACTCGTCCCCGCCCAAACGGGCCAGCACATCGCCGGGGCGCACGGCGGCGCGGGCGCAGTCGGCCACTTCGCGCAGGGCGATATCACCCACGTCGTGGCCGTGGGTATCGTTGATCGTCTTAAAATGATCGATATCGAACAGAATAAGGCTAACCGGAGTCGCGGTCTCGGTAAAGCGCTGCACGGCCCGCTCCAGCGCCCGGTCGAAGACGCGGCGGGTGGCAAGCCCGGTCAGCACGTCCGACCGGGCTTCGCGCCCAACCTGGGCTGCGAATCGTTCGGCCACCAAGATCACGCAGCCGATGGCGGTGATGATGCCGATGCCCGTCGCGGCCAGAACTAGGATCACGATATTATCGGCGCTGGCCCGTTGTTCGAGGCCAAGGGCCAGCATCAGCAGTTCCACCGCGAAAGCTAGGATGGGCAGAATGGCGAAGGTCGAGATGAACCGCCGTCCCAGCGGGTGATCGTCGGCAGAAAGATGACGGCTAACCGCGAAAGCGTAGAGGCCGATCCCGGCGGTAAAAAGTTGGAAAACCAGAATCCGGCCCGGTAACGATGGTAGAATATAAGTGAAGCTAAAAATTGCCGCGACGAATAGAAAAAACCATAGGCCCCACAGGCGTGGTCGCGGGGGTAGGCGCAAAAAGGCCCGCACCCCATCGGCCAAAATGGCCGGGCCAGCAAAACCGGCAATGAAGCCCAAGAGCCGTAACCCGTCCGACCCCTGCTGTTCAGCATAGCCACCGATCAGCATTACCAGCGGCATAACAAAAAACGCGATGGGCCAATGGGACGGAAAGCTCCAGCCGGTTTCAACCCGGCGGATCAGCGCGAACGCCAGGGCGCTCGACCACATCATCACCGTGTGCAAGGCGATCAGGGAGGCCGGGTCGAGCATGAAGGGGTTCCTAGGGGTATCGGCGGGATAAACTCCACCCCAGACTACACTTGCAGGCGCGCTGCGTCACCCGGAACCCATATCAGCTTACCTTCGGCGTCACGATCCACGCATGGGCGGGGTCATTCTTGAAGCGCCACTGGCGCGTCGGCCCGGCCATGACGTTCAGGTAGTAAAGATCATAACCATGCGGCGCCCCGACCGGGTGATAGCCGCGCGGCACCAGCACGCAGTCGCCGTTTTCCACCGCAAAAGTTTCGTCGATATCGCGGGCGT
>CAZNVY010000118.1:0-3294 GCA_964576605.1 uncultured Elstera sp. | reverse complement strand
CGGTATAAACGCGCTGGAACGCGAAGCCCTGGGGCGGGTTGAGGCGGTGGTAATAGGTTTCCTCAAGGAAGGTTTCTTCGGGGAAAGCGTCGCGGTCGTGCTTATGCGGGGGGTAGGACGACCAATTGCCCCCCGGCGTAATCACTTCCACCACCAGCAGGCTTTCGGCGGGTTCGGTATCGGGCAGGATGTTATAGACCAAGCGCCGGTTGGTGCCCTGGCCGCGCTCCTCGAACCCCACCATGTCCGGCGGGATCAGCCGAACGGGGAAGGCCCCCGTACCAGGGGCGGAACAGACGGCAAGCTCAAGCTCGCTTTCGGCGGTTACGGTAAAGCTTGACCCGGCGGGGACGTAGACCGAATAGGGCTTCCCGTCGAACGGCGTCTTGCGCCCGCCGATGCTTGCGAAACGCTCGCCGCCCGCCGTGACGCTCGCCGTGCCGGTGACGAGCACGAGGCAGACTTCGCGGTCGCCCGTCGCGTTGCTCAGGCTTTGGCCGGGCGCAAGGTGGAACATCTCGAAACCGACATGCTTCCACCCGGCGCTTTCCGGCGTGACCGCGAGTACTTTACCGGATGCATCCGGCGTGCGGGTTTTAACGCGAAGCTCAGTCATTCTTTTCCTCCCGGCGGCGCTCCGGTCTCAAAAACAGCTCCCACGCGCTGATTGCCGTCGCGCCCAGGGCGAGGCTTGCCCAAAAGATCTCACCCCAAAGAGTTTCAACCGCCATCCACCCCACACAGATCAGCACGACCAGCAGTCGCACCCAAAACGGCTTCAGCCACGGGGGTAGCGGCTTGCTCACAGCAGCCCGGCCCCGGCGGCGAAGCGCGTAAGATTGGCGTGGCCCAGTTTGGCGTAGGTGAGCGGGTTGGCCTTTTCAGGGTCCTGTTCCGCTTCAACCACCAGCCAGCCGCTATAGCCCGGCAGTTCTTTCAGCACACCAGCGAAATCGACGCATCCATCCCCCGGCACCGTGAACACGCCTTCAACGACCGCATCAAGGAAGCTCGTGTCGCGCGCCGTCACGCTCTCCATCACTGGACGGCGCAGATCTTTGCAGTGAACGTGATGAATGCGCGTCCGGTAACGCCGCGCCAAGGCAACCGGATCGGCCCCGGCGAAGGTGGCGTGGCCGGTATCGAGCAGCAGGCCCACGGCATCGCCCGTTGCGCCCATAAAGGCGTCAATATCCGCTTCGCTTTCAACCACGGTGCCCATGTGGTGATGATACACGAGTTTCAGGCCTTCCGCCGCTACGACTTCCGCGACCTGGGTTGCCCGCCGTCCAAACTCCGCCCAGTCGCCCGCCGCGAGTTTCGGGCGGGCCGACAGCGGCTTGCTTTGGTCGCCGTGAATGGCGTTGGAGGTTTCGGCGAAGATCAGCACGGAACAGCCCAGCGCCTTCAGCAGCGTCAGATGATCCTGGATCGCCGCGATTTCTGCATCGGCATCGCGCACCAGCAGCTCGCAGGAATACCAACCGGAGACGAGCGACAGATCGTGGGCCGCGAGCACGGCCTTCAGCGGTGCCGCTTCGCGCGGGAACTTATGGCCCAGTTCGATGCCGGTGAAGCCCGCCTGCCGCGCTTCGGTTAGGCAGGTTTCCAGCGCGGTCGCGCCGCCAAGGCTGCGCAGATCATCGTTCGACCAAGCGATCGGGTTGGTACCGAGACGCACGGGCATTGCTTAGGCTCCCAGGGTTTGAGCGCCGAGTTTTTCGGCATAGGTACGGTGCGCGGCCTGAACTTCGGCGCGCGGCGAGACTTCCGGCACCGCTACATCCCACCAATGGCCCCCGGCCTGGGTGGAAATCTGCGGGTCGGTATCGATAACGATGACGTTGGTGCGATGGTCCTGCCGGGCGGCGCGCAAAGCGTCTTCTAATTCGGCGAGGGAGGCGACCTTGACCGCCTTCGCCCCCAGGCTTTCGGCATGGGCGCGGAAATCGATCTCCGGCAGTGTTTCGTGCCGTGTATCTTGCAGCAGATTGTTGAACGGTGCGCCGCCGGTGCCCTTTTGCAGCCGGTTGATGCAGCCGAAGCCGCGATTGTCCAGCACCACTAGGGTTAGCTTCAGCCCCAGCATGACGGCGGTTGCCAGCTCCGAATTCATCATCAGGTACGAACCGTCGCCGACCATGACGATCACCTCGCGGTCGGGCCGCGCCAACTTGACGCCAAGGCCGCCCGCGATTTCATAGCCCATGCAGGAAAAACCATATTCCAAATGGTATCCGCCGGGTTCGGTGGCGTTCCACAGCTTATGCAACTCGCCCGGCAGCCCGCCCGCCGCGCAGACGACAATATCCTGCGGCGTGCCCGTGCGCTGAACCGCGCCGATCACCTGCGCGTCGGTCGGCAGGCTATTGGCCTTGGGATCGCGGGTCACGGCCTCCGCTTCCGCCGCCCAAGCGGTTTTGGCCTCGGCGAGTGTGCGCATCCAGGCGTCCGGTGCGGCATATCCGGCGAGCGCGGCGGTCAACTCCGCCAGCCCTTCGCGGGCATCGGCGACCAAAGGCTGGGCGAAATGCTTGCCCGCATCGAAAACCTGGGTGTTGAGGCCAATGATCTTGCGCCCCGGCTGCTTGAACAAGGCCCAGGATCCTGTCGTGAAATCCTGCAAGCGCGTGCCGACGGCCAGAATGACATCGGCCCGTTCCGCCGCGCCATTCGCAGCGCTGGTGCCGGTGACGCCGATGGCGCCCAGGTTCAGCGGATGATCATAGGGCAGGGCGCTTTTCCCCGCTTGGGTTTCCGCCACCGGGATGCGGTGGGCTTCGGCAAAGGCTTTGAGGTCGGCGGTGGCGCCGGAATAATGCACCCCGCCGCCCGCGATGATCAGCGGGGCTTTCGCCTGTTTCAGCAGGTCGGTCGCGGCGTAAAGCTCGCCCCGGTCAGCGCGGGCGCGGCGCGGTACCCAAAGCCGGTCAGCAAAGAAACTTTCCGGATAATCAAAGGCTTCGGCCTGAACATCTTGACAGAAGGCGAGGGTGACGGGGCCGCAATCGGCGGGATCGGTCAGCACTTGCAGGGCGCGCGGCAGGGCGGCGAGAAGCTGTTCCGGGCGCTGTAACCGATCATAGAACCGGCTGACCGGCCGGAAGCAATCATTGGCTGAAACCGTGGCGTCGCCAAAATCCTCCACCTGCTGCAACACCGGGTCCGGGCGGCGACTCGCAAAGACATCCCCCGGTAGGAACAATACCGGCAGGCGGTTGACATGGGCCAGCGCGGCGGCGGTGACCATATTGAGCGCCCCGGGGCCGATGGAGGTGGTGCAGGCCATCATCC
>CAZNVY010000117.1:0-7605 GCA_964576605.1 uncultured Elstera sp. | reverse complement strand
CCAATGGGCCGGTCTTCAGGTCGGCGGGCAGCGGGCCGCCATCGGCGGCGACATGCTTGCCGTTCGATTCCATATCGAGTTGCTGGACATAGGCGGGCAAGCGCGCCAGGCGCTGATCGTAGGGCAGCAGCGCCCGCGCCGGGAAGCGGCAGAAATTGCGGTGCCAAACACCGATCAGGCCGAACAGCACCGGGAGATTCTTCTCAAGCGGCGCGGTGCGGAAATGCGTATCCATCGCCCGCGCGCCCGCCAGAAATTCCTGAAACCGCTTGGCACCGATGGCGATCATCACCGGCAGGCCAACCGCCGACCAGACCGAATAGCGCCCGCCGACCCAATCCCAGAAACCGAACGTCCGCTCTGCCGCAATCCCGAAGGCCGCGACTTTATCGAGCGCCGTAGAGACCGCCGCGAAATGCGCCCCGACCGCCGCTTCCCCCAGCGCCGCCACCAGCCAGCGCCGCGCCGATTGGGCGTTGGTCATGGTTTCGATGGTGGTGAAGGTCTTCGACGCGACGATGAACAGGGTTCGCTTCGGGTCGAGGATCTTCAGCACATCGGTCAGATGGGCGCCATCGACATTCGAGACGAAATGGGCGCGCGGCCCATCGTGATAGGGCGCAAGGGCCAGCGTCACCATCACCGGGCCAAGGTCCGACCCGCCGATCCCGATGTTCACAATATCGGTGAAACGCCCGCCGTCTGCCGCCGCGATGCTGCCACTGCGCACCCCTTCAGCGAAAGTTTCGAGCCGGGCCTGGGTAGCGCGGACCAGCGGCATCACATCGATGCCCTTGACGGTAATCACCGCGTCCGGCCCTGCCCGCAACGCCGTATGCAGCACCGCGCGGTTTTCGCTGCGGTTGATCGCTGCCCCGGCAAACATGGCATCGCGCTGTCCCGGCAGATCACGGGTTTCCGCCAACTGCAGCAGATGCGTCCGCACATCATCGGTTACAGCGGTTTTAGAGTAATCCAGCAACAAGCCTTCGGCACGGGCAGAAAAGCCATCGAACCGCTTGGCGTCTTCAGCAAAAACTTGCCGCAAAGAAGCGTGCCGACGGGCCGCCCCCAAGGCCTCCAACGCCTGCCATTGTCCGTCGAGCATAGCCGCTTCCCCCCTTTGATCGCTTTTTGCTTGTAGTGAAACTACATTAGCAGCCTTGCCGCATAAGGCAATTGCCGCGCGATCCTGCACGGCAGCGTCCCGCTGATAGCATGGATTCGCGCCGAAAACCGCACCGGCACACCTTGCCGCCCATCCGGCGGAGCCTTATGGTCGGGCCGCCGTAATTTTTGCCGTAAACCCTTCACTTCAGGAAGCGAGCTATGACCGAGGCGGCCTCTTCTCTTTTCGGAACCGTTGAACCTTTCGCGGGCGACCCGATTTTGTCGCTGAACATCGCGTTTCAGGGCGACCCCCGAACCGAGAAGGTCAATCTGACCATCGGCATCTATATGGATGGTAACGGCAAAGTGCCGGTGCTCCCCTCCGTGAAGGCTGCCGCCGAAAAGCTGGGCTTCGGCGTTCGCTCGTACATTCCGATGGAGGGGCTGGCCGATTATCGCCGCCTGGTCCAGGAACTAGTGTTCGGCAAAGGATCGAAGCTGCTCGCGGAAAAGCGCGTGGCGACCATGCAGTCGCTGGGCGGCACCGGGGCACTCAGCATTGCCGCGGATTTCCTGGCGAAGCATACGCCGGGCCGCCCGGTCTATGTGTCGGACCCGACCTGGGATAATCACCACGGCCTGTTCCAGCGCGCCGGGTTTGAAACCAAGACCTATCCCTATTGGGACGGTGCCACCCGCACCCTGCGCTTCGACGATATGATGAAGACGCTGGAAGAAGCGCCGGCGGGCAGCATCGTCATCGTCCAGCCGGTCTGCCATAATCCGACTGGGGTTGACCTTAGCCCAGCCCAGCAGGATGCCTTGAGCGACCTTTTGATCGCCAAACAGCATATTCCCGTTTTCGATATGGCCTATCAGGGCTTTGGCGATGGCATCGACGAAGACGCCAGCTTCGTGCGTCGCTATGCGGAACGCGCCTCCTCCTTCCTCGTCGCCAATAGCTTCTCGAAGAACTTCTCGCTCTACGGCGAGCGCGTCGGCGGCCTGTCGGTCGTCTGCGCCACGGCGGACGAAGCCGACCGAGTGCTGGGCCAGTTGAAGCTCGCGGTGCGCCGCTCCTACTCCAACCCGCCGACCACGGGTGCCCAGATCGTCGCCACCGTTCTCGGCGACCCCGCCCTGCGCGCCCTATGGGAGGCGGAAGTCGCCGAAATGCGCGTGCGCATGAAGGCGATGCGCGAGGCGCTGGCGGCCGAAGTGAAGAAACTGTCGAATGAAATCGACGTGGGCTTCATCACCCAGCAGCGCGGCATGTTCAGCTATACCGGCCTCAGCAAGGCGCAGGTCGTGCAGATGCGCGATACGGACGGCGTTTATCTGGTCGAATCGGGCCGCATGTGCGTCGCCGGGCTGACCGAAAGCAATGTGGCGGCGGTCGCCAAGAGCTTGGTGGCTGCGCGCGGGGCGTAAAACCGCTTCGGGCTTTCCGGAGATTGGGATATTCTTTTTGAGCAACAAGAATATCCCGCTTCGGAAGGCCCCATGCCCCTTTACGTGCGCGATGACGATGTGTTGGCCCTGGCCGTAGAGTTACAACGGCTAACCAATGCGCCCAGCAAAACCGAGGCCGTTCGGCAGGCACTGCGCCATGAAATCGAACGCATGCGGCAAGCGCTACCCCTGCGCAATCGACTGGCGCGTTCCCAGGCATTAGCCGAGGCTATCGGCCCAAGCGACCCCGACTTTGATATGAAATCCTATACCGATGCCTTGTGGGATCGGGGGTGATGTTCATCGATGCCTCGGCCATTGTTGCGATCCTGAAGCCCGAACCCGATGCGGAAAGCCTAATCGACGCACTGGACGCCGCAACGGCCTACGGCAAAACGGTCGGGTACCCCGCCGACCTAAACTTCGGCGATTGTTTTGCTTATGCTTGTGCTAAGACCGAGGGGCTTCGGCTGCTCTACAAAGGGCAAGATTTCGCCCAGACCGATCTCGCCTAAACCCGCGCCTCCATCAGATGCACCGCCGCCGCCCCGGCTTCGTAACCAAACTCCTTGAACGGGCGCCAGTCGGGGCTTGCAAGCTGTGAGACCGGTAGCGGCAGCAGGTCGTTGCTGCGCCGAGTGACATGCTGGGCCAGCACACGGCCAAATACCGTGCCGGGGCCGATACCACGGCCATTATAGCCGGTAAAGGTTACCATCTGCGGGCCAAGCTCGAAGAAACGCGGCAGGGCATCGTCAGTCATGCCGATCCAGCCGTACCATTCGTGGGAAAACTGCTGACCGCGCAGGGCGGGATAGAGTTTTTCCATCGCCCGCCGCGCCCAATCGGGGTGAATCTGCTGGCCGCCCGCGCGCAGGGCACCGACGCTGCCAAAGATGAAGCGTCCCGCCGCATCGAGCCGGAAGGACGATAGCACTTCCTTGGTATCCCAGGCGCCTTGCCGTCCGGGGATGATATCGCGCAGCAGCGTTTCCGGTAGCGGGTCGGTCGCGCATTGGAAGTAAGGCAGCCGCACCAGCGCCTGCCGGATCATCTGGAACGGGCCGGAGGAAAACGCATTGGTGGCGACGATCACCCAATCCGCCGTGACCGTGCCGGTCGGCGTCATCAGCCGCCAGACCGATCCATCGCGCTCACAGGCTTGAACGGGGGAAGCGGAATGGATTACGGCCCCCGCCGCCAAGGCTGCCCGCGCTAACCCGCGCGCATAGGCCAAGGGCTGGATCGTCCCGGCCCGTTTATCAAGCAAGGCCCCGGCATAGGCATTGGTGCCAAGCGCGCGCGCCGCCCCCACGGCATCCAGCAGCTCCACGGGGGCCTTGCGGGCCTGCCATTCGGTGTAACGGGCTTCAAGATCGCGCAGCCCCGCCGCGCCGACGGCGCAATGGAGCGTGCCGACGTGCATCGCCTCGCACTCCATCCCATGTTTCGCGACCAGCCCATAAACCGCCTGCGGCGCATCGCCCAGCAGCCCTAACAGCCGTTCGCCATAGTCGGCCCCCAGGGCTTTTGGAATCGCGCTCGGCATTACCCATAGCCCAGCATTCACGAGGCCAACATTGCGCCCGGAGCCGCCAAAGCCGATCTCCTCGGCGTCGAGCACGACGGTTTTACTCCCCGCCTCCGCCAGATGTAGGGCCGCCGATAGGCCGGTAAAGCCTGCCCCGATAACCGCCACATCGACTTTGATTGTTCCTGCCAACGGCTGAGTCGCCGGGGCCGCCGGGGCCGAAGCCCCCCAAAGACCATGCGAGGCAGGGGCGACAGGCATTGAAGCATCCTTCCCTAAGGTTAAGACCAAATCGTACCGAGTATGTCGCTGGCGTGACAGCCGATACTGCACCCTCTTCCGCCCCTACCTCAAGCCCCCGCGATCCCCCAGGCTGCGGGGGCCGGCCACGGCGACCTGGGCTTGACCTGGGGGCAGGTTCGTGATTTCATTTCATCAAATAGAATACAGTTCCATTGAATGGAACGATTGGGAAGGAAACCGCGCGTGCCCGATTCCGGCACATCCCCCTCCGAATCGCGCTCGGTCATCGACCGGGTTGCCGATCTGTTGCTCGCGTTCGATGGAACGCCGGAGCCGCTAACCTTGGCCGAGCTTGCCCGCCGGGTAGGGCTGCCGAAGGCCACGGTGCTGCGCCTGAATAGAGCCTTGGCCGCGCGCGGGTTGATGCAGACCCAGGGCAAGGGCTGGAGCCTGGGGCCGGAAATCGGGCGGCTTGGCGCGCTCTATCGGCGTCAAGCCGGGCTGGGTGGACAAATCGAGCCGGTCTTGCGCGCTCTGGTCCGCGAAACGGGGGAAAGCGCGTCCTACTATATTGCCACCCCCCAGGGGCGGCTGTGCCTGCATCGGGTCGATAGCCCTCAGGCCATCCGCGAACATGTGCTGGAAGGCGATCTGCTGCCACTGGGGCGCGGGGCGGCCGGGCGCATGTTGCTGGCCTTCCAGCCCGATGCGCCAGACGATCCGCTTTCCGTTACCGCCCGGCAGCATCTGGTGCTGACTCTGGCGGGCGACCGCGACCCAATGATCGCCGGGGTGGCCGCTCCGGTTTTTGGGGCCGATGGGTTGGCGGGGGTGGTGACCGTTGCCGGGCCACGCCCAAGGTTCGATGGCACGGCCTTAGACGCTGCGGCCCCGTTGGTGCGCGCAGCTGGGCGGGAGTTGACGCGGGCGCTCTGCGGTCCCGTCGCCCGGTTCGACGCGCAATTCGCGACGGCAGCCACACCGCAGGAGATTTCCGCATGATCGATCTGCTCGCCGGGGTCCGTATCCTCGATCTTACCAATGTGCTGGCCGGGCCGTATTGCGCCTATCAGCTTGGATTGCTGGGGGCCGAGGTTATTAAGATCGAAGTGCCAGGCACCGGCGATCTTGCCCGCCAATTAGGGGCCGATGCAGGCCTGAACGACGCGCTGATGGGGGCCTCGTTTCTGGCGCAAAACAGCGGCAAACGGTCCATCGCCCTCAATCTGAAAGACCCGGCAGAAAAGCGCATTTTTCTCGACCTCGTGGCGGGGGCGGATGCGTTGATCGAAAATTTCCGCCCCGGTGTTATGGACCGGCTGGGCCTGGGTGCGGCGGCGCTGGCCGACCATAACCCCGGTCTGGTCTATTGCGCTATTTCCGGCTTCGGTGCGACCGGCCCGCTGAAGGATGCCCCGGCCTACGATCAGATCATCCAAGGCTATTCGGGCCTGATGAGCGTAACCGGAACCGCAGAAACCGCCCCCCTGCGGGTCGGGGTTCCGATCTGCGATACTTTAGGGGGCCTGTCTGCCGCTTTCGCCGTTGCGGCGGCCCTGGTCCGGCGTCAGCGGGACGGGCGCGGCTGCTATCTTGATGTGTCGCTGTTGGAAGCAACCCTCTCGGCGATGGGCTGGGCCGTCTCGAACCATTTGATCGCCGGGCGCGCCCCGCACCCGATGGGCAATGACAATGTCACCGCCAGCCCATCGGGCACCTTTCGGACCGGCGACGGGTTGCTGAACATCGCCGCCAATAAAGCCGAACAGTTCGAGGCGTTGGCCAAGCTGGTCGGGCGGCCCGATTGGCTGACCGACCCGCGCTTTGCCAAACGGGCCGATCGGCTAGCGAACCGGGCGGCGCTGACGGAGGCGCTAGAAGCCGCCCTAGCCGCCCGCCCTGCCGCCGAGTGGGAAGCGGCGCTGATCGCGGTCGGTGTTCCCGCCGGTCGGGTCCTCAGCGTGCCGGAGATATTGACCCACCCACAGATCGAGAGCCGGGAAATGCTGACCCGTTTTCCTGCAGAGGTAACTGGGCTTGACCGGCCCATTGTGGCGCTGCGCGGCGGCTTTCGGGTCGATGGGGCCGCCCCAGCCCCGGCCTGTTCCCCCCCCACGCTGGATGCCGACCGTGCCGCCCTGCTGGCCGAACTGGCAGAAAGGACCCCAGCATGACCCCGGATCAAGCGCAGGCGGAGGCCTGGTGGCGGACCGAGATTATCGACATGGCACCGGGGTCGATCCGGTTCCGGGGCCATGCCATTCAGGATTTGATCGGAACCATCGGCTTTGTCGAGATGATCTGGCTCATGCTGCGCGGCACCTTGCCGACAAAGGCCGAGGCCGATCTTTTAGGCGCGGCGCTGGTGGCCGGGGTCGATCACGGCCCGCAAGCCCCGTCGATTGCGATTGCCCGTATGGCCATGACGTGCGGGGTTGGCATCAATAGCGCCATGGCCAGCGCCGTGAATGTCCTGGGCGATGTGCACGGCGGGGCCGGGGAACAGGCTCTGGCCTTCTACCTTAGCATTCTCGCCCGCGCGGAAGGGTCGATCCCGGATGCCGCCGCCGCCGCTGTTGCCGAAACTCTGGCCGTAGGCGGGCAAATCGGCGGGTTCGGACATCGATTTCACCCCATCGACCCCCGCGCCCCGCGCTTGCTCGCCCTGGTCGATGCCGCCGTTGCCGCGGGCACCGTCGCGGGCCGGTTGGCCAGCGCTGCCCGCGCGGTCGAAACCGCGCTCCAGTCCGCCAAGGGCCGCCGCATTCCGATGAATATCGACGGGGCGACGGCGGTGATCTTCGGCGAGCTTGGCTTCCCGCCGTCGCTGTGCCGGGGGCTATTCATTCTTTCCCGTTCCGTTGGCGTATTGGCGCACGCCTACGAACAGTCCCAGCAAGGCGGCCGCAACAAGGGGCCGCTGCCGAAAGGCTGGCGCTGGCAATACGATGGGGCACCGCCGGTTGAAGCGGATTAATTTGCTGGTAAAGCCGCCCCATCGCCCTACACTGAGCACAACCAAGGAAAATCGGAGGAAACCATGTTTACACGACGTCACATGCTGATGCTGACCGGGGCAAGCGCCCTCCTGCCACTGATCGGCACCCCCGCTTTCGCCCAGCAGATGAAGCAGTTACGCTTCTTCGTGCCCGCCGCCCCCGGCGGTGGTTGGGACCAGACGGCCCGGACGATGGAACAGGTGCTGCGGGGCGCGAACATGATCGGCGGCGCGCAGGTCACCAACGTGCCGGGTGCCGGTGGCGTCGTCG
>CAZNVY010000116.1:0-7971 GCA_964576605.1 uncultured Elstera sp. | reverse complement strand
CGCCGATCTGGGTGCGCAAGATGCCCAAGGCCGAGGCCGAAAAGCTGGCGATGCACTTTCTGGAGCGGGTCCGCATTCCTGAACAGGCCAAAAAATATCCGGGCCAGCTTTCGGGTGGGCAGCAGCAGCGCGTGGCGATTGCCCGGTCGCTGTGTATGGCGCCCAAGATCATGCTGTTCGACGAGCCGACCTCGGCCCTCGACCCGGAAATGGTCAAGGAAGTGCTGGATGTGATGATCACCCTGGCCGAAGAAGGCATGACCATGCTGTGTGTCACGCACGAAATGGGCTTCGCCAAGATGGTGGCCGACCGGGTGATCTTCATGGATCGCGGTGAAATCGTCGAACAGGGTACGCCGGACGAATTCTTCAGCAATCCGAAGTCCGACAGGACCAAGCTGTTCCTCAGCCAGATCCTGGATCACTAAGCACCAAAAGCACGCGGCCCGTTGCAGGTGCGACGGGCCGCGTTTTTTATTGCCCAAACCCGCCGATTACGGCTGTGGCGACCAATATTCGATGGTCGGATAGTTCTGCACCATCTGCGGATTGTTGAACACGCTGTCGCCCGGGCCGCCCGCCGCCAGATCGCGGATCAGGTGCACCACGGCATCCAGCGCCCCGCGATAGGCCGGTTCGATCCAGCCGCCTTCCAGCCCGGCAAATTCCCCGGCCAGATAGACCCCGCGGCTGGCCGCCTTTTCCTGGTTCCAGGACAGCTGGGCATAGTTCCAGTCCCACGACCCGGCGCGGTACAGCTTGGCGCAGCTGCGATAGAATGGCTGCCGTTCCCAATGCCAGACCGATGGCTTGAAATCGGGATCGACAAACTGGCTCATCTTGGGCAGGCCGCTGAGGGCCAGGACTTCGTCCAGCTTGTCCAGGCATTTCTGCGCCAGAACCTGATCGTCCAGCGAGGTATGGCTGGCCAGGAACTTGTTGCTGTCATCCTCCCAGGTATAGGAGCACAGCAGCACGCCCGGATCGTTGACCGGGTTGCCGTTGGAATCCTTATCCACCGCATAGCCATAGACATCCTGCAAGATGGTGTCGGTCGCGATCACCTGCGGCAGGCCGTTTTCCCAATAGCGCTGCTTCAGCCGGAAGAACACTTTGGCCGAGGTGATGTTGTGCGACATTTTCATGCCGTGCCAGGTGGTCATCGCGCTCCACGAATCGGCGGGCTGCGCTTCGACAAACACGCGTTTTTTGAAATTCTGCGTCAGATCGATATTCATCTGGGTCGACCAGCCGGGGGCGGTGAACACGATGATATCGAATTGCTGCTGCAAACCGGTTGCGGTGGTGACGGTATAGGGGCCGCCGGTCGGATCGGGCGAATCGATCTGCGCCACCGGCATCTGGGTGAACAGCTTAATGCCATAGCCGGGGCCCAGATTGCGGTTCTGGATCATCCGCTGATACAGCGACTGGCCGTTGACGCTGGAAATCGCCGAGGTGACCGGGGCGAAGAAATGCATTTCCGGTATCCCGCCGACCCCGGCGAACAGCGGCGACTGGAACGGCTTGCCGCTGATATCCGTCACTGGCGTGCCGGGCGCAAAGGGCTGTTTCTGCGCGTTGACATGGCCCAGCAGGTGATGCTGGGTGGCATAGCCGAACAGCAGGGTGCGGATCGGGTACAGCGCGCCGATATCGAAAAAGGCACCCCAACTGCCATCGCCCGCGCCGATGGTATAGAACAGCTCCGCCTGGGCCACGGTCAGCCCCAGCCCGCCGAAATCGCCGTCCTGGCTGCCATCCTTCGGCTGCATCAACGCCACATCGCGGAAATTGCGATATTCACAGGCGGTGGCGATCTTCTGCCAGAAGGCGGGCCATTGCGGCGTGGCGTAAATCGGCGCCACCGCGTTCAGCACCGATTGCGACCACTTGCCCCACGCATCATAGACCGATTGCAGCGCGGCGGTCGGCGGCTTCGGGTTCTGGCTGGTGGGGAACCAGTTGAGCATCCCGACAAACTTATTGCGATCGACCACCGGGCCGTACCCTTCGTTCATATAGATGCCGGTCAGCATGTTCTGCGTGCCCGGATCGGGGAAGGGCTGGTTTTGCACCAGATAATCGTCGACGAAGTATTTCATCACGCTGTTGCCGAAATCGGCCGCCCATCCGGTTTCCGGCGTGAAGAACGGGATGCGCATGGCGCCATATTCATAGGGCGTGACGCTGTTGGGGTCCTTGCCGTCCCAGCGTTCGGGCATCACAGTATACCCGCGCCCGCCGATCCGGTCGGTCGCCTCGAAAATCGTGATATTGCCGAAGCCGGAGCGGAACAGTTCGCGCGCCACCGTCATGCCGCCATAGCCCGCGCCGATGATCGCGATCCGCTTACCGGTCATCGACGGATAGGGCAGCACATTGGCGATGCCGGTCTGCCGCGTGGTGCTCAACAGATTGTAATAGTTATAGGTCACGTCAGCCGGATTGGGCCAAAACGGGGTCCATGGCATTGGAACCTCGGGCCGCACGGCCTTTGACAGATCCGCCTTGACGTGAAGTGCTTTATTGACGCCGCCCATTGCAATCCCTCTTCAGGTTCGAGGAGTTTTTGGAGCGTCGCAGGCAGCCGGGAACAGCGCTTCAGGCCAAAATCTCGCGCTGAATATTTATGTATTCACAGCCGCTACGACTGTGAGTATGGCGCGTTTTTATGAAACCGCTACGGGATAATTAAGACAGAAATAAAAAACGGGCGGTGAATGCCGCCCGTTCTATCAACGTCCCGTGTACCCTGGTATGGTGCCGGCGCGGAATGCCGGGCCGGCCCTTATACGGGCGAGAAGCTGTTGCCGCAGCCGCAGGCCGATTTGGCATTGGGATTGCGGATCTGGAACGAGGCCCCGGCCAGATCCTCGACGAAATCGATCACCGATCCGGCCAGCAGATCGAGCGAGGTCTCGTCGATCAGCACCGCCGCATCGCCCTCGACGAACAGCCGATCGTCGGCATTCACCACATCGTCGAAGGTAAAGCCGTACTGAAAGCCGGAACACCCACCGCCCGACACGGCAATGCGCAGTTTCAGGCCCGGCGTTTCCTCCGCCCGCAAAACCTTGGCAATCTGCCGCGCGGCAGACGCGCTGATGGTCACAGCGGCAGGCGGCTCCAAAACGGCGCTATCGGCGGTCATCGCATCTCTCTCCGGCTGACGATACCCCGCTTATTTAGGCACTCCCGTCCGGTTCGTCAAAGGGGCTAACCTATACAGATGGGAGGGTGAACGAAAAATCTGCCTCCCCAACCATATCGCGGCACAGTTCCGCGATGCTTGCATCGGCGAAGACGAATATGTTGCAGTCGCTCTGATTCATTTCACTTTCAGTAATTGAAATCTGATCAAAAAGCGGGCTTTCGCCAATAAAACTTATTCCTATATCGGGATTTTTTTCAACGATGACCTTGATTTCCGCTTTTATTTTCTTCATTTGATATAATATTGAGAGGCCGCCTCGCTCCAAGTCATCCATTGAATGAATTGAAACTTTCTCATATAAGGCAATCATATTTTCATCATCATTTTCAGAAACGAAGTGATTGATCAGATTTATTCTGAATTTGTTAACATACTTTTGTGAAAGTACAAGCGCCCTTTCTTTATTCTCGGCATCGGTAATGGTGCCGGCTATGGCGTTCAACGAATTCTCCCAGGATTGCCAGAAAGAGATACGCTGCAACATTGGGTGGCTGTGACGCTCTGCAGAATCCGATGTTGTCACGTAAAACGGCTCAGGATCGAATCTAATGTTGCCCGCCTCTAAAATTGACTTAATCAAGTCTATATAAAAATAGCCATTTTCATTGTGACTTAAATTATTCCGAATTTCTTTTGCCCGAAAGATTGAAGACTCCGGTACGATTCTGTTATTGTGGAGAGTGTTGATGAGGCCATATCCATCACTCCTTTCTACATCGATGATTCTGTCCGTAAATGCTGGCATCTTGGCGCCTGCATCCTCAAAAAGATGGGGGCCATACACTGCCGAAAAATTCGGATTGTCCTGCAGAAAGCGGATCTTTTTGCTAAGAATTTCCGGAATGACTACGTCATCATCGCAGCATAAAACACACAAATCCCCCGTGGAACGATCGATGGACTGCATCATGTTCCGCATCGGTCCGATATTTTCGCTGTTCTTAAAGTAATTTATTGGTGGAAGCCTGTTCCTATTCCCATCAATATAGTCCTGTAGCCGGCTTTCCGGATCATTATCGGATATACAGAAATCAAAATTAATCGCCGTCAGGCTCTTTGAAATATATTCAATCAGCCGAATCACCAATTCATTACGCTTGAAGGTTGGTATGCATATGCTGAGTTCTGGATTCATTTTAACCCTGTGCAAGTAATTCCGTCGAAAGATGCCACAGGCGCTAGACTTGGGCAAGGGTGTGTGTCGTCGTGGCGTGTTTGGGCAACATGCTGCTGGCGAGTGTCGGCAGGTGCCTGCCAGGCCATCCAGCCAAGCACGACGATGTTTTCGTCTGCCCCTTCCCCCAGTTGCGCGCGGCGGCGGGGGCGGGTAGGGTGCGGGCCATGAGCGATCTGTCCGAAACTCCCGATATCTCTGGTGCATCGGCTACCATGCAGGCGGTGCCGCCGCGTGCGGCCTATGCCTGCGATCCCGCGCGGTCGCGCGGGCGGCGGGTGGGGGAGGATGGGCCGCAGGAACGCTCCCCCTTTCAGCGCGACCGGGACCGGATCGTCCATTCGGCCGCATTCCGGCGCCTGCAATATAAGACCCAGGTGTTCGTCTATCACGAGGGCGATCATTATCGCACCCGCCTGACCCACAGCCTGGAGGTGGCGCAGATTGCCCGGTCCATCGCCCGCGCCTTGCGGGTGGACGAGGATCTGGCCGAGGCGCTGGCCCTGGCCCACGATCTGGGTCACACCCCGTTCGGCCATGCCGGGGAAGACGCGCTGGACGCGGTGATGCAGCCCTATGGCGGCTTCGACCATAACGATCAGACCTTCCGGGTGCTGACGGTGCTGGAGCGGCGCTATGCCGCGTTCGATGGGCTGAATCTGACCTGGGAGACCCTGGAAGGGGTGGTGAAGCATAACGGCCCGCTGGCCGATCCGCCGCCCACCATTGCCGCCTTCGACCGCGACTGGCCGCTGGATCTTGCGGGCTATGCCTCGGTCGAAGCGCAGATTGCCGCGCTGTCCGACGATATCGCCTATAACAATCACGATATCGACGATGGTTTGCGCGCCGGGCTGTTCACGGTGCAGGATCTGCTGGATCTGCCGCTGGTCGGGCCGGTGTTCCGCGATGTCACGCGCGCCTATCCCGATCTTTCGCTCGGCCGGTTGACCCATGAGGCGGTGCGCCGCCTGATCAACACCATGGTTGCCGATCTGCTGGCCGAAACCCGCCGCCGCCTGGCCGAAGCACGCCCGCAATCGGTGGAGGATGTGCGCGCGCTATCCTATCCGGTGGTGGCCTTTTCCGACGCCATGCACGCCGCAGACAAAGCGGTGAAGGGGTTTCTGTTCCCGCGCATGTATCGGCATTACCGCGTCAACCGGATGATTTCCAAAGCGCGGCGCGTGGTGCAGGATCTGTTCAACCAGTTTCTGGACGAACCGCGCACCTTGCCGACCGAATGGCGCCAGCGGTTCGACCAGCAGCCCGACCGGGCCGCCGGGGCGCGGGTGATCGCCGACTATATCGCGGGCATGACCGACCGGTATGCCCATGAAGAACATCGCCGTCTTTTTGACCTTTACGCCAAGCAGTAAATGACCAGCACACACATCTTCAAACGCTTTCACCAGGCCGTGGTTGCGGCTGTTGCCACCCTTGCCGCGCGGGGGGACCTGCCCGTCGGGCTGGACGCCGCCAAGGCCACGGTTGAGCCGCCGCGCGATCCCGCCCATGGCGAAATCTCTACCAATGTCGCCATGGTCCTGGCCAAACCGGCTGGGATGAAGCCGCGCGACCTGGCGGAAAAAATCGCCGCGGTGCTGGTGGCTGACCCGGCTTTGGGCATCGTGTCCCATTCGATCGATGGGCCGGGCTTCCTGAATGTCCGCCTGGCCCCCGGCCAGTGGCAGGCTGAATTGCAGGCCGCCTTGCGCGCGGGCACTGCCTATGGCGATAGCGACCTTGGGCGCGGCCAGGTGGTGAATGTCGAATATGTTTCGGCCAACCCGACCGGGCCGATGCATGTCGGCCATTGCCGGGGCGCGGTGGTGGGCGATGTGCTGGCGTCCCTGCTGGCCAAGGCTGGGTACGATGTGATCCGCGAATATTATATCAACGATGCCGGGGCGCAGGTCGATGTGCTGGCGCGGTCGGCCTTTCTGCGTTACCGCGAGGCGCTGGGCGAAACCGTTACGATCCCGGAAGGACTTTACCCCGGCGACTATCTGAAGCAGACCGGGGCCGATCTGGCGGCCGCCCATGGCGATACGCTGCTGGCGCTGGCGGAGGAGGAGTGGCTGCCGCTGGTCCGTCGCTTCGCCATCGACGCCATGATGGCGATGATCCGGCAGGATCTGGCCGCCCTGGGCGTCAAGCACGATTTGTTTTCGTCCGAACGGGCGCTGGTCGAGGCGGGCGGGGTGCAGGCCGCCCTGTCGGTGCTGGAGCAGAAGGGCCTGATCTATACCGGCGTGCTGGAGCCGCCCAAGGGCAAAACGCCGGAGGATTGGGAGCCGCGGCCGCAAACCCTGTTCAAGGCAACGGCCTTCGGCGACGATGTGGACCGCCCGCTGGCGAAATCGGATGGCAGTTGGACCTATTTCGCCGCCGATATCGCCTATCACTGGGACAAGGCGCGCGGCAATGCGCAGCGCAAGGGCGCGCCGATCCTGATCGATGTCTGGGGCGCCGACCATGGCGGTTATGTCAAGCGGATGCAGGCGGCGGTCAAGGCGCTGACCGATGGCGCGGCGGCGCTGGATGTCAAGCTGTGTCAGCTGGTCAATCTGCTGGAGAATGGCGAGCCGGTGAAAATGTCCAAGCGCGCGGGCACGTTCGTCACCCTGCGCGAGGTGGTGGAACGGGTCGGCAAGGATGTGGTCCGCTTCATCATGCTGACCCGCAAGAACGATGTGACCTTGGATTTCGACTTCGCCAAGGTGTTGGAACAGTCGAAGGACAACCCGGTCTTTTATGTCCAATACGCCCATGCGCGCTGCCATTCGGTGCTGAAGAATGCCGGGGACCAGGTGCCGCGTATTACCCAAGACCTTGTGGATTTGCGCGATCTGCCCCTCAATCTCTTGACGGATGAGGCAGAGATTGCTTTGATACGGTTACTGGCAAGCTGGCCGAGATTGGTGGAGTCTGCCGCCGATGCGCACGAGCCGCACCGGGTGGCGTTCTACCTGACCGAGCTGGCGGCGGAGTTCCACGCGCTGTGGAACAAAGGCCGCGATGATGCGTCGATGCGCTTCATCCTGCCGGAAGACGAGCGGTTGACGCTCGCCCGACTCGCGCTGGTGCAGGGGGTGAAGACAGTCATCGCCTCCGGCCTTGCGGTGCTCGGCGTCGAACCTGTTGAGGAAATGCGCTGATGCATCAGGATTTCGATCCCCGCGATTTGGAACCCGCCCTGCCGTCGCACGATCCGTCCGATGGGCGGCGGCGCTGGCTTCCGGCGGCGATTGCCGGGGTTGCGATCCTGGGCTTTGGTGGCATCGTCTGGTACGCCTACAGCCAGGCCGATCAGCAGGCGGCCAGTGCCGGGCCGGTGCCGCTGATCAAGGCCGAGCAAGGGCCATCGAAAACCCGCCCCGATCAGCCGGGCGGGATGCAGATTCCCCATACCGACAAGCTGGTTTTGAACGCGCAGCCGGGCACGACACAAACGGCAGAGCGCGTGCTGCCGCCGCCGGAAGCGCCGCTGCCCAAGCCGGTTGCCCTGCCGCCGCAACAGCCCGTTTCGGTTCCGCAGCCGGTGCCGGTGACCAATGGCCCAGCACCGAACTCCGTC
>CAZNVY010000115.1:0-8147 GCA_964576605.1 uncultured Elstera sp. | reverse complement strand
ACGAGTACTGCGAGAAGCAGGAAATCGACATCGACACGCTGACCCATGAAGCGGGCGCGGCGCAGATGGAGATTAATTTCAACCACGGCCCCGCCCTATCGCTGGCCGATCAGGTGTTTCTGTTCAAGCGCACCGTGCGACAAACCGCGATGCGCCATAACGTCTATGCTACCTTCATGGCCAAGCCGATGCATAACGAGCCGGGCAGCTCGATGCATATTCACCAAAGCCTGCTCGATACGGTGACCGGTCAAAACCTGTTTGCCCTGCCAACCGGCGAGAATTCACCGCTGTTCCTGTCGCATATCGCGGGCTTACAGAAGTATCTGCCCGCGCTGCTGCCGCTGATGGCCCCGAACGTTAATTCCTACCGCCGCTTGCAGCGTTTTTCCGACGCGCCAATCAATGTGCAGTGGGGGCATGACAATCGCACCACCGGCCTACGCGTGCCCGTGTCCAGCCCGGAAGCGCGGCGGGTGGAAAACCGGGTGGCGGGGGCCGATACCAACCCCTATCTCGCCATCGCCGCCTCGCTCGCCGCCGGGTATCTTGGCATGGTCGAAGAGTTGGAGCCGAGCGACCCGGTGGAAGGCAGTGCCTATGATATGGCCCATACCCTGCCCCGGCATCTTTTTGATGCGATGCAGAAGCTCAACCGCTCCCGCCCGCTGCGGCAGGTGCTGGGCGAACGCTTCGTCGCCGCGCTGATGGCCGTGAAGCAGCATGAGTATGACGCCTATCAGCGTGTCATTTCTTCCTGGGAACGGGAATTTTTGTTGCTGAACGTGTAGCTGCGCGTTGACATCGGGGGCGCGTGCCGTAAGGTGAGCCTCGCACATGCAAAAGGCCGAAGAGCCGGTTATTTCAAGGAGATGACAGGGATGCGCACGGTTAAGATTTGGGCCGGTTCAACGGCGCTTTGCCTCGGCCTTATTGCTATCGCTTTTGCGCCGGACGCAGCAGCCCAGCGCAAGACGGTAAACGTCTATAACTGGTCGGATTATATCGATCCCAAGGTGCTGGAAGCCTTTACCAAGGAAAGCGGCATTCGGATTAATTACGATGTTTACGACAGCCAAGAAGTGCTGGAAGCCAAGCTGACTGCGGGGAAATCCGGCTATGACGTGGTTGGCCCGACCGCCCAGCCGTTCTTAGCCCGCCAAGTGGCCGCCGGTCTCTATCAGCCGCTCGACAAAAGCAAGCTGAAGAATTACGGCAACCTTGATCCCGACATTATGAAGGCCATCGAAAAGGCCGATCCGAACAATGCCCACGCGATCCCCTGGATGTGGGGTACCAACGGCATCGGCTATAACGTCGGCAAGGTGAAGACCATTGCCGCCGACGCGCCGGTTTATTCGATGAAGATGATTCTCGATCCGGAGGTTGTGTCGAAGTTCAAGGCCTGCGGCGTCATGATCCTCGACGCACCAACCGATGTGTTCCCGACGGTTCTACAATATTTGGGTCTGAACCCGGACAGTAAATCGACCGCCGATCTCGATAAGGCCACCGATGCGCTGCTGAAGGTGCGCCCCTTCATCCGCAAGTTCCATTCGTCGGAATATATCAATGGCTTGGCCAATGGCGATATTTGCGTCGCCTTCGGCTATTCGGGCGATATTATCCAAGCCTCCACCCGCGCGGCGGAAGCCAAGCGTGGCGTGACGGTCAATTACTCGATCCCCACCGAAGGCGCGCAGCTTTGGGTCGATACGCTGGCAATCCCCAAAGATGCCCCCAGCCCCGATCTGGCCCATGCGATCCTCGACCATCTGATGAAGCCGGATGTGGTCGCCGCCAGCTCGGATCTAACCGGCTATGCCAATGGCAATAAAGCCTCAACCATGCTGGTATCGGAAGCGGTGCGCAGCAATCCGGGCATTTATCCGCCCGCCGAAATCCGTGCCCGCCTGTTCACGATTACCCCAGCTGACCGGGAGTATGAGCGCGCGCGCACCCGTGCCTGGACGCGGGTAAAGACCGGTCGTTAGACCGCGCGCAACGGGTAAACGCCTAACAGGGGCGCGCCGGTTTCCTTGGAAGCCGACGCGCCCTTCGCCTTGAGAGACTGTTTTTTCGTCCGGTTTTGTCCTTGGGAGGCCCTGCCCGGTATGTCTTCTGTTCCTCCTGCCGCCACCGCCCCGAAACGCTCGCTGGGCGGCCTATCGGGCCAAAGGGTTCAGCCTTGGCGCGACCCGTCGGCCAAGCCGATGATTCAGATTCAGGAAGTGCGCAAGACCTTCGGCGATTTCGTCGCGGTCGATGGGGTATCGGTTGATATTTATCCGGGCGAACTTTTTGCCCTGCTGGGCGGATCGGGCTGCGGCAAAACCACCCTGCTGCGCATGTTGGCCGGGTTCGAGGCACCGACCGAGGGACGCATTCTGATCGACGGGCAGGATATGTCGACTGTGCCGCCCTATGCGCGGCCCGTGAATATGATGTTCCAATCCTACGCGCTATTCCCGCATATGAATGTCGAGGCCAACGTCGGCTTCGGGCTGCGGATGGATGGGGTTGCCAAGGGCGAAATCGCTACCCGCGTCGCCGAAGCGCTGGATCTTGTGCAGATGACCCCCTTTGCCAAGCGCAAGCCGCATCAGCTTTCCGGCGGCCAACGCCAGCGCGTGGCCCTGGCCCGCAGTCTGATTAAGCGCCCGAAAGTGCTGCTGCTCGACGAACCCTTGGGCGCGCTCGATAAGAAGCTGCGCGAGCAGACCCAGCTTGAGCTGCTGAATATCCAAAGCAAGGTCGGCATCACCTTCGTCATCGTCACCCACGATCAGGAAGAGGCGATGACCCTAGCCGACCGAATTTCGGTGATGGACCGGGGCCGCATTCAGCAACTCGGCACTCCGGCAGAAATCTATGAGTTTCCGAAGAACCGCTTCGTGGCTAATTTCATCGGGTCGGTGAACCTCTTCGAGGCAAGTTTGGCAGTGGACGAGCCGGACCGGGCCGAATTGGATAGTCTCGACTTTGGCAAGCGCATCCACGTCGGTCACGGCGTCACCGGCACCATTGGGATGGAATTTTCCGTTGCCGTGCGCCCTGAAAAGATCCGCATGAGCCGTAAGCCCCTGCCCGATCTGCCGAACCAGACCGAAGGGGTCATTAAGCAGATCGTCTATCTAGGCGATATTTCGACCTATTTCATCGAAATCGCTGGGGGCAAACAGGTTCGCGTGACGCAACCGAACCTCGACCGCTGGGCGGAAGGGGAGTTTACCTGGGAAGACCGCGTGCATATCGGCTGGGCTGCCGATGGCGGCGTGGTGCTGGCGCAGTGATGGTCGCGCCAGGTTTCCTGCGGCGGCTGATGGGCCGCTCGACCGTGATCGCCATTCCGTATGTGTGGCTGGGGCTATTCTTTCTGGTGCCCTTCCTGATCGTCCTGACCATCAGCCTCTCGACCGCCGACACCAGCCTAACCCCACCCTTCACCCCACTGATCGATTGGGTGGACGGCAAGGCGCTGCAAGTGGTGCTGAACCTTGGGAACTATATGTTCCTGCTGGGGGACGATCTCTATGTGGTGGCTTATCTGAATTCGCTGAAAACGGCGGCCGTCAGTACCTTCTTCTGCCTGCTGATCGGCTATCCGATGGCCTATGCCATGGCGCGGGCCGACAAAAGCCTGCGCCCGATCCTGCTGATGCTAGTGATCCTGCCGTTCTGGACCAGCTTTCTGATTCGCATCTACGCCTGGATGGGTATTCTTAACAATAACGGTTTGTTGAACAATCTGCTGCTATGGTTGGGGGTGATTTCGGAGCCGATTCCGATCATGAACACCCCCACCGCCGTCTATATTGGCATCGTCTATACCTATCTGCCTTTCATGGTTCTGCCGCTCTACTCAACACTGGAGAAGATGGACCTGACGCTGCTGGAAGCGGCTGCGGACCTTGGCTGCCGCCCGTTGCGCGCCTTTTGGCTGATTACCCTGCCGCTATCGGTGCCGGGGATCATCGCCGGGTCGATGCTGGTCTTCATTCCGGTGGTTGGGGAATTTGTCGTGCCGGAACTGTTGGGCGGGCCGGAAACCCTGATGATCGGCAATGTTCTGTGGGCTGAATTTTTCAGCAACCGCGATTGGCCGCTCGCCTCGGCGGTCGCCGTCGCTATGTTGTTGCTGCTGGTCGCGCCGATCATGCTGCTGCAACGCAGCCAGAGCGGCAGCCCGCACGCGCACGGGGGGCATTGAGCCATGCTGAACCGTCGTCCGCTGGGTCTTTTCATCTTCCTCGGCCTTGGTTACGCCTTCCTCTATGGGCCAATCCTGTCAGTGATCTTCTATTCGTTTAACGAGAACCGCCTCGTCACCGTCTGGTCGGGCTTTTCGACCAAATGGTACGGCGAGCTGTTCAATAACGAGCGCATGATCGACGCCGCCCTCACCTCGCTGAAGATCGCGGCAATGAGCGCGACCGGGGCGGTTATTTTGGGGACGCTGGCGGGCTATTGCCTAGCGCGGATGCCCAGCTTCTGGGGGCGCACCTTATTCGCCGGGCTGGTCTCCGCCCCGCTGGTGATGCCGGAAGTAATTACCGGCCTTGCCTCGTTGCTGCTGTTCGTCGGTCTCGAACAATTCATCGGTTGGCCTGATGGGCGCGGGGTGGATACGATCACCATTGCCCATATCACCTTCACCCTGTCGTTCGTTGCGGTCATTATCCAGGCGCGTCTCAAGGATATGGATCAGTCGGTGGAAGAAGCGGCGATGGACCTGGGGGCGAAGCCCTGGCAGGTGTTTTACCTCATTACCCTACCGCTAATCGCCCCGGCGCTTGTGTCGGGCTGGCTCCTGGCTTTTACCATCAGCCTGGATGATCTGGTCATCACTAGCTTCGTCTCCGGTCCCGGTTCCTCGACGCTACCGATGATGATCTTCTCGAAAGTGCGCCTGGGGGTTAGCCCGGAAATCAATGCGCTGGCGACGATCATCGTCGGCATTGTCACCACCGGCATTCTTATCTCTGGCCTGCTGATGTTCCGACAGAATCGCGAGAAGGAACGCGCCGCACGGGAGGCCGCCGGGGGATGAGTGCGCTTCGCGGAGCCTGGGGTCGGGGGCTTGGCGGGGCACTTCTCGCCGCAGCCCTGGCCCTGCCGGTCCAAGCGACCGAACCGCCGCCGCTGCTAGGGCCAATCGATGTTCCTGCCCGCCGTGCCTTGGTTGCAAAACCAGCGGGGCTTTACGCTTGCGCCGCGATTCCAGAGGCGATCCGCACGGCACCGGGGGTCGATTTTTTCACCGACGGCAGCCAAAGCATCGTCGATGTCGACGCCCAGGCTCGCCATCGCGCCGCGGTAAAACCGCTAGAGGATTATGTGCGCGGCGTGCAGGCCATCGCCCTATCGTACGTCAAATTCGCCCCCGCCGACCTTACGATTGCCGATTGCGCCCTAGACTGGCTGTCGGCCTGGGCACGGGACGAAGGCTTGACCGGCGATCCCGCCAGTCTATCCGCAGATCGGCAGCAGGAAACCATGGTCGCAGGGCTGGCCCACGCCACGCTGCTGGTGCTGGCTGAACCCCGCTTGACCGCCGCAAAAATCGCCCCGGTGCGCGCTTGGTTTCGGGATCTTGGGGGGGCGATCCGCCAGCGCTGGTCGGCCCCCGCCGCCAAAGATCTGGGGGAAGAGGGACGGGCCTGGGCGCTCACGGCGGTTCTACTGGCCGGAACCGTGGCACAAGACCGGGGCCTGACCGATTGGAGCACCCAGGGGCTGAAGCAGATCTTGACCCGGATCGACGCACAAGGCTTCGTCCGAGGTCTAGAGGCGCGCGAACGCCGCCTGCGCCACGCCCATATGCTCACCCTCGCCGCCTTGGTTCTGTCGGGCGAAACCCTGAAACGCAATGGGATCGATCTTTATACCGCCGAAGGGGCCGCCCTACGCCGCTTGGCCGATCTCACCATCCGGGGGTATCAAGATCCAACGCCCTTTGTGCAGAAAGCGCGCGGCATTGCACAATCCTGGCCTCCGCGCTTCCAAACCTATATGGCCGCCTGGATGGAGCCGTATTATTCCCGCTTCAAGGATGCGCGGTTGGTGCCTTTCTTAGCCACCAACCGGCATATTTCCTGGATTCCGATGGGTGGCGACGTGACCGCCCTCTACGGCACCAAGCCGCTACCCTGACGTCGCATCAAGGACCGAAAATGACCGATCTGCCGCCACCCGCCGCCGCCGGGTTTTCCATGCCCGCCGAATGGGCACCGCACGAACGCTGCTTCATGGCCTTCCCCTGCCGGGCCGAGCTGTGGGGCAGCGGGCTAGAGGCGGCCCGCGCCGCCTATGCCACCGTCGCCCACGGGGTGAACGAGTTCGAGCCTGTGACCATGCTGGTTCGCCCACAGGATAAGCCGATTGCCGAAAAGCTGCTGTCCCGCCAGATCGAGCTGTGGGAAATGCCGCTGAACGATAGTTGGGCGCGCGATTTCTGCCCGACCTTCCTGCAGAACGGCGAGGGCAAGGTCGCCGGGGCGGCGTGGCGCTTTAACTGCTGGGGCGAGAATTTCCCCGATTATGCCGAGGATGCGCACGTCGCCGAGCGGGTGCTGACGCGGCTGGGCGCGCGGACGTTCAAAGCCCCCTTTGTGCTGGAAGGCGGTGCCATTCATGTAGACGGCGAGGGCACGGTGCTCACGACCGAAGAATGCCTGCTGCACCCGAACCGCAACCCAGACCTGAGCCGCGACGAGATCGAAGCCAATCTGAAGGCGTGGCTGGGGGTTGACACGGTGCTCTGGCTTGGGCGCGGCTATGAGGGGGACGATACCAACGGCCATATCGACGAAATCGCCTGTTTCGCCGCCCCTGGCCTCGTGCTGATGACCGAGTGCACCGATCCGAATGACCCGAACTTCCCGGTATTCCGCGAGAATTTTGCGCGGTTGGCAGAGATGCGCGACGCCAAAGGCCGCAGGATCGAGGCGCTGCGCCTGCCGCAGCCAGAAAAGCGGATGCTGAACGGCCTGCGCCTGACGCTGTCCTACACGAATTTCTTTATCGCCAATGGCGGGATTGTCATGTCCGGCTTCGACGATAAGGCCGACGATACGGCGCGGGGCGTGTTGCAAGAGGCCTTCCCCGACCGCAAGATCCTCCAGCTTCCGGCGCTCCCCATCACGGCGGGCGGCGGCGGCATCCATTGCATCACCCAGCAACAACCGAGCGGGGAGTTGGCCCGATGAGTGAAGAGCTTCTGACCGTCGCCGCCGTGCAGATGAGCTGCAGCGGCACCCGCGAAGACAATATCGAAAAGGCCACCCACTTTGTCCGCGAGGCCGCCGATAAGGGCGCGCGGCTGATCCTGCTGCCGGAACTGTTTGAAGGCCCCTATTGGTGCAAGGACCAAGACCCGGCCTATTTCGATTGGGCGCGCCCGGTGCTGGATAATCCGACGCTCATTCACTTCATGGAGCTGGCGCAAGCACTCGGCGTCGTGCTGCCGATCAGCTTCTTTGAGGAAGCA
Organism: uncultured Elstera sp.; assembly: GCA_964576605.1. GTDB lineage: Bacteria > Pseudomonadota > Alphaproteobacteria > Elsterales > Elsteraceae > Elstera. The sequence goes on along the minus strand of CAZNVY010000115.1, from coordinate 658 downwards.
GGCAAGGCCTATTTCAATTCGCTGCTGATGATCGACGGCGACGGTAGCCCGCAGGGGCTTTACCGCAAGTCCCATATCCCGGATGGGCCGGGCTATCAGGAGAAATTCTATTTCACCCCCGGCGACACCGGCTTTCAGGTTTGGGAAACCGACGTCGGTGCCGTTGGCGTCGGCATTTGCTGGGACCAATGGTTCCCCGAAGCCGCCCGCGTCATGGCGCTGAAGGGGGCGGAACTGCTGCTCTATCCGACCGCCATCGGCTCCGAACCGCCGCCCGCGCCGCCGCACGATAGCGCGGGCCATTGGCGCCGGGTGATGCAGGGCCATGCTGGGGCGAACCTGATGCCGGTGATCGCCGCCAACCGCGTGGGCCGGGAAGTCGGCCAATCCGCCGAAATCACCTTCTACGGCACCTCCTTCATCGCTGATGAAACCGGGGAAATCCTGGCCGATGCGGGGCGCGACGTGGAGACAATTATCACAGCGACCCTGGACCTTGAGGCGATCCGCCGCCGCCGCCTGGGCTGGGGCGTTTTCCGCGACCGCCGCCCCGAACTTTACAAGGCCATCTTGGGCTATGATGGGGACGAAGAATGAACACGCGGCTTGCTAAACCGGGCGCGCTGCCAGTAAGGTCGCTTCCCATTCAGGTTAGAGG
>CAZNVY010000114.1:0-8154 GCA_964576605.1 uncultured Elstera sp. | reverse complement strand
ACATAAAGCGGGTTGTTCTTGGTGCGGCGGCAGAGGATCTGGATCGTCCGCTCCACCTCCGCCTCGCGACCGATCAGCGGGTCGATCTTGCCGATCTTGGCTTTCTTGTTGAGATCGACGCAATAGGTATCCAGCGCTTCCTGCTGCTTCTTGGCGCCGCCCTGGCCCGACTGGGCACCGGACGTGCCGCTGCCAGACGCCCGATCACCGCCGGAAGACGCACCCGTCGCCCCTTCCTCCTCCGATCCGGATACGCGGCGGCTTTCCGACTTGCCGGGCACCTTGGAGATGCCGTGGCTGATGAAGTTCACCGCATCGAAGCGCGACATATCCTGTTCTTGCAGGAAATAGACGGCATGGCTTTCGCGTTCGGAGAACAGCGCCACCAGCACATTGGCCCCGGTCACTTCCGACCGGCCGGACGACTGAACGTGGATCACCGCCCGCTGCACCACGCGCTGGAAGCCAGAGGTGGGCTTCGCCTCCTCCCCCCGGGTGCTGACGATGGTCTGCAATTCGGTATCGACATAGCCCGCCAGGTCGCGGCGCAGCCGGTCGAGGTCAACGCCGCAGGCCTTCAGCACTGCCACGGCATCCTGGTCTTCGGTCAGCGCCAGCAACAGGTGTTCCAGCGTCGCAAATTCGTGGCGGCGCTGGTTGGCCAGATCGAGGGCGCGGTGCAGGCTCTTTTCCAGGTTGCGTGACAGCATGGCTCGTCATTCCTTCTCAAGAGTGCACTGCAAAGGGTGCTGGTGCTTGCGGGCGAAATCCATCACCTCGGTGACTTTGGTCTCGGCAACCTCGTAGGTATAGACCCCGCAGATGCCCACCCCCTTCTGGTGGACATGCAGCATGATCTGCGTCGCCTCTTCCCGATTCTTCTGAAAGAATCTTTCCAGGACGTGAACGACAAACTCCATCGGAGTATAATCGTCGTTCAGCATCAGAACTTTGTACATGGCAGGCTTTTTGGTCTTAGGCTTGGCCTTGACCACAACCCCGGTATTGGTGCCGTCGCTGCCTTTGAATGAATCGTCGGTCATGTCCGTCTGGATCTGTGTGCCGATGGTTAACCCCGTCCACCGATAGATCATCATATGAGATGCAAAGCGTGGCGGAAAAGAGGTGATCGGGGATTGAGGGAAAAAGAAAGCGGGGGACAAAAGAAAACCGCCCGGCGCGGGGCCGGGCGGCTTCTTACGGAAACGGGTGCGCCGAAGGGGTTCGGGCGAACCGCCGGACCGATGCGTTAGGCCGCAGTCTTGACCAGCTTCTGCACGGTCACATCGACGCGGGCCTTGATCGGCTCGAACGCTTCGTTGGCGACCTTCATCGACAGTTCCGACAGCTTGTTGGCTTCGGCAACCGCCTTGTCGAACCCGGTCTTCACGGTTTCGTTCTGCAGTTCGACGAACTGGTTGAAGGTGGTGCAGCCGAAAGCGGCCTTCATGGTGGCGACGGTCTGCTCGATCTGGGCCTGCACCAGGGCAGCCACGGTCTTCGAGATTTCTTCCGCGCCCTTCACGACAACGGTATTGGCCTTGACCACCGCTTCGTAATTGTCCTTGCCCAGACCGGCGATTTCGTCGAACGCAGTGAAGGCCTGCTGGGTGGCCTTGTCCATCTGGTCCTTGGCCGAAGCGAACGCGGTTTCAAAAGTCTTCATGGTCTCATCTCCAACATTGAACAGGGTGGTGATCGTCGACGCTGCGCCAGCGGCGCCGGATTTGGCGGCAGGCGCGGCCTTGGGGGCGGCAACGGCAGAAGGTTCAGCGGACTGGACCTGGCCAGACTGGACCGGGGCAGACTGGACCGGGGCAGCCGGGGTCGCCGCAGCGCTTTGCACCAGCTTCGGTCCGGTACCGGGTTTACGAGTCACAGCCATAACGCATCTCCCTTCGCTTGCAGTTGCGTCCGGCCGCCATTTCGATCGCAGTGAAACCGCAATCGAAACCGCAGCAGTCTTTCGGGCACCGTTTCCTGTCAGATCGTCCCGGCGGCAATGGCCGGGTCAGGTCAAAGGCGAGGCGATGGTGCACCGCAACACGAAGACAAATGCGCCTTTCTCCCGACAGAGTCAAGGGGCATTTTTGTGCACTGCGACAAACCCGATGTTCTTATTTTATTTCAGCAACTTGGGCAGCGGGGTCAGCCCCGACGGCCCAACCGTGACGACAAAATCGAACAGCGCGTCGGGGGCGCGCTGACCATAAATCGTGCGCGGCTCGTTCACAGCGACAGGCAAGGGATCCAGCGCCTGTAGCGGGGCGCGGAACGGCAGCGCGCGCAGATCCGGGCCGGCGCCGTCATATTGCGCTGCAAAATAAACCGGTACGCCAGAACGGCAGCCCACAATCAACCAGTAAAAGGCAGCGCCGTTCAGATTCGTTTGCACCTGCACAGGCGGCAACCCGCGAATCGCGGTCAATAGCGGCTGCATCGCATCGGCGGCATGCGTGGACTGGCGCGTCACCCCGCGCAGCGGCGCCAGCGGATCGTCGGGCGACAGCACAACATCGACCAGATTGACCTCGTCCCGCACAAAGGCGTCGATCTGCCAGGCATCATTCCCAGCAGGCGCCAGCGTGTAAGAGCGGATCTGCTCCTCGTACCGGCCGTTATAGATCAACCGATAGCGCTCCTGCCCGTCGCCGCACTGGTCCAGCAGGTCGCGCGATTCCACATGGGCGAACCAGGCAAGCTGCCGGGTCACCGGCCCGGCCAGCCGCTCCCCACTGCCCAACATGGTCCCCGGCGAATGCGTATCGTCGGTGATGGCGCAGGCCCCGAGCATGGCCCCGGCGACCAGAAGGCCGGCGCAGCGGGCAAACGACAGGCCGTAAGACGGGCCGTAAGACAGGTGGCGGCGGGAATTTTTCATCGGTCTCTCTGTGAAAAAATGAATCATGCGATTCAAATGGTTATAGACAGTTCTTCAAGGCACCATTAGACTCATGTCATAACTGTGTGAATCATGTGTGCGCAACGCTCTCAACGCAAGAGAGCGATTGTGGCGAGGGGATCAGACGAATGCGGCGTTTGAATGACGCGGGAACCCGCGCTTGGCTTCGGGTTGCCCAAACCGGGATGCACAAGGCCCGGATGTCTGCAAAGCGCATCGCCACCTCTACCCTCACCCTGGCCGCCCTCGCCGTATCGGCCGCGCTTCTGCCGGCAAGCCCGGCCCTGGCGGAAAAATTCGCCGCCCTGATGATCGACTATCAAACCGGTCGGGTGCTGCATGCGGTCAATGCCGATGCCCAGCGCTATCCCGCATCGCTGACCAAGATGATGACGCTGTACATGGCGTTCGACGCCCTGCGCGACAAGCGGATTTCCCTGTCGCAGTCCATGCCGGTCAGCGCCCGCGCTGCCGCGCAGGACCCCAGCAAACTGGGCCTGAAGGCGGGGGAGACGATTTCGGTTGAAGATGCGGTTCTGGGCCTGGCGACCAAATCGGCCAATGATGCCGCTGTCGTGCTGGCGGAATTCCTGGGCGGCACCGAACCCCGCTTTGCCGAGCTGATGACCCAGCAGGCCCGCCAGTTGGGGATGAGCCGCACTACCTTCCAGAATGCCTCCGGTCTGCCCGATCCCGATCAGGTGACGACCGCGCGCGACATGGCCACCCTGGGCAAGGCGCTGATCCGCGATTTCCCGGCCTATTACCGCTTCTTCAACACCCGCAGCTTCACCTATGAGGGCCGGGTGCATAACAACCACAATCATATGCTGCGCAATTTCGAAGGCGCAGATGGCATCAAGACCGGGTTCATCCGGGCGTCCGGCTTCAATCTGGTGGCTTCGGCCCAGCGCGACGGCCGCCGCCTGATCGGCGTGATCTTCGGCGGCGACAGCCCGCGCCGCCGCGACGATCAGATGGCGCGCATGCTGGAACGCGGCTTCACCATGCCGGGCCGGGGCGATGATATTCTGGTTGCCGATGCCGGGATCGACGGCGCGCCGGCCGCCAAACCATCCGGCCGTCCGCAACCGGCACAGGCGCGGCAGAGCCAGCCGCAAATGCTTGCCTCATCGAAAATCGCCCAGGGCGACAGCGAGGATACCAAGCCGGCCCGCAGCGCCCGGCCGGCGGCCAACCCGCTGGGCGATGGCAACCGGGTAGCCAATGCGCAGACCGTTGCCATGGCGGCGCCGGTGGCGCGCGATGTCGGTACGGCCCCGGCTGCCGGATCTGGGTCTGGGTCAGTACAAGGCAGCGGCTGGGCGATTCAGGTCGGTGCCTTTGCCGCCAATGGCGCCGCCCGCAGCGCCGCCGAACAGGCGATCAAAACCGCTGGCGGCATGCTCAACCGGGGCAGCATCCTGATCCATCCGGGCAAGGGGGCGAATGGGGCGCAGGTGTTCCGCGCCCGCATCGGCGGCCTGAGCGAAAGCCAGGCGCGCGACGCCTGCCGCCTGCTGAGCCAGCGCCAGACCTCCTGCTTCGCCCTCAGCCCCAGCGCTTTATAGGCCCAGTGCTTTATAGGCCCAGCGCTTTATAGGCCCAGCGCTTTATAGGTCCAGCGCTTGATAGCTGTAAGATCGGATCATCGGCGTCCCAACAAAAAACCCCCGCAGCGCTGCGGGGGTTTTCTTTTTGACCGCGTCTGAAGGGGCCGACTATTCGCCCTTGCCGCCATGCCGGACCGACCAGTCAACCGGGTTGGCCAGAAAGGCGCGCACCTCGTCAATCGCCGCCGGGGTCAGCGTGCCGTCGGCCGCCCCCACCGCCAGCACATCCTGCCAGGTGGCCAGCGAATGGAGCGACACGCCCAGATCGTCCAGCACCTTCAGCCCGCCGGGGAAGGCGGCATAGAAGAACACCACCAGCGAATGATCCACCCGCGCCCCGGCGTCGCGCAGGGCGTTGATGAAGGTCACCTTGCTTTTGCCGTCAGAGGCCAGATCCTCGACCAGCAGCACCCGCGCGCCCTCGGCGAACTGGCCTTCGATCTGGGCATTGCGGCCGAAACCCTTGGGCTTTTTGCGGACATAGAGCATCGGCAGGTCCAGCGCATCGGCCAGCCAGGCAGCATAGGGGATACCAGCCGTCTCGCCGCCCGCCACCGCATCGAACGCCTCGAAGCCCGCCAGGCGGCTGATCTTGTCGGCGGCGAAGCGGATGATGGCGCGCCGGGCGCGCGGGAAGCTGATCACCTTGCGGCAATCGACATAGACCGGGCTGGCATAGCCGGAGGTCAGCGTGAAGGGCTGTTCCGGGCGGACATGCACCGCGCCGATTTCCAGCAGCATCCGTGCGACGGTATGGCCCATGGCCGGATCGTCGAAACGGCTGGAGAAAGAGGAAGACGGGGCGGATGCGCTGTTCATTGCTCGGTGCCTTTCGCGACTGCGGACAATGCCGCTATGGTTCACCGCTGTGTCTAGCCGCCGCGTCCCCGGGCCGCAAGCCCCTTGCGCGGTGTTTCAACCGCCTGCACCCGTCTCCTATCGTCTATCGACCCGAGAGCCGCACATGACCATCCCCACCCCCGCCCCCATCCCCGCCCCTACCCCCGCCCCTTCTTCCGTTCTGACCGTCACCCGCGACGGGCCGGTGGCGACCGTCACCCTCAACCGCCCGGACAAGCTGAATGCGCTGAATGCGGCGCTGTGGCGCGATCTGGCCGGGGTGTTCCGCGCCCTCGACCGGGACGAGGGGCTGCGCTGCCTTCTGCTGCGCGGCGCGCCCGGCATGTCCGGCGCCGCCACCCATTTGAGCGCCGGGGGCGATATCAGCGAATTCACCACCCTGCGCGCCACGCCGGAACAGGCGCGCGCCTATGCCCATCTGATGGTGGAGGCGCTGGCGGCGCTGGCAGCCGTGCGCCATCCGGTTGTGGTGCAGGCGGAAGGCCATTGCATCGGCGGCGGCACCGAACTGGTGGTCTATAGCGACATCCGCATCGCCGGCGCGTCGGCCCGGTTTGGCATCCCGATCAACCGGCTTGGCTTCGTCATGTCCTACCCCGAACTGGATGGGTTCATCGCCCGGGTCGGGCGCAGCGTCGCGCTGGAAATGCTGCTGGAAGGGCGGATCCTGTCGGCAGAGGAAGCGCTGGCCAAGGGGCTGGTCTCGCGCATTGTCGCCGACGATGCGGTGGCGGACGAAGCCGCACGCGCTGCCGCCCGGATTGCCGAGGCCGCGCCGCTGGTCAATCGCTGGCACAAGGCGTTCGCCAACCGCCTGCTCTCCCCCGCCCCCTTGACCGCAGCCGAGTTGGAAGAAGGGTTTGCGTGCTATTCCACAGCGGATTATCAACAGGGCATTCGGGCCTTTGTCGATAAACGAAAACCGGTTTTTGAGGGGCGTTGATCCATGGCGCAGGGTGCTTCCCCGCACATCATCGTGATCGGAAATGAAAAGGGCGGGTCGGGCAAATCCACCACCGCGATGCATTTGATCGTCGGCCTGCTGAAACAGGGGCGGCGCGTCGGCGCGCTGGATCTGGATGCCCGGCAGGGCACCCTGTCGCGCTATATGCAGAACCGCACCGCCATGCGGGCGCTGGCCGGGCCATCGATCCTGATGCCGGTGTTCGAGGCGATCCCCCAGGAGCAGATCGCCCGCCTGTCCCCCGCGCTGGAGGCAATGGCGTCCGACTGCGATGTGATCGTGATCGACTGCCCCGGCAGCGATACTGCCCTGTCGCGCCACGCCCATATCCTGGCCGATACCCTGATCACGCCGATCAACGACAGTTTCATCGATTTCGACGTGCTGGGCCGGGTGGACCCGGAAACGCTGACCGTGGTCAAGCCCAGCCATTATGCGGAAATGGTGTGGGACCAGCGCAAGCGCCGCGCGCTGGAACGCCTGCCGCCGATCGACTGGATCGTGATGCGCAACCGCCTGTCGCAGACCGATGCCCGCAACAAGCAGATGGTGGCGACCGCCATGGAGGCGCTGGCCAAGCGCATCGGTTTCCGCATCGCCCCCGGCTTCGGCGAACGGGTGATCTTCCGCGAGCTATTCCTGAAGGGCCTGACGCTGCTGGACCTGGGCGAAGGCGGGGTCGGCGGCGCGCTGTCCGTCTCCCACGTCGCCGCCCGGAACGAGGTGCGGATGCTGCTCTCTGCCCTCAACCTGCCACCCGCCGTGGCCGGGTAGGCGGCTTATCCCGCCCAACTTTTTCCACCCGACCGGGAATGGTATCGGGCAAGGTTGACACCCCGTTCGCCCCCGCTATAGTCGGAATACGTATTGCGTATTGTTCGGTGACCATTTGGGATAGGGGGAAGGCGTTCATGCATCGCAAGATGACCATCACCCTGGATGAAGCGGTCTATGAGGGCCTGTACCGCCGGGTCGGCAAGCGCCGCATGAGCCAGTTTATCGAAGACTTGCTGCGCCCCCATGTTCTCGACGACTCACTTGATGCAGGCTATCGGGCGATGGCCGACGATGCAGAGCGGGAGCGCGAGGCCGCAGAGTGGACCCGTGCTCTGATGGGCGATATGATCGATGCTGCGCGGTGAGGTCTGGTGGGTCGAGTTTGAACCCGCCATCGGCAGCGAAATCCGCAAAACCCGCCCGGCGGTGATTGTCAGTAACGATGGGGCAAATCGCAATCTGGCGCGGGTCGTCGTCATTCCGCTGACCGGCAATACTGGCCGTCTCTATCCGGGTGAGGCGGTTGTCACGATCGGCGGCACCAGCAGCAAGGCCATGGCCGACCAGATCATGGCGGCGGATAAGCAGCGGCTCAAAGACCGGATCGGCATGCTGTCCAAAGCCGATCTTCTGGCTGTGGAAGATGCGATCAAGGTGCATCTCGCCCTCCCCCGTTAACCCGCCCCGTTAACCCGCCCCGTTAACCCGCCCTGTCAGCCAGCCCTGTCAGCCCACCGAACTGCGGGCACCTGGCGTGCCACACTGCTGCCGCATCTTTAATTCCCGGTAATCTCGCGTGGTCTGCCTTGCGTAGGGTTGGGGTCTGTGGCAAACAAAGCACGCTCGCCCGGTCTTGACGCCGTGCCGGATTTTCGCGCCGCACTTTGTGGTGCCGCTGGCCGCCAACCGGTTCCCGCTGCGAGCGTTCGAGGTGTTCATGACCAAAAAAGTCCGCAAGGCGATATTCCCGGTTGGGGGATTAGGCACCCGCTTCCTGCCCGCCACCAAGGCGATGCCCAAGGAAATGCTGCCGGTGG
>CAZNVY010000113.1:0-8160 GCA_964576605.1 uncultured Elstera sp. | reverse complement strand
ACCAGCGGGTCGAAACGGTCACGCCACGCCGCCTGCGCTGCCGGGATCAACAGCAGTGTGCCGGGGAAGAAGGTCACGGCCACCAGCGCCAGGTAGAGGCCCGGCGGGGCACCGTGGCCCTCCTGACCGCCGATCAATTTGGGTAGAAGATCGCCCCTGATCGCCTCGACGAAGAAATTACCGCCCCCGCCCCCACCGCCGCCCGGTTGGTTTAGAATCGCAATGGTCCAGGGGGCGGCGAGCGGTTCGGCGAGTGGGGGGCGCGGGCGGGCAAGCCAGCCCCAGGTTTTATCGGCAAAACTAAGCGGCAGCAGCGTCGCCGCGACCACCATCGGCACCACGGGGCCTTTCACCAGGATTGCCGCCCCCAAGCCCCCCCAAAAAAGCGCCACATAGCGCAGGGGCAGGCGGGCTTCCCCATCGAGGGGGCGATAGGCGAGCAGACTGGCGTCGGTTTTCGCCAGATGCGCTTCGACGACCGTTAGCAGCGTGGCGGCGAGCAGCGAGGCGGCTAGAAACGCCGTCGCGGCATCGGTCTGGCGGCGTAATCCAGCGAAGAGCAGCAGCACCGCCGCCGTTGCCGCCAACATCGAGGGCAGGCGATAGGCAGCGATTGGCGCATCCGCCCCACCCAGAACATGGGCTGCCGCGGCCTGCGCCCAATAGACCCCGATCGGCTTTTTGTTGCGCGGTTCGTGCTGGAAAGAGATGCGGATATAGTCGCCACTTTCGATCATCTGGCGGCTGGCTTGCGCAAAGCGCGCCTCGTCCCGGTCGAAAGGCGGCAAGGTCATCATCCCCGGCAGGAATAAGACCAGGCATAGGGCGATCAGCCCAGCCCAAGGGCCGATGCCAGCACTGAGGCGCTGCCAGCGCGTCCCCTCGCCCGGTGCGGAGCGACGCGAGGGCGAGGAGCCGGGAACCGGCGACTGGGGCGTTTGGCGCTGCACACTCATCATGATCGGGTCATACGCTTTTCTGCGGGGGCGGAAAACCCCTTGTAAGGTCATTTCAGGCTTGCCGCTATCGCGGCGGCGGCCCGGCCAGTTTCATCGAAGGGGGGCGGGCGGAAACAGGGTAGGGTGCCGTCGAAGCGCCGCACCTGGCCCAACGCTTCCAAGCGAGCATGGAAATGGGCGAATTTTCCGGGCCTGCCGGGAAGATCGATCCGATGCACGGGTTTGCCGGTGCTGGCGGCTTCCGACAGCATCGAGACGCTATCGCTGGTCACCAGTAGATGATCGGCCAGCGCCAGCAGGGCCAGATAGGGGTTCGGCGGGCGGCCGTCCCACCAATAATGCCGGAACGGGGCCAAGGCGACCCGCAGCGTCAAGATCGCCGCCTCCGGTGTTCGGCGGGAAGGGGTAATGGCTAGGCGGACCCCTTGGCGGGCCAGAGTGGCCAAATGGTCGGCCAGATGGGCGGCGGTTTGGGTGTCGAACTGGTAGCGGGCGCTTTTCCCGCCCAGCAGCACAGCGGCGATGGGGGCACAGGTGGCGGTTGCCTCGGCGCAGAAGGCCGCCAAGTCGGGCGGGCAGGCGCGCGCGGCGTCGGCAAGTCGGGCGCTGGATACTCGGTGCGGTGCCCCATCAAGCGCGATCAGGTTCGGCGCGGTTAGCCCATCGTGCCTCGGCGCGATGACCAGATCGAAGGCCGCCAGCGGCAGGCGCGGGTTCTGCAAAGCGACAACATAGGTGCCGCCCTGGCTCAAGCGTCGAACGGCCGCTGCCGGGGCGACCGCACTGCGCCCTGCCGCCAGCAGCAGGTCGGGCCAGGGTGGGGTCAACGGCGGAGAGAGGGCCTGAACGCTCACCCGGTCGCCGAACCAGCCCCAGGCATGGGCCGGCAGCCAGCGAAAGGGAAACCGGGCGCGGGCCAGAAATTCCGTCACCAGGGGCGGGGTGGGCAAGTGCTCGGCTAACCGTTCGGCTAGGCCGCGCGCCTGATTGATCGTTCCCGCCTTATCGTCGCTAACGATCCACAGTCGCAGGGGCGACAGCGTGTCCTGCAGGGCTGGGGGTGGGGGAGGCTGCGAATTGGGCATGACGTAACCGAAAGGAGAGGATATAAGAAATTATATGACCAGAAACCCCAAAAGCGGATCATGAGAATGCGACAGATCAAGTTGGACCGGATCGATCGGCGGATTCTCCGCGATCTCCAGGCCGACGGGCGCATGACCAATGTGGAATTAGCGCAACGGGTCGGTATTTCCGCCCCCCCCTGCCTGCGCCGGGTACGGGCGCTGGAAAAAGCCGGGCTGATCCGGGGCTATCATGCCGATATTAACCCCGAAGCCTTGGGGTTTGGCGTGACGGTCTTCGCCCAGGTCGGGCTGTCCAGTCAATCGGACCATGATCTGCGCGCCTTCGAGGAAATGGTATCCCATTGGGCGGAAGTCCGCGAATGCGCCCTCCTGACCGGGGATGTCGATTACCTGCTGAAGGTGGTGGCCCAGGATTGGGAGGATTACCAGCGTTTTCTGACGACCAAGCTGACGGCGGCCAAGAATGTGGCCCATGTTCGCTCGGCCCTGGTGATGCGCACCACGAAGGACCTGCCGGGCGTGCCGATTGATCTTGATGACGCCGACGGGCAATAGCCAAAACGGAAAGGGCGGCCCAGTGGCCGCCCTGAACGTTTTTAGCCCCTATCATTAGGCGAAGCTAATCGCAACAATCTCGTAGGATTTCGAGCCGCGCGGCGTGGTGACTTCCACCGTATCGCCAACACTTTTCCCGATCAGCGCCCGCGCCAAGGGGGCGGTGATCGATAGCAGCCCGGCTTTGATGTCGCCTTCGTACTGACCGACGATCTGGAAGTTCTGTTCTTCGCCGGTGTCCTCGTCGGCCAGATTAACGCTGGCCCCGAATTTCACGGTACTGCCGCTTAATTTCGCCGGGTCGATGACATCGGCGCGGGAAATCACATCTTCAAGCTCGGCAACGCGCCCTTCGATAAAGCTCTGCCGTTCGCGTGCGGCCGCATATTCAGCGTTTTCCGACAGATCGCCATGCTCGCGGGCTTCCGCGATGGCGCGGATCACCGCAGGGCGCTCCACCGTCTTGAGATGCTTCAATTCCTCTGTCAGCCGGGCATAGCCGCTGGCAGTCATCGGCACCTTTTCCATGCCCTTCAAACCTCTTCGATCTGACCGTCTTTTCCTGCCAAACCGGCTCCGGGCGGAACGGTCGGCAGAATGGGCGCGGAGAATAATCCGCCCGCGCCCCCGATACAAGCCGCGTGACATGCGCTTTGCGCAACCGGCGCGCGAAGCCTTTGAAATCGGAGTCATTTTACAAAATAGGCCGGGATGAAAGGTTGCTTGCGCTCCCCTTTCCCCTTCCCATAAAATACCATAGAACGGATGGCCCGTCCGGGTAGCTTCCCGGCGACGACAGAGGATTGAGTGCCGATGAGTGACGACAGCCGGTCGCGTTTGGCCAGGGAACTCTTGGCCACGCTCAAGGTTGACCACGAGCGTGCGCAGCGCGCTAGGGCAATCAGCAGCCAATTCGATGCCGCCGATGAGTTCGACCGGCAAGAACGCGCACTAGACCGGGGTGGCAGCGGCGGCGGGTCTCCGCGTCCCGGCGGGCGGTTGACCGACGGTATGTCGCTAGCCAGCCGGGTGGAAAATCAGGCGAAAGATGGGCAGGGGCTAGCTGCCCACCAAAAGCGCGATAATCGGCGCTTCACCGATCCGGTGCTGCGGATTGGGATTTTTCACGATAGTTACGAGACGATCGACTGGTCCCTGGGCGGCGTGATGGTCGGTAATTATGTGGGGGATCTGAAGGCGAATAACCGCTTCCAAATCACCTTTACCGTTGCCAGCGCCAAGGCCGGGGCGGCCTATTATGCTGCGCAAGTTCGGGTAATTCGGGTTGATCCGCGCAAGCGTACCCTGTCGCTGAAGTTCGAGAAACTGGCCCAAGGGGCGTTTGATTTTCTGTCCGGCTTGCAGTTGCAACAGGCGCGGAAACGCTCCCTCTAGCGCTTTTTGCGGCGGTCGTCGGGGGCTTAGGCGTCGGGCAGGAGGGCGGCCCGCAGGCGGGCGGCCTCTAGCCGATTTGCAAGCGCCAGCCAGGTCCCCAAGAAGGTGAGACGAACGTTATTCACCACTACTTCCCGGTCGTAGCGAATAAAATCGGCATGAAGCGGTAGGACGGCATAAATGCCGTTTCCGCTCTGGTTGGCCACCTCGCTTAACGGCGGTCGGGTCGCCAGGGCGGCAGCCAATCGTTCTGGGAACTGCGGCGGGGGAGTGAGCGGCTGCACAATATCTGGTGCGCTCGCAGCAATTTCCTCCCGCAGTGCGAGAAGGCGATGGGTCAATGCATCCCGATCCAATCCGGGGGCATCGTTCGAGAGATGCAGGCTGAGGGCGATGATGAAATCATCCATTACTAATGGCCAAGCGGATTTTAAGGATTCGGTCAGTGATGTTTGGAATGATGCTTCGGAAAATAACTCCCGGCGATAAGGACCAGCCTTAACCCGACAGTATTCGACCGTGGTTTTCTGAGTAACTAAAGCGATGCTCGGTAAAAACCCCTGCGACAAATCCGCCCAGTCTGCGATCATTTTCGCGCGCCGAAACGGGTTAAGTGATTGAAAAAATTCATAAATCATTGTTTTGGCTCGTTTCCGAGGCAGCGTTGCTGCCAATTGGGGGCGATGCTATCATTCAAATGCGGTATGGGGTCAAGTCGCATTACGGTCGAACCTTGCCCTAGCCCTAAATAAAAATACACCTCTAAATAGAGGTGAGATTCAGCGGCAGGTTAACTGTCTTGAACCATGGGAGTTGGAAATGTCCGTGCAAAAAACAAGTCACGCTAAGGCGCGACAGCACTGGGCGCGTACACGCAGTCTAATGCTTACGTGCTTGGCTATTTGGTTTTTCTTCAGCTTTGTTATCCATGCCTTTGCTCCGGCCCTGAATGGTATTAGGATTGCGGGCTTTCCTCTCGGTTTCTATTTTGCGGCTCAAGGCTCGCTGATCGCCTTTGTCATCCTGATCTTTTGGTATGCGCATAAGCAGAACAAGATCGATGACGAATGCGGTTTGGCTGAAGAACGCTAGGAGGGCCGTCGCATGTCGGGTAAATCGGATTTCACATCGAATCTCGGCCGCATCTATACGTTCTATACGGGCGGTTTTGCGGTTTTCGTGCTGTTTCTGGCGCTGCTGGAATCGATGGGCGTGTCGAACGCGACCATCGGCTATCTCTTTATGTTCGCGACCATTGGCCTTTACGCGCTAATCGGGGTAATTTCGCGAACGGCCAAAATCTCCGAATATTACGTCGCGGGCCGCAGTGTTCCGGCGCTTTATAACGGTATGGCGACCGGCGCGGACTGGATGAGCGCCGCCAGCTTTATCGGGATGGCCGGAACCTTGTACCTGGGCGGCTACAACGGCCTTGCCTTCGTGCTGGGATGGACCGGCGGCTATGTGCTGGTCGCGATCCTGCTAGCCCCGTACCTGCGCAAGTTCGGCTGCTACACGGTGCCCGACTTCCTGGGGGCGCGGTATGGCGGGAACATGGCGCGGTTGGTTGGCGTGATGGTGCTGATGGCCGCCTCCTTCACCTATGTCGTCGCGCAGATTTACGGCGTTGGCATTATTGCTTCCCGCTTCTTGAACATGGAGTTCGAGGTTGCGGTCTTCGTTGGTCTGCTGGGCATTCTGGTTTGCTCAATGCTCGGCGGGATGCGCGCGGTCACCTGGACTCAGGTTGCGCAGTACATCATTCTGATCGTCGCTTACCTCATTCCGGTCGTTATGATGTCGGTGAAGGTCACGGGCGTTCCGGTGCCGCAATTGGCCTATGGCTATGCGCTGGAGCAGATTACGGCGATTGAACAGACCATCGGCGTGGTGAAAAACCACATCACCCCCTTTGCCGATGCCAAGGGCGCAGTCAGTTGGATTGAAGAAAAGAACTTCTTCGCCCTGGTTCTGTGCTTGATGCTAGGGACGGCGGCGCTGCCGCACGTGCTGATGCGTTTCTTCACGACCCCATCGGTGCGGGAAGCCCGCATGTCGGTCGGTTGGTCGCTGCTGTTCATTTTCGCACTCTACTTCACTGCCCCGGCCTATGCGGCTTTCGCCAAGCTCGAAGTGTACCAGAGCATCGTCGGGCAACCGATTGCCAGCCTGCCGAACTGGGTTGCCGCTTGGGCCAAAATCGGCCTTATCACCATCAAGGATGCGAATGCCGATAATATTCTGCAGGTCGCGGAACTGACCCTGAACCCGGACGTTATCGTTCTGGCCACCCCAGAAATTGCCGGTTTACCGTTTGTTATTGCGGGTCTGGTCATGGCGGGCGGGCTTGCCGCCGCGCTTTCAACGGCGGATGGGCTGCTGCTGGCCATTGCCAATGCTCTCAGCCACGACATCTACTACCGGATGATCGACCCGAAGGCCGATACGAAGAAGCGGCTGGTGATTGCGCGGGCATTGTTGATTGTTGTTGCGATGTTGGCGGCCTATGTCGCCTCGACGAAACCGAGCACCATTCTCGCGATGGTCGCTTGGGCCTTCTCGATTGCGGCCTCCGGTCTGTTCCCGGCCCTGGTACTAGGGGTCTGGTGGAAGCGAACGACCAGTGAGGGGGCGGTTGCCGGGATGATCGCCGGCTTCGGCGTATGTCTCTTCTATCTGATCGGCACTCAGTTCTACGGCATGGGCCTGTGGTGGGATATTCGCAATATCTCCTGCGGTCTGTTCGGGATCCCGGCCGCTTTCGCAACCACCGTTATTGTCAGCCTAGCCACAAAGGCCCCGCCGAAAGAGATGCAAGATTTCATCGATGAAATCCGCATTCCCAGCGGCGGTGCGATGATGGATCGCGAAAAACAGGACGAGGCGATTGCCCATTAATCGTTGATCCTCTACAAGGGGCGGCACCTCAAACGAGGTGTCGTCCTTTGTTTTTGTGGGTATCTTTCAGAAGATTGAAAATATTGGGGTAAGGCAATGGATGTGAATCCTATCCATGAGTATTGGTATTTTCACCTTCCGAATTATATTGTATCAATCTTGATATACACACTGTTTGGTCGGTTTTTATTAAGTTTCTTTGTTCCGCCTCATTCATCGAATTATATCTGGCGGTTCTTTTGCCGCTTGACCGATCCGGTGATACTGCCTGTGCGACGGATTACGCCCCGATTCGTGATGGGCCTATTCCTGCCCTTGGTTGCCGCTTTTTGGCTATTTGTCGTCCGGTTTGCCTTTTACCTTTTTATGCTGGCGAACGGGTGGGCACCCAGCCTAACGCCGACCTCGGTCGCGCCTTAGATTAGCAATAGGCTAATCGGGGAAAATCGCCGGGCGGGTGGCCGCCAGGGCCGCGTCGAGGTCGCTAAGACCGGCGGGGATGCCGAGATCGGTCAGCGACGTCACCCCGTGCTCCTGAATACCGCAGGGCACGATCCCGGTGAAATGCCCTAGATCGGGGTTAACGTTGATGGCGATCCCGTGCAGCGTTACCCAGCGGCGGATGCGCACGCCGATGGCGGCGATCTTATCTTCCTTGAATGGCCCGCGCTGCACCCAGATCCCGACGCGCCCCGCCCGCCGTTCGCCAGTCACGCCGAGGCGGGCGAGGGATTGAATGATCCATTCCTCAAGCTGGGTTACATAGGCGCGCACGTCGCGGCCCCGGCGCTTGAGATCGAGCATCAGATAGACCACCCGCTGCCCCGGCCCGTGGTAAGTATATTGTCCGCCGCGTCCGGCGTCATAGACCGGGAAACGCGGATCGAGCAGGTCTTCGGCCTGGGCCGAGGTTCCGGCGGTATAAAGCGGCGGATGTTCGAGCAGCCAGATCAGCTCGTCTGCCATGCCGGTATGGATGGCCTCGGCGCGGGCTTCCATCGCCGCAAGAGCGTCGGGATAGTCGATCAAACCAGGCGAAATGCGCCATTCCATGGGTTGGTCTTTCGGGCTGGGCCGGGTTTCCAGCAGGGAATCTGGTGATATTTCCCGGCCTTGCAAGAGTGTTCAGCACAGCCCATAAGATGCTGCTTGCTGTCTGTCCAGGGATTTGCTAGACGCTTGGCTCCGGGCCGGATAACGGCCCTTCCGTGCGATGCGGTCGTGGCGGAATTGGTAGACGCGCAGCGTTGAGGTCGCTGTGGGGC
>CAZNVY010000112.1:7894-8472 GCA_964576605.1 uncultured Elstera sp. | reverse complement strand
ATTGAATAAGTAATGGCTTATTTAAAATATATTATTAAATGTATTGATTTATATATCACTTAATTGCATCGAATAGCACGCAGGAAACGAGGCGAATTGCAGGCATCCTGTGGAATGCCGATGACCGAGCGGAGCGACATGGACCGGCGGACCTCTCGCCACGAACCGCCCGGCCTTTGCTCCGCCGACATCGGCCCTCCCGCAGGGAAGGCGCAGGGCTGGTGCAGGGGGCCGCTCGGGCCGGAACCGAGCGGGGCGAATCGGCCGGGGGTCAGTCCAGCCAGTCCTTCTGTTTCAGTTTCTTCGGCAGGTAATCGGTGGTGAGGAAGCGGAAGTCCTTGTTGGCCAGCGCGTCCAGTTCGTACTTCAGGCCCGAGGAGAGCATGGCTTTCACTTCCTGCTGCCATTCCTTCTTCTGGAACCACGGATAGTTCACGACTTCCCTGGCGCGGCGCACGTCCTGGTCGCTCAGCTTGATGCCTACGTTGCGCGGCAGGCCGTAGGCGTCCGGGTCGCGGCTGGAGAGGCCGATGAACTTGGCGTCGGGAATCGCCGTGCGCTGCGATTCGGGGGCGAGG
>CAZNVY010000112.1:0-7820 GCA_964576605.1 uncultured Elstera sp. | reverse complement strand
CGTAGACCGGCAGGCACCACTCCTCGTGGAGCCGGCGCGCCAGGCGGCGCACGCCGCGCGGCGGCTGGCCGTTGCCGGTCAGCAGGATGCAGTTGTGCTTCTTCCAGAAGCGGTCTTCGGAGAGGCGGTTGAACTGCGTGCCCTTTTCGATCAGCAGCACGAAGTCGGCATTGCACTTCTTGATATCCAGTTCGCCGGGTTCGACGATCCGCTGCAGTGGCTGGCGGCGGTCGGTGGGTTAGAAATCGCCGCGATTTGCGGGGCGATTTTGGCGGCGCGGATGGGCCGTACCCCGGTTCTGTTGGATGGCTATGTGGTGACGGCGGCCGCAGCGGTTTTACATAAGATCGACCCGCGCGCCCTCGATCATTGCCAGGTCGCGCATCTCTCGGCAGAACCCGCCCACCGGCTGTTGTGCGAGAAGATTGGTAAAAAGCCGATTCTCGACCTTGGGCTGCGGTTGGGCGAGGGCACCGGCGCGGCGCTAGCCGTACCAGTCCTGAAGGCGGCGGTCGATTGCCACACGGGGATGGCAACGTTCGAGCAGGCCGGCGTTTCCGGGCCGGTATAAGCAACCAAATTTTTTTTACGCGCCTGTCGAAATAGGGCAGGCTCGCGGCTCATGGAGGTGAGGGGGGAGTTCCCCCCGCCGCTCCGGCCGCCGGTTCGGGGCGCTTATCACCGACAGGAGACGACCCGATGCAATATATGATTATTTTCAGCGAAACCGCTGCCGAGTTCGCCCAACGGACCGATCCGCAGGCTAGTGCGGCCTATTGGGGGGCTTGGGGGGCCTATATTGGGGCTTTGCAGGCCGCCGGCATTGTTCTCAGCGGCAATGGCTTGCAACCGCCCCATACGGCGACCACGGTGCGTCTGCGCGACGGTAAGCGGCACGTGCAAGACGGCCCGTTCGCTGATACCAAGGAACAGTTGGCGGGCTATTTCATCGTCGAGGTGCCGGATCTCGATACGGCGCTAGATTGGGCCGCGCGCGCGCCGTCGGCCAGCTATGCCTCGGTCGAAGTGCGCCCGGTGCTGCCGCCGATGCCGGCCCCTGGCGTCTAAGTCGCCCCAGTCATGGAGACGCAGCGCACGGCAGAGACGGTCGCCCGCGCCTCCTATGGCCGTTTGATTGCCCTCCTTACGGTCCGCAGCCGCGATATTGCGGCTGCGGAAGATGCCCTGGCCGAAGCCTTTCGCGCTGCCCTTGACCTATGGCCGGTTCAAGGGGTGCCGGAGCGGCCCGAAGCCTGGCTGCTGACCGCCGCCCGTCGCCACTTGGGGCACGATTATCGGCACGCCCAAGTGCGGGCCGGGGCGGCGGCGACGCTTGATATGCTGTATGCAGAAGCGGGGGAGCGTGATCCCGCGGCCTTTCCGGACGAACGGTTGAAGCTGCTGTTCGTCTGTGCGCATCCGGCCATTGATCCGGCGATCCATACGCCACTGATGCTGCAAACCGTTCTGGGGCTGGATGCCGCCCGGATCGGCGCGGCCTTTCTGGTGTCTGCCGCGACGATGGGGCAACGGCTGGTTCGGGCTAAAGCCAAAATCAAGGATGCGGGCCTGCGGGTGGAAGTGCCGGACGCCAGCGATCTTGCGCCACGGTTAGCGGCAGTTCTTGCGGCTATCTATGCCGCCTATGGCACTGCCTGGGATGCCTTGCCCGGTGTAGCCTCCGACAGCGGATTGGCGGAGGAGGCGGGCTATCTGGCACGGCTTTTGGTGGCGCTGCTGCCGCAAGAGCCGGAAGCGCTAGGGCTGCTGGCCTTGATCCGCTATTGCGACGCGCGGGGGGCGGCCCGGCGCGATACGGCGGGGCGGTTCGTACCTTTGGCCGAGCAGGACACGGGGCTTTGGTCGCGCCCGGCGATCTTCGAGGCAGAAGAAATCCTAACCCGCGCGGCCCGCTTGGGGCGCTTCGGGCGGTTTCAGACCGAAGCGGCGATCCAATCGTTTCATACTCAGCGCCGCTTGGGGGCGGCAGTCCCGCCGATGGCGCTGGTTGCCCTCTATGATGTTCTACTGCAGCACGCGCCCTCGGTCGGGGGTGCCGTGGCGCGGGCGGCGGCCATGGCCGATGCCTTTGGGCCGCAAGCTGCATTGGCGCATCTGGCGATGCTCGCCCCAGAGGATGTGGCGGACTATCAACCGTTTTGGGCCGCGCAAGCGCATTTTTTGCGCCTGACGGGGGATCGGATCGCGGCGGCGTTCGCCTTCGACCGGGCAATTGCCTTGGCGCAGGACCCCTCGATCCGGGCGTATCTGGTAGGGCAGCGGGCAACGCTTGGCTAACCGGCGGGCGATCACATGGCAGCCTTGCGCTGCTGCATCGCAGCATGGCTTGACTTTCCTGCGGGGAAAGGTCAGCTTCCAAGCCACATATTGGCAGCGCGTGACCGCTCACGATTCTGTCGGCCCTTCAAGCAAGGGTGCGGCACCTTAGAGCGACCTGCCTATCCCACCCGATAGGGCGACCCGGACACGCGGGGGGCGTCTTGATCCCCGCGCTGCCTCCTGGCCTCACTGATAGGCCGGGCTGCGCCCGTTTTGACGAGCTTTTAATGACGACTTTTGCCGACCTGGGTCTTTCCCAGGCCCTTCTCGCGTCTTTGGCGCAAGAAGGTTACGAAACCCCGACCCCGATTCAGGCTGGGGCGATTCCGACCCTATTGGCGGGCAAGGATTTGCTGGGTATCGCCCAGACCGGCACTGGCAAGACGGCAGCTTTCGCCCTGCCGATCCTGCATCAACTCAGCCAGTCGAAGATGCGCCCGTTCAAGCGCACTTGCCGCGCGCTGATCCTTAGCCCAACGCGCGAGCTTGCCGGCCAGATCGCCGATAATATCCGCCTGTATGGCCGCAACCTGCCGCTGACCACTGCCGTCGTGTGCGGTGGGCAGCCGATCTTCCGCCAGGCGCGCGCGCTGGAACGCGGCGTCGATGTGCTCGTCGCCACGCCGGGCCGCCTGCTCGATCTCGTCAGCCAGAATGCCGTTTTCCTCGATAAGGTGGAAATTCTGGTGCTGGACGAAGCCGATCAAATGCTAGACCTGGGCTTCATTCATCCGATCCGCCAGATCGTCAGCATGATCCCCAAGGAACGGCAGACGCTGCTATTCTCCGCCACCATGCCGGACAGCATCGCCAAGCTGGCCAAGGATCTGCTGAACCAGCCGGAACGGGTGGAAGTCACACCGGTCGCCACCACGGCTGAACGCATCGTGCAGAAGGCGATCTTTGTTGACCGTGACGATAAGCGCGGCATGTTGGCCGAACTGCTGAACGATCCGGCCATCACCCGCTCGCTGGTTTTCACCCGCACGAAGCATGGTGCCGATAAGGTCGTCCGTCACCTCGATAGCGAAGGCATCCGCTCGGAAGCCATTCACGGCAATAAGTCGCAGCCGCAGCGCGAAAAGGCCCTGGCTGCTTTCCGTAACGGCCAAGTGACCGTGCTGGTTGCGACCGATATTGCCGCGCGCGGCATTGATGTCGATGGCGTCAGCCACGTCATCAATTTTGATCTGCCGAACGTCCCCGAACAATATGTCCACCGCATTGGCCGCACGGGCCGCGCGGGCCGGGAAGGGGAGGCGATTTCGTTGGTCGAACATGAGGATCGTCCGCATCTGCGCACTATCGAAACGCTGATCCGTCAGCGTCTGCCGATCGACGACCGCCGCCGCGAACCGCGCGACGATCATGATCGCGCCTTCGGCCCGGCCAAGCGTCCGGGCCGCAGCAATGGCGGTGGCGGTCGGGGTCGTCCGCAGGGGCAAGGCGAAGGCCGGTCGTTTGAAAGCCGCCCGCCGCGTTCGGACCGTCCGGCCGCGCCGCGTGGCCCGCGCCCGATGGACGCGCGGGGTGGTGATGATCGTCCCCGCCAGGAGCGCTCGTTCGGCGACCGCCCGCAAGGGGATCGTCCGTTCGGCGACCGTCCACGCGGGGATCGTCCCCAGGGGGATCGCCCCTTCGGGGATCGCCCGCGTGGTGAGCGGTCGTTCAGTGACCGCCCGCAAGGTGAACGCTCCGACCGTCCGCGCACCGGCGACCGCCCGAAAGGCGACCGCTTTAAGGGCGGCGGCCAGGGCACCCCTGCCGGTCGCAGCTTTAGCGGTAAGCCCGCCGGTCGCAATCAGCGCCGCTCAGGGTTCTAAGATCAGCCGCTGCGGCGGTTAAGCTTCAGCGGAAAGGGCCAGAGGGCGATTGTCCTCTGGCCTTTTTCCTGTCTATATAATTGACAAAAGCAATTAATAAGATTGATATAGGCAATTATAAGGAGGCGACTATGACCCCGGAGACCGAGGTGCTGGATGCTGTGCGGGCCTTCAACCGATTTTACACCGCCCGCATCGGTGTGCTGGAAGAAGGGTTGCTCGACAGCCCCTATTCGTTAACCGAGGCGCGGGTGCTCTATGAACTCGCCCATCGTTCGACTGTGACGGCGGCAGATTTGGCGCGCGATCTGGGCTTGGACCCTGGCTATCTCAGCCGCCTGCTCAAGAAATTCACCGCGCAGGGGCTGATCGACCGGCGCAAATCGCCGGAGGATGCTCGGCAGCACCTGCTGGCTTTGACCGAAGCGGGGCAGGCGGTTTTCGCCCCCCTTGAAGCGCAATCGCGGGCGGAGGTGGCGGCGCTTTTGGCACCTTTGTCCCCGCCCGACCGGGCGAAACTGCTGGCGGCGCTGAAGACCGTGCAGTCCTTACTCACCCCCGGCGCGCAAGCGGGGCCGGTGGTGCTGCGCCCGCATCGGCCCGGCGATCTCGGTTGGGTCATCCAGCGGCAAACGCTGCTCTATGCCCATGAATATGGGTGGGATGGTAGCTTTGAAGCGATGGTGGCGGAGATCGCCGCGCGTTTCATCACCAACTTCCAGCCGAATAAGGAAGCCTGCTGGATGGCCGAGCGCGACGGCGAGATTCTGGGGTCGGTGATGCTGGTCGAAAACGCTCCGGGCGTGGCGCAGCTCCGGATGCTCTATGTCGAGGCGCGGGCGCGCGGTCTGGGCGTCGGGGCGCAGTTAGTGGCGGCCTGCGATCGTTTCGCCCGGCAAGCGGGGTATCGCGCCATTCGCCTGTGGACCAACGCCAATCTGCTCTCTGCCCGCCGCCTGTACGAAGCGGCGGGCTATCGGTTGATCGAGAGCGAACCGTATCAGGGTTTCGGTCAGTCCCTGGTCGGCGAGACCTGGGAAAAGACCCTCTGATTATTCCCCCGTCTGCAGCAGTTTCCCTGCCCGGCGCGCAGCGTTGAAACAGGCGGAAAAGATTATGGCCGCCGCTATCATATAAACCGCATTCAACCCCATCGCCGCGGCCAGATGTCCCCAGGGCACCGGTTGGCCGAACAAGACGGCGCGCATTCCCTCGAAGACGTGGGAGGCTGGGAGAGTGTAGGAAAGCGGTTGGATCCACCCCGGCAGGCTGTTCACCGGATAATAGATCCCGACGATGGGGGCGAGGATGAACATGCCCATCCAGGCCAAATTCTCCGCCCCCAGCCCGACGCGCAGGATAATGCCCGATAGCGCAATCCCCATCGCCCAGCCCATTAGGATCAACTGGCTGAAGAACAGCAGCAGCACGGGACCCATGCTGAAGACGGAATAATCGTAGAAGGCCCAGGCTAGCAGCGCGGCAGGCCCGACGCCCAGGATCACACGGGCAAGGCCCATACCCGCCAGGGCACCCGCAAATTCGATGGGCCGCACCGGCGTGACGAACAGGCTGCCGAGATTGCGCGACCAGATTTCCTCCATGAACGCCAAACAGACGCCGATCTGGCTGCGCACGGTAATTTCCCAGAGCAGCACGCCCGCGATCAGCACGCCGAAGGCCTGTTCCAGATACGGGCTGCGGCTGGAAAAGAAGCTGGTGAAGAAGCCCCAGATCAGCAGTTGCACGGTCGGCCAATAGACCAGTTCCGCCATCCGGGCATACGAGCCGCGAATGAGGTAAGCATGGCGCAGCATCAGCCCGCTCATGCGGGTGAGGGCGGCGGGGAGGCTCATGCGGGGTCTTTCTGGCGGGCAATGTCGAGGAAGACTTCTTCGAGCGTGCTGCGCCCATAGCGGGCGATCAGCCCTTGGGGGGTGTCGTCGTCCACCAGCTTGCCGCCGCGCATCATCAGCACCCGGTCGGCGAGCCGTTCCACCTCCATCATATTGTGGCTTGCCAGCAGCAGGGTCGCGCCGGTCTTTTGCCGATAGGCCGCGAGATAGCCGCGCACCCAATCGCCGGTATCGGGATCAAGCGAGGCGGTCGGTTCATCCAGCAACAGAAGGTCGGGCTGATTGATGAGCGCCTTCGCCAACCCGGCGCGCGTCTTCTGCCCCGCCGACAGGCTACCGAGTGGGCGCTTGCGCAGGGCGGTCAGGCCGAGGTCTTCCAGCAGTTCGTCGATCCGGTCGGCAAGGCGCGGCAGGTTATAGAGACGGCCATAGACGCCGAGATTCTGTTCCACCGTCAGCCGAAAGGGTAGTTCCACGTAGGGGCTGGAGAAATTGAGGCGCGGCAGCGCGGCATAGCGATTGCGCACCATATCGGTGCCTAACACCGTGATCGCGCCGCTCGTTGGCATCAAGAGGCCAAGCAGCATCGAAATTGTTGTTGTCTTGCCTGCGCCATTACCGCCCAGAAGGGCGGAGATACTGCCGGGGGCGATGCTAAAGGTCAGCCCATCGACCGCCGCTGGGGTGCCGGGCGGGCCGAAGCGTTTGACGAGATCGGTGACGCGGAGGGGGAATGTGGGTGTGGGCACGGTTAACTCAGCCCGGCAGCTTTGCGTAGCGCGGCATTGATCCGGCTTTGCCACCCGGTGCCACTGGCGCGGAAATGCTCCACAACCTCCTGATCCAGCCGCAGATTGACCGGCACTTTAGGCTTCTCCGATTTTGGGCGGCCCAAACGCTTCAGTGTCGCGGTGGCCGGACGAATCACCTTGTCGCCGATGGCAAATTCGGCGTGCTGGAAGAAATCTTCGCTCAGTTCCGGGGCGTCGTCCGGGTCAACCCAGGGTGTCGGCAAAGCGTTTTTGTTCCCGGTCATTGGCTTTCCTCATGCTAATGATGCGCCGTCCGGTGTGGGTTGGTGTCCAGACGATGACCACCATCCGGTTCTTCATCTGCCTGATGGTGATAAATCGGGGTTCAGGATAGTCGAACCGATCATCGGGCAGGGTATAGGTTGGCCCGGCAAAAACCTCTGTTGCGTCGGCAAAATCGAGGCCCCGTTCGGTCAGCGTTTTATCGCGCTTGGCGGGGTCGAACGTGATCACCATCGCAATTTCAGTATCCTCTGAAAATTAGCCGATCAACGATTTTTTGTATATACGAAAATTAGTCGGTTGACGTCGCCTGTCGCCGCATATCCACATGCGGAATACCGTCTTCGAGATACTCCTCCCCAACCGCAGTGAAGCCATAGCGCCCATAGAAGCCCTGCAAATGCGCTTGGGCCGAGAGTTGGGTTATCGGGGTGCGGCGGGTGGCCTCGATCTGGCGGATGGCTTCCGCCAGCAGCGTGCCGCCTAGTTTGACGCCGCGATAGGCCGCATCAACAACGATGCGCCCGATGGTCGTTGCCTGATCGGCGGGCAGCGAGGGGAGGGAGCTACCGTGCGGGGCGGCGGCACCGTCCAGCAGCCGCAGTGCACCAATCAGCGTGCGCGCCTTACCGCTTGGGTTGAAGGCTAGAAGATGCTCCGCCGTGGGATCGCGCCCGTCGATATCGGGGTAGGGACAGTTTTGTTCCACGATGAAAATATCTTGCCGCAGCCGCAGCAGATCGTGAACTTGATGCCCGGTCAGCGTA
>CAZNVY010000111.1:0-8927 GCA_964576605.1 uncultured Elstera sp. | reverse complement strand
GGCGGCGGTCGCCATCATATCTTCAATATCGGCAACGCGCGACAGATCGGCGCCATGATAGTCGACGCCGACCTTATAGGTGGTTTCGATATGACGGCGCAGATCGGCGATTTCCTCCGCCGGGCCAAAGCCGTTCAGCACGATATTTGCCCCGGCTTCCGCCAGTTTTAGGGCCATGCCGCGCCCGATGCCGCTGGTCGATCCGGTTACAAGCGCATTTTTGCCTTTTAACATGCTGAATGAACTCCCCTATCAAGCAGTTGTCGCAGCATAGCGTTCGGCCTAATCTTGCGCCATGACGAAGAACCCTTCCCGGCCGCTCATCGGCCTGACGCTCGATTCCGAACCCGCTGGCGGCTGGTCGAAGCTGCCCTGGTACGCCATTCGGCAAAATTACTGCGATGCGATTGCTGCGGCGGGTGGTTTGCCGGTCTGCCTGCCGCACGAACCGGACTTGGCCCTGCAGTATCTAGACCATATCGACGGCGTGGTGGTGACCGGCGGGGCGTTCGATGTCGATCCCAGCCTGTTTGGGGCCAGCGTCAAGCACGCGACGGTAACGACCAAGGACCGCCGCACCGCCTTCGAGTTGGCGCTGATGCAAGGGCTATTGGCGAAAGACCTACCGGTCCTCGGCATTTGCGGCGGTCAGCAACTACTGGCGGTCGCCCTCGGCGGCACGCTGATCCAGCATATCCCGGACGAGCTTCCGTCTGATATTCCGCACGAACAGCCGAACCCGCGCACCGAAGCCGGGCACGAGGTGATCGTAAGCGAAGATACGCTGCTGCACCGCATCGTCGGACAGACGCGCATTCCGGTGAACAGCGCCCATCATCAAGCGGTCAAAGCGGTTCCGTCGCATATCCTTGTGAATGCTTCCGCCCCCGATGGGGTGATCGAAGGCATCGAAGACCCGGCCCGGCGCTTTTGCCTGGGCGTACAGTGGCACCCGGAATATCATATTTCCCCGGCTGACCGCGCGATTTTCGGTGCGCTCATCGCGGCGGCGGCGGCATGACCGAGGCCCCGAAGGATGGCGAACGCATCGCCAAACGCATCGCCCGCGCCGGCATCTGTTCCCGACGCGATGCCGAAAAGCTGATCGAAGACGGGCGCGTTTCGGTTAACGGCAAACAGCTAACCACGCCCGCCCATGTGGTTGTTCCCGGCGACAAGATCACCGTTGACGGTAGCCTGCTGCCGGAAAAGGAGCCAACCCGCCTATGGCGCTACCATAAGCCCGCCGGACTGGTGACGACGCACCGCGACCCCCAGGGCCGCCCAACGCTGTTCGAGAAACTGCCAGAGGATATGCCGCGTGTCATTTCCGTCGGGCGGCTCGATCTGACCTCGGAAGGGCTTTTGCTGCTGACCAACGATGGCGAGCTTGCCCGGCGGCTGGAACTGCCCGCTACCGGCTGGATCCGGCGCTACCGCGTGCGCGTGCATGGCGAAGTCGATGAAGCCGCGCTCGCCGCCCTCGCCCAAGGGGTGACAGTGGAAGGGGTGCGCTACGGCCCGATCGACGCCGTGTTGGAAAAGCGCCAGGGGGCCGCCAATGCTTGGCTGCTGGTTGGCTTAACCGAGGGGAAAAACCGCGAAATTCGCCGCGTTATGGCCCATCTCGGCTATCGTGTGACCCGGCTGATCCGCACCTCCTATGGCCCGTTCCAATTGGGCTATCTTGCCGAGGGCGCAGTCGAAGAAGTGCCGCCGCGCGTGCTGCGCGATCAATTGGGCCGGGGCGATAAGGCACCGCGCGCGCCCATCGCCCGCCGCCCAGCGGCCCCCGACGCGCCGCCCGCCAAACGCCCACAGCGGCGGGCTGAGACGGCCGAAAAGCCGGAGGGTCCCGGCATGGGCTGGGAAGCCAAAAAACGCGCCGTCGCCAAGGCTAAAGCCGCCACCCGTTCAGGGACAAAGCCCAGCGGCAGCAAACCTTCGGCGGGGCGATCCGGGGGCGATCGACCGGTCGGCGGTAAGCCGGGGTCGCGCCGTCCGTCGGGGCGCTGACCGATGCGGATTATCGGCGGGCGTTGGCGCGGGCGGCGGTTGCTCGCGCCGACCGGGAAGGACGTGCGGCCAACGGCAGACCGCACGCGGGAGGCTTTGTTCAACATCCTCGCCCATGCACCCCTGGGACAAGCGCCGATTGCCGGATCGGCCTGGGTCGATGTGTTTTGCGGCACCGGGGCGGTCGGCCTGGAGGCCCTGTCGCGTGGGGCGGAGGCCTGCGTCTTCATCGATACGGATGTAAGCGTTGCCCGGTCGAACGCCACGGCGCTTGGGTTATCGCCGCCCTTGCTGCAAACCGATGCCGCCCGCCTAACCGCCTGCCCGTTGCCACGCCCGGCGGATTTCGTTTTTCTCGATCCGCCCTATGGCCGTGATCTTTTGGTGCCGGCCCTAGAGGCGCTGGAGCGGGGCCATTGGCTTGCCCCCGGCGCGCTGATAATTCTGGAGAGCGCCGCCAACGAGAACATCTCGCTGCCCGCCCAGTTCCGGCTACACGATGCCCGCAACTATGGCGCGGCCAAACTTTGGTTCGCCGGACGATCCGGCCAGGAGGAACAATGACCGTTCAAAGCCCCCATATTGGGCAGGAAGCCATCGAATTTCCTGTTCAAAAACAATTAGAGGCCTATAACGCCCGCGATATTGATGCCTTCATGGCATGGTGGGCGGAGGATTGCCAATGCTTCCTGTTCCCCGATCAGCCGCTAGCACGGGGCACGGCAGAAATCCGCGCCCGCTACATCGCCCGTTTCGAAGAACCGAACCTGCACGCCGTGATTAAGGCGCGCATGATCGTCGGCACCCTCGTCATTGACCACGAGCATATCACCCGTACCTTCCCGGAAGGTCCCGGCACGATCGAAGCGGTGGCGATGTACGAGGTTGAAGACGGTAAAATCGCCCGCGCTTGGTTCAAGATGGGCACGCCGCAGCTAGAAACGGCTCTCGCCTAAACCCCAAACAAAAAACCCCCAACCGCGCGGCTGGGGGTTTTCTAAGCCGCCGAAGCGCCGCAGCTTATTTTACCGTATCGGTATAATATTTCACAGCTGCCGTGTTCTTGTCATTCTTGCAGCCCAGAGAATAAGCCTGGACGCGGGCATCGCCACGGGTCTTGGTTTCTGCCGACAAGATCCCACCAACGGTCAGGTCGCCCGCCGCAGCGGCCGCGATCAGACCGACCTTATTTTCCTGCGCCTGCGACAGCGCGCCGGTGCAGATACCAGCAATCTGAGCACCCTGGTGGATCTTGGTGAACTCAGCCGACTGAGCCGAAGCCCCGGCAGCAACCGAGGTCAGTAGGGCGGCAGCAGCAATCGTCTTCATCATGGCGCGCATCAGAACACCTTTACCTGTTATGGGCTGCCGTGGCGACGAGCTTGCAAACACACCCGCCGCGGCAACCGGAGAAAATTCCATGACACCTCAATAGCCCGAAACCCCCTCAGGCGTAAAGCCGCAAACGTGTAATAACAGGGAATTGCGCTTGCCGCTGTTGCCGCTATGCTGCACCCCGCGCTGAACAAGGGGTTAGAATGAAGCCGCTCAATCCGCTTTTCGCCAACCTCGGCACGACGATTTTCGAGGTGATGTCCGGTCTTGCGCGCGAGCATAAGGCCATCAACCTAGGCCAAGGGTTCCCGGATGGGAACGGCAGCCCAGCTATCGTCGCCAAAGCGCAGGAAGCGCTGGCTGACCGCCCAAACCAATATCCGCCGATGCTGGGCCTGCCCGAACTGCGGCAGGCGGTCGCGGACCATGGTAAGCGCTTCTTTGACGTCGACGCCGATTGGCAGACGCAGGTGATCGTCACCTCCGGCGCGACCGAAGCCCTGGCCGCGACCCTGCTGGGGTTAATCGCGCCGGGCGACGAGGTGGTGATGTTCGAGCCAATGTACGATAGCTATCTGCCCATCGTGCGGCTGGCGGGCGGCGTGCCCAAACTGGTGCGCCTCGCCCCCCCGACCTGGGAAGTGCCGGAAGCCGAATTGCGCGCCGCTTTTGGGCCGAAGACCAAACTGATCCTGTTCAACACGCCGCATAATCCGACCGGCAAAGTTTTTTCGGCGGCAGACCTGGGCCTGATCGCCGCGCTTTGCCGCGCCCATGATGCGATTGCGGTCTGTGATGAAGTGTATGAGCATCTGGCCTTCGATGGGATCAAGCATCGCTCGATCCTAACCGAACCAGGGATGGGGGAGCGCGCGGTCCGCATCGGATCGGCGGGCAAGACTTTTTCCCTGACCGGCTGGAAAATTGGGTACATCACCGCCGCCCCGGCGCTGATGCCGATCATCGCCAAAGTCCATCAATTTCTCACCTTCACCTCTCCGCCTAATCTGCAAGCCGCCGTTGCCTGGGGCCTTGACCAGGATGCCCCTTTCTTCGCCGATCTAACCCAGACGATGCAGCAGAAGCGCGATCTGCTGACCGAGGGGCTGCAAGCCCTGGGGTTCGCGGTCCAACCCTCTGCCGGAACGTATTTTCTGACCGTTGACATTCGGTCGGTCGGTTACACGGGATCGGACGCCGATTTCTGCCGCCGCTTGACGCTGGAGGCAGGGGTTGCCGCCATTCCGGTGGGGGCCTTTTATGACGGCGGCTTGCAAACCCCCTATGTCCGCTTTTGTTTCTGCAAGGACGATAGCACCCTGACCCGTGCCCTCGACCGGTTGGCCCCCTATCTCCAGAAGGTTGGCGGCGCGTGGTAATCCAGCTCAACCTGGCCGATGCTTTCGCCGCCTGGGAGCGTGGGGATGCCGCCACCGCCCGCAATATTCTGCGTCCACTACTCCGCAAACAGCCGAAACTCGCCGGTGCCCATTATCTGACCGGCCTTTTGTGCTTGGGGGATGGCGACGCGGCAAAGGCCGTGCACGCCCTGCGCCTCGCGCTTACCCACGGGCCGGATTCACCCGCCCTGCGCTTGGCGCTGGGCCGCGCCTATGCTATGGGCGGGGCGCAGGCGCAGGCGGAGGAGAATTTCCGCCAGGCTTTGGCCCTCGCCCCCGGTCTTCCCGCCGCGCTCTGGTCGCTGTCCGATCTTTTGTTCCGCGCGAACCGCCCGACAGAAGCCTTGCCGCCGCTGGAAACCCTCACCATGGCCCGCCCGGATGATGCTCTCGCGTGGGAACGGGTCGGCATTCTGCGGCGACAGCAGGGGCAGTTGGCCGCCGCCCTCGCCGCCTTCGAGACCGCGCTGGCGCTAGTGCCGGAACAACCGCGCGCCATCGCTAACCGCGCGGCGGCCCTGCTGGACCTTGGTCAAAGCGATGCCGCCCTAACCGCCTTGGCCGCCGCCCGTGCCCGGCACCCCGACGATCCTATCCTGCAGCGCAACCACGCCTTGGCGTTGGTGCGAACGGGGCAGGCCGTCGCCGCGCTACCGCTCTACGAAAGCCTGCTGGCCGCCGCCACCACCGACCTTGAGCGCGACTATGCGGAAGCGCTGTTGAAGGCAGGCCGCCCAACC
Organism: uncultured Elstera sp.; assembly: GCA_964576605.1. Taxonomy (GTDB): domain Bacteria; phylum Pseudomonadota; class Alphaproteobacteria; order Elsterales; family Elsteraceae; genus Elstera. The sequence goes on along the minus strand of CAZNVY010000111.1, from coordinate 3,436 downwards.
GAAGCGATGGGGCGGCTTCAGGCGCTGACCAACCGATCACCGACCGATCCGGCGCTTTGGTTCCTGCTGGGCGAAGCCGCCCGCGCCAGCGGCGAGCCGACAACTGCCGCGGCCGCTTATGGGCAGGCGCTCATTCTCGATCCGACCGACCGGCTCGGAGCCGGACCCGCGCAAGCGCTGCTGGACGGCGGGCCGGGACCGGACGGGTTACCCCTGCCCTACGTCAAAGCTCTATTCGATGAATATGCCCCGCGCTTTGATTCTGATCTGACGGAAAAACTTCAGTATCAGGGACCGCAGCGGTTGCGCGATCTGCTGGACCAACACGCCCCCCGCCGGGGACTGCGGATTGTCGATGTCGGCTGCGGAACTGGCCTATCGGGCCTTGCAGTTGCCGATCTGGCCGCCGAGCTGATCGGGATCGATCTCTCGCCGGCGATGCTGGAACAAGCCGCCGCGCGGGGGATTTATCAGGATTTGATCGAAGGGGAGGCGGTCGCCAGCCTCGCCGCCCGCCCGCCCGCCGAGGCCGATCTACTCCTGGCAGCGGATGTGCTGGTCTATCTTGGCGATCTTGACCGTTTTCACGCCGAAGCGGCCCGCGCCCTGGCCCCTGGCGGCTTGCTACTGGCCAGCGTTGAAGCGCATCCCGATCCGGATACCCTCTTCAGCCTGCACGATGGCTTTCGATACCGGCATGGGCAGGCGGCGTTGCACCGCTTGCTGCTGATGCACGGATATCGGATCCTGGCGCTAACGCCCGTCACCACCCGCCTTAACCGGGGGGAACCCGTGCCGGGCCTTGCCTATCTCGCCGAACGCCCCCCGGAGGATACCCAATGACCGACCCCGCCCTGATTCTGGAAGGTAAGGCCCGCGACTTAGGCGGCGGCATGATGGTGCGGCGCATTCTGCCGCAGGCCGCGCGCCGGTCGGTTGGCCCTTTCGTTTTTTACGATCATATCGGCCCGGTCACTTTTACCCCCGGTGACGGGCTAGACGTGCGCCCGCATCCGCATATCGGACTTGAAACCGTCACCTACTGCTTTGAAGGCGAAATTCTACACCGCGATAGTTTAGGGGTGGTACAGCCAATCCAACCCGGCGCGATGAACTGGATGACCGCCGGGCGCGGCATTGTCCATTCCGAACGGGTGACCGATGCGGTCCGCGCGTCGGGGCAGCGGTTGCACGCCGTCCAAGCTTGGGTCGCCCTGCCCTTGGCGGAAGAAGAGACCGACCCCGCCTTCCATCACCACCCCGCCGCCGATTTACCGGTGGTTCGCGACGATGGCGTCACTCTGCGCCTGCTGGCCGGACGGATCGGCACTCTGCACTCCCCCGTGCCGACCAAGACCGAAACCCTCTATGCCGATCTGGCACTCGATGCCGGGGCCTGCTACACACTGGGGGCCGAGCTGGCCGAAGAACGGGCCATCTATGTGGTGGATGGCACCGTCTATATCGATGGTCAACGCTTCGGCATCGGCCAAATGCCGGTGCTGACCCCCGGTACCGACTATAGCCTGCTGGCGGAAGAGGCGAGCCGGGTGATGCTGCTGGGCGGCGCGCCGCTAGAGGCCCCGCGCACCATGTTCTGGAACTTCGTTTCGTCCCGCAAAGACCGGATTGAACAGGCGAAAGCCGATTGGCAATCCGGGCGCTTCCCCATGGTTCCGGGCGAGACGGAGTTTATTCCGCTGCCGGAATAATCCACCCGTCCTTGATTGCTAGCCCGATAGCGCTACCCGGCTCTGGCGGCGGCACCCGATGCTCGATCTCCAACCAGCGGTCGTCGAGGCTGGGCACCCGGACCGAAACCCGCCAATGACTGCCCTGGTACATGGCGGGGCCGGCAACGGCGGGCAAATCATCCGGGGCCGCCTTAGTCTCGATTGCCACATCGTGGCTGCGCAAACAGACGGTCGCCACTCCCGCCGCGTGCCCTGGTTTGCCGCGCAGAAAAACCCGGCGTCCGCCGATTTCGACCGGAAAGCCGGCCGCCTCCTTCGCGCCCAAGACCACGGCGGGCACCAGCATTCCATCGCCAACGAAACGCGCCACATGGGCGGTTGCCGGACTGCGGTATAGGGTCTGCGGGGCACCGCATTGCGCCAACTGCCCGTGGTGCAGAACGGCAATCCGGTCGGCCAGCGCCAACGCCTCGCTTTGATCGTGGGTCACATAAAGAAAGGTCGAGCCAAGGGCGCGGCGCATGGTCAAAAACTCCTGCCGCACCGATTGCCGCAGCGCCGGATCAAGGTTGGCCAGCGGTTCATCCAATAGAACCAAGCCCGGTGCTTTCGCCAAGCACCGTGCCAGCGCCACCCGCTGCCGCTGCCCCCCCGATAGGTCCGACGGGCGACGGTCCGCTAGCCCAGATAGCCCCACTTGGGCCAAGGCCAGCGCCACCCGCGCCGCTTGTTCCTTCGCAGGAACCCCAGCAAGATCAAGACCGAAGCGCACATTGTCGGCCACGCTGAGATGCGGCCACAGGGCATAGGATTGAAACACAATGCCAAGGTTGCGCTTCTCCGGTGGGACCTGCGCCCCCGCGCCGGACATCAGCCGTTCGCCAAAATGGATCGTGCCGCTATCCGGCGCATCGAACCCGGCGATTAGGCGCAACAGGGTCGTCTTGCCGCAGCCGGACTCGCCCAAAATGACCATAAACTCCCCCTGCGCGACGCTGAGGGAGAGATGATCGAGGATCAGACTACCGCCAAGCTGCCGGGTAAGCCGGTCGATGCTGACGGAAACCGGCGGGGCGCGAAACTCTCTCATGCGTCTCCCCAAGGCAAAAGCTGCCGCAGGGCGGGCGGCAGGCGGGTGCTGGCCGCCGCCAGCAGGAAAACCACTGTCAGGCAGAGGATCGATAGCGCCGCCGCGCCGGGGGCATCGCCCCCTTCCTCTAGAAAATAAATAACGATGCCCACGGTCTCCGTACCCCGCGCCCAGAGAAGGGCCGAAACCGTCAATTCGCTGAAGGCGGTTAGAAACACAAGAACAGCCCCCGCCCCAGCGGCGGGCAGCAACAAGGGGCCGCTGATCCGGCAGAGCCGCCGTAGAAATCCCGCCCCCTGCGCTTGGGCCGCCTCGTCCAGCACCGGATCAAGCTGCCGCACCGCCGCCTGCACGGGCCGCAAGATCAACGGAAAAAACCGGGCGAGATAGGCAATCAGGATGATCCCGAAAGTGCCGTAAAGCGAGACATTCAGCCCCGGCACTGGCCGGATCAGCAACAAGATCATCGCAATTGCCAGAACAACGCCGGGCAGCGCGTAAGGGGCTTCGATGATCGGATCGAAAAACCGCAGCAGGCGGCGTAACCAGGGTTGCGGACTCCAGGCTTCGATGACGGCAAAGGGGACGGCCAGCAGCATCAATCCCCCTGCCGCTACCGCCGATAACCAGAGCGAATTGAGCAGCGCGCGTA
>CAZNVY010000110.1:7765-9117 GCA_964576605.1 uncultured Elstera sp. | reverse complement strand
CACAGCTAGGGGCTGCCCCGGCACCGATGACGCCAGAGGTGCCTGTGGTGGCTCCAGCCCCGGTGTCACCCCCATCGACTAAGGCTTTGGCCTTCCGGGGGCTTTTCCTACCAACCGGGGCAGTTCGGCAGGCGTGTCTAAGCTTTGATCGCGCGTTGCAGGCCGATCCGGCGACCCCGATCACCGATTATCTAACCCTGGAACCGCCGCAGCCGGTCGCGGCGAAGATCGATGGCGGAACCCTATGCCTGGGGGGGCTTTCGGCGGAACTGACGACCGAAATCACCCTCAACCCCGGCCTGCCAGCGGCGGACGGCAGCACGCTTTCGGCGGCTGAGACGGTCAGTGTTAGTTTCACGAAAACCGAGGCTGTGGCGGCGTTTGTTGGGAACGGGTTGATTCTGCCCCGTCAGGGGGGGCTGGGCGTACCGGTGGAAAGCCTGAACCTGTCAGAAGTCGGGGTCTCTGTCCTAAGGGTTGGCGAACGGTCGCTCCAGATGGGGGAAGGGGCCGATATTCTGCTGGGCAAGCCGGAAAGCTATAGCGTCAGCAGCATGTTATGGAACCAGGCATCGCTGATCTGGTCGGGCACGATGAGCGTGCCGAACCGGGGCGGCAAGCCCTCCACCACGCTATTTCCTCTGCCGGAGATGCTGAAGGACCGGAAGCCGGGGGTCTATCTTTTACTGCTGCACAAGGGGGCACCTTGCCGCCTGGATCCGGCGGTGGCCGACGAGACCTATTATTCCGCCTGCGATCGGTCCCAGATTCTCGATAAAACCTGGGTCGTGAATAGCGATTTGATGCTAACCGCTTTTCGCGGCGGTGGCGGTTTGACGGTGATGGCGCGCAGCCTTGATAGCGGTGCCCCGGCGGTCGGAACGCAGGTACAGCTTCTGGCCCGCAATAACGAAATTCTGGCCGAACAAACCGTTGGCCCAGAGGGGCGGGTGAGTTTCGATCCCGGCCTGTTGCGGGGTGGGGCGGGCCAGTCGGTCGTTGCGATCTTGGGGTTTGGCCCGAAAGGCCCGCTAGCGGCGGGTGAGGATTTCAGTTTTCTGCTGCTCGACCGGCCCGCGCTCGACCTATCCGAACATCCCATCGGTGGGGTGGATCAGCCCAAGCCGATGGAAGCCTTTCTGTATCCTGACCGCGGCATCTACCGGCCTGGCGAAACCGTCTATCTGACCGCGCAGGTTCGCGATGCCAAAGCGGTTGCGGTTCCCGAACTGCCGCTCTCGTTGGCGATCATTCGGCCCGATGGCGGCTTGGCGGGCACCCTGCCGGTGAAAACCGATGCCTTGGGGATGATTTCTACCGCGTGGCCGGTTCCTGCGGCGGCCCGGCGCGGG
>CAZNVY010000110.1:6663-7735 GCA_964576605.1 uncultured Elstera sp. | reverse complement strand
TTTGGTCGTTCCAGATTATGACCGGCAAGCGCGATGGCGTCTTGGGACGGTTGACGGTGGAGGTACAGGATTTCGTTCCACAGAAACTAACCGTCACAACCACCGCCGACGCGGTGGCCCGGATTGATACGCCGCTGAAAATCCTCGCTGATGCGCAGTTTCTCTATGGCGCACCGGGGGCAGGCTTGGATGTGGAACTAGAGGCGGTAATCCGCCCTGATCCTGATCCCTTTCCCGGCGCAAAGGATTGGGCCTTCGGCCTTGCGACCGGAAAAGCCGAGCCGATTACCTTACCGCCGCTCACCGCTTTGACTGGCGAGGATGGGCGGGCCGAGCTGTTGCTACCGCTCGATACCCCTATGCCGTTCGAGGGGCCGGTGAAGCTTGACCTCACCGCGACGGTGTTCGAGCCGGGGGGGAAGCCGGTCGCCCAGACTTTGGCCGTGCCGCTGCACCAAGCCGCCACCCTCATGGCAATCCGGCTGGCCGACGGGGGGGCCTGGGTGCCAGAAGAAACCGCCGCCCGCCTGAAAATCGCGGCCTTTACCCCGGCAGGGGAAAAGCAGGCGGCGCGCGCCGATTATCGTCTTATTCGCGAAGATTGGTCCTACCATTGGTTCCTAAGGGACGGGCGCTATGCCTATGAATGGACCGTGCGTGATACCGAAATCGACCGGGGGACGCTGACCATCCCGGACGGGGGCGAGGCGGACCTGCTGCGCAATTACCCCTGGGGCCGTTACCGGCTGGAGGTAACCGACCGGGCTAGCTTTGCGGCGGCCAGTTTCCGCTTCCGTGCCGGCTGGGGCGGCGGAACCGGGTCGGCGGATGCCCCCGACCGATTGACCGTGCATCTCGATAAACCGCGCTATACTGTGGGCGAGGTTGCGCGTGTGCGGATCGATGCCCCGGCGAAAGGCCGGATGCTGCTCACCCTTGCCTCGGACCGCGTGCTTGGTCAGATGGAACTGCCGACCGAGGGCGGGGCTTCGGTTTTCGAGGTGCCGATTACCGAAGCCTGGCGTAGCGGCACGGTCTATGCGCTGGTCAGCTACATTCGCCCGATGCAGGA
>CAZNVY010000110.1:986-6598 GCA_964576605.1 uncultured Elstera sp. | reverse complement strand
GCCTCACCGCCCCAGAGCGGATCTTGCCCGATAGCCGCCTGACTGTGCCCGTCACTTTGACAGGGCTAACCCCCGGCGAAACCGCGCAAGTCACCCTGGCGGCGGTGGATGAGGGGATTTTGCAGCTCACCCGTTTCGTAACTCCGGTGCCGCAGGGTTTCTTTTTTGCCAAGCGGCGCTTGGGCGTCGAAATCCGTGATGATTATGGTCGGCTGATCGATGGGCGCAGCGGCCTGGTCGGTAGCCTCCGCGAAGGCGGCGATGGGATCGGCGGGGCGGGCATACCCGTGGTGCCCACCCGCACGGTGGCGCTTTTCTCTGGCCCGGTTCCGGTGGCGGCGGATGGGACGGCAAACATTAGTTTCGACGTGCCCGATTTCATCGGCAAGCTGCGCCTGATGGCGGTCGCGGCATCGGGGCAGCGGATGGGATCGGCGGAGGCTTTTGTCACGGTGCGTCCGCCGGTGGTGGCGGAACTCGCGCTGCCGCGCTTCCTTGCGCCAGGGGATACGGCGGCGGCGACCGTTTCCTTACACAATATCGATGGGCCGGAGGGGGAGTATCAGGTGGCTCTCGCCAGCGACGGCCCGGTTCGGGTAACGGCGGGCGCGCTCGGTGGTCGCTTAAACCGCGATCAGCGCCAAGAAACCCTGCTGTCCTTGACGGCGGAGGGGCTGGGCGTTTCCACCCTGCGTCTGACCCTAACCGGCCCGGATGGGCTGCGCCTAGAGCGCAGTTGGCCGATTGCAACCCGCGTTCCCTTCCGCCCCCTAACCCTAGAGCAAGCGGCTCCCCTGCCGCCGGGGGCATCCTTCACGCCCGATCCGGCGCTGCTGGCCCCCTTTATGCCGGGAACTGCCAAGCTGGCCGTGGGGCTTTCCACTGCCCCGGTCGGGCTAGATGCTTTGGCCTTGCTCCGGTCGCTTGATCGTTACCCCTTCGGGTGTACCGAGCAAATCAGCAGCCGGGCGCTGCCGCTGTTGGTGGCGGGCGATTTTAGCCTGATTGCTGGGCGGCCTGATCGCGATGGACAAGCCCTGCGCGACCGGCTGACCGAGGCCGCCGACCAGATCACCCAACGCATCGACGACCAAGGGGTGATCGGCCTGTGGCGCATCGGCGATGGCTATGCCAGCCCTTGGGTGCAGATGCAGGCAGCAGAATTTCTGCTGAAAGCCGGGGCGCAAACCCTGCGCCTCCCGCAGGGGTTGCGCGAACGGTTGTTGGGCATGGTCGACCGCATTCTCTATAGCCAATCCCCGCTCGATCAAGCCTATGCCGCCTATCTTCTGGCCGTGGAGGGGCAGGCGAATGTCGGGCGCACCCGCTATCTTGCCGATAACAGCCTATCGCCCGACCGGCCTTTGGCGGCAGCGCTGGTCGGTGCGGCCTTGTCCCGAATCGGCGAGGGCGATCGGGCACGACGGGCGCTAACCATGGCAGTGCAGGGGATTACCCGTACCACGGGCCGGGTCAGCTTCGATACTTTCTACGGATCGCGCGTGCGGGATGCCGCGGGGGTTTTGGCATTGGTCCTCGAAAGCCGTCAGGCCGATCTTGCCCGCCCGGTGGAAGAAGCGCTAATGCCACTGCTGCGGGCGCATCCGATGGATTGGTTCAATACGCAGGAAAAACTATGGCTGACCCGCATTCTGCTGGCGGGGAGCGTCACCACGGGCGCGGCTTTGGCCGATGGCAGCCTGGCGGTTTCTGGCCCCGCTACCCCAACGCAAGCATTGCTGGGAACGATTGTGTTTCAGCCCGATGCGGCGGCGCTGGCGCAAGCTTGGCAGATCAGCAATCGGTCGGCGGTGACGGTCCAGCGTAGCCTGACGATTACGGGAACGCCGCAGGATCCGCCGCCGCCGCTGGCGGGTGGGGTCACACTGGAGAAGCGGTTGACCACCCCCTCTGGCGCGGTGATTGATCCTGCGGCAGTACGTCAGCATGACCGAATTTTGGTCACCCTATCGGGGGCGGTGCCTGATACAGGACGCCGCCAGATGATCCTGGTTGATATGCTGCCCGCCGGGTGGGAGATCGAGAAAATCGTTCTGCCCGGTGACGGCGGCGGGACCGAACCACCAACTGTACTGGACAGTGTGAGTGCAACCAAAATGCGCGAGGCGCGCGATGATCGCTTCGTTGCAGCCTTCGATCTGAACGAGGCCGAGGCCTATGACGAGGACGGGGAACCGCGCCCGCGCAATGGGCGGGACTTCCGGCTGGCCTATATTGTGCGGGCCGTGACGGTAGGGGACTTCATCGTTCCCGGCGCGCTGGTCGAAGATATGTATCGGCCTGCCACCATGGCGATTACGGAAACCCGGCGCACGCAGGTTGCCCGCTAGGCGATGGCGGGTCGGCGGGGCAGCCGGGGTCGGCGGGTCGGCGGGGCGATTTTCCTGCTTACCCTTGGCCTGGGGATTGGGCTAACCCTGGCCGACGCGCTGCTGCCGTCCCCCGATCCATTTCGTCCGCCACTGTCGCCCCTGGTGTTGGACCGGCGCGGGGAGCCGCTGCGCCTGTTCCAATCCGCCGATGATAAGCGTCGTCTGCCGGCGGATTTAGACCGGCTGGATGCTGATTTTTTGCGGCTGCTGGTTGCTTATGAGGATGCGCGCTTTTGGTCGCATCCTGGTATCGACCCGCTGGCGGCGTTGCGTGCCCTGGGGCAGACAATCCGCTTGGGGCAGGTCGTTTCCGGGGCCTCGACCATCCCGATGCAGCTGGCCCGGTTGCTCGATCCCCGCCCGCGCACGGTAAAGGCCAAACTGATCGAGAGTTTCCGCGCTCTGCAACTCGTGCGGCGCTACGACCGGCGAACGCTGCTGGCCCGTTACCTAACCCTTGCGCCCTATGGCGGTAATCTCGAAGGGGTGCGGGCCGCGGCATGGGCCTATCTCGGGCGCGAGCCGATGGGGCTAACCCTGGCAGAAAGCGCGCTGCTAATCGCCCTCCCACAAGCGCCAGAGGCCCGCCGACCGGACCGTCACCCGGCGGCAGCGCGGGCGGCGGTGGTGCGGGTTCTCGACCGGCTGGCGGCCCAGGGTGCGATTACCGAGCAGGCGGCGGCCGAGGCCAAGCAAGACCCTCTGCCAAACCAGCGTCGGCCCTTCCCGGCGCTGGCCCCCCATGCAACCCAGGCGCTGCTGACTCGCCTGCCGATGGGGGCCGATCCCTCTGTGCCGACCACCCTGGACGCCGGGCTGCAGCGGGCCTTCGAGGGATGGGTGACGGATGCCGCCCGTCGCTTGGAGCCAGGGGCAACCATCGCCCTCTTGGCGGTAGAAACCCAGGGGCGGGCAGTCAGGGTGGCGATTGGCGGGCATGGGTTTTTCGACCGCGAGGCCAAGGACCCCCTCCGCCCGCAGGCCGGGCAGGTGGATATGCTGCACGCCCGCCGCTCCCCCGGTTCTTTACTCAAGCCGTTCATTTATGGGCTGGCATTCGACGACCGGCTGCTGGTGCCGGAAACCCGGCTGATCGATGCGCCGCTGAATTTCGGCTCCTATGCGCCGCGCAATTTCGACCGGCAGGTGCATGGCGAGATCAGCGTCCGCGACGCGTTACGCTACTCCTTAAACCTACCGGCGGTGGCCGTACTGGACCGGGTGGGTCCGGCCCGGTTTGCGGCGGCCTTGCGAAATGGCGGGGCCGATTTGCGCTTTCTGAGCGACCGGGAAGACCCGGCGCTCCCTCTCGCGCTGGGGAGCGTTGGCATTAGTCTGGCCGATCTGGTTCGTCTCTATGCCGCGCTCGGCGAGGGCGGCCTAGTGCGCCCGCTCGTTTGGCAGCCGGGACGGGCGGAGGTGCCCGCGACCCGCTTAGTTACCGCCCCCTCGGCAGCGGCGCTGCTAGATATTCTAAGCGAGGCCCCGCGCCCGCCGGGCATCGCCCTTGCGGCGGATGCCCAGCCGGACGGGGGACGAGCCGCGTTTAAGACCGGCACCTCCTATGGATTTCGGGATGCCTGGGCGATCGGCCTAACGCCCCGCTGGACCGTCGGTGTCTGGGTGGGCCGGCCCGATGGTACCCCCCGACCGGGGGCCTATGGTCTATCGGCTGCCGCACCAATCCTACTACGGGCGCTCGATCTATTGCCAGTGGGCGACACCGCCTGGCCTACGACAGGCGGACGGCAGCGCCGGGCGGCGGTGCCGGCGGCTTTGAACCGCTTCGCCCCCTCCGATACGGTGCGTGGTGCTGCCGATCGGGCGCGGCGAGAAGCGCTTCGCATTCAGTTTCCGCCGTCCGGCAGTGCCCTCGTCGCCCCCCGCGCCGCCGATGGTACGCTGGCACCGGTGCCGTTGTTTGCGCTGGGCGGCGTTCCCCCGTATCGCTGGTATGTGAACGACGCGCCCTTAAGCGCGACCGCGACCGAGCTGCGACCAGATGGGTTAGGCTTTTTCCAACTGCGGGTTGTCGATGCCGAGGGGGGGAGTGCCGAGGCGGCCGTTCGGTTGCTGGATCAGGCTCCGGCGGGACGGTAGGCCAGAAACTCCACCCCGGCGGCGCTTAGGGCGGAATGCGCCTCGACCGGGGCTTCCCAAGCCACGCAGGGCACCAGCATGGTTTCCGCCCAAATTTGAATAAGGTCTACCTGTGGTAGGAAGGCGATATAATCGGCCCCGGCTTCGGCAGCTTCCATGGCCAGATGGCGGCTATCGGCGCAAAAGGTGCCGATGATCCGTTCTTTCCCCAAGGTTTTGCGCGCCGCCGGGTAGTCGGTCGCGACGGCGAGATGAACCCCGTCGGCATCGAGCGTGCCAACCAAACGCAGCACCGACTCAAGCCCGGCGGCATCGGTCAGCAGAAACGCAATATCCTGGGCCTGCAGGGGGGGCATCAGGCGGCGGGCCGCGCTTTCGATGTCGGCGGGGGATAGCCCTTGGGTATCGAGGGCCACACAGGCCACCTCGGCCATGGCCAGGGCGGCGGAGAGCGCACCGTCGGAGATATCCGGGGGGAGAATCAAGTAATGGCGGGGTGCATCGGTCGGATCATCAATCATGGCCGCATCCAGCCATAGGGCAGCGCATCGGCACAAGCCCAAAATAGAAACCCCGCCAGGCCAGATGGCGTGGCGGGGTCCCCTCCCTAAACCGGGCAGCTTATGCTTTGCCCTGATAGATTTTAACGATCTGGTCCAGCATCGCCAGCGCTTCTGCCTTGGGGCGTTGGAACGTGTTGCGACCGATGATCGACCCGTTCCCGCCGCCGTCGCGGATAGCGCGGCACTCGTTGTAGATACCGTCCAAATCTTTCGCTTCGCCGCCGGAAAAAACAACAATCCGACGTCCCGCGAAGCAGCTTTGTACCACATGGCGGACGCGATCCACCATGCTATCGCCAGGGATCTTCTCTTTTTCGTACACTTTTTTTGCGGCATCCAGTTCCAAGGGGGCCTGGGGCGGCTTGACCTTGATGATATGGGCACCGAGCAGGGCGGCCATATGGGCGGCATAGGCGCAAATGTCGTACGCGGTTTCGCCGGTCTTGCTAAGGGTGCCGCCGCGCGGGTAGGACCAGACCACCACGGCAAGGCCAACCGACTTCGCCTCCTCGGCCATTTCGCGCAGCTCTTCGATCATGCCGAAAGCATTATCCGG
>CAZNVY010000110.1:0-976 GCA_964576605.1 uncultured Elstera sp. | reverse complement strand
CGACCCTGGATAAATGGTGAAACCAATGGCCGAGCAACCGAGGCGCAGCGCATCGCCGACCGACGCGGTGACGGCCTGATCGGCATCTTCCTTCAGGCGCGACAGGCTGTTGGAGCTATTGACCTTTAAGATCGTCGGGATCGCCCCGGCAAAACTATCGGCCCCGGCTTCCAGCATTCCCAGCGGTGCGGCATAGGCCGACAGACCGGCTTCGATCGCCAGCTCGAAATGGTAATGCGGGTCATAGGCGGCGGGATTGGGGGCGAAACTGCGGGCCGGGCCGTGCTCGAACCCCTGATCGACCGGCAGGATCACCAGCTTACCGCTGCCGCCCAGCCGCCCCTGCATCAGAATACGGGCGAGATTTGCCTTGGTGCCGGGATTATCGGATTCATAGTAGCTGAGGATCTTTTTGACGCGCTGAGTAACCCGCATGGTCTGGTTCCGTCCCTTTCAGGCGTTATGTCTCTGGCGCGGGTGTGTAACGAAGCTGGATGCCAAAAGCAATCAGATGAACGCTGTTATTATGCGAATCGGGGCTGCCATGCGGGAAAATACCGATATGGGGATGTAGTGCCCGCAGTGGCATTACGGGTCTTTGCTAGCCCCCTTGTTCTTCGGGCGCGACCGTGCTTGCATCGCCGCCGCTATGACCCGCAAACCCGCCCCCCTGCGCGCCGATCCCTCGGTGCGCCGTGCTGCCCCGCCACCATCGCGGCCGTCACCGCCGCGTCGGGGCTGGCGGCGACGGGCATTGATCTGGGGGGCGGCGACCGGCGTCTGGGCGCTGGTCGCGCTGGCTGGGGTAATTGGGTTTTACGCGCTGCAACTGCCGCCGATTGGGGCGTTGATGGATGAAACCCGCCGCCCAGCCATCACCTTATTGGCGCGGGACGGCAGCCTGCTCGCGACGGGCGGGGAGTTCTACGGCACACCGCGTACCGTGCGCGACCTGCCACCGTCCGTATGGCAGGCG
>CAZNVY010000109.1:0-9223 GCA_964576605.1 uncultured Elstera sp. | reverse complement strand
GCGGCCGAAGGCCGCTCCCTCGACGCGGCCGTCTGACCGCCGCCGCCCCCCCACATCGGGTAATCTGATGGAGGAAGCGGTGCAGCGTATTCCCCCCATCCCGCCGCAAACGGCAAGGGCGGATCTGCTGGAAACCTTCCGGCAGAATGATACCGCCGAGGTGATCCCGGTGGTGGACGAGCGCGGGCGGCCCTTGGGGGTTGTGCGGGAACGGGACATCAAACGCTTCGCCTATAGCCGCTTTGGCAGCGAATTGCTGCGCAACCGCGCGATCGGCGATGGAATCCGCGATCTGATCGTCACCTGCCCAGTCTGCGATATTTCGACCCATGTCGACCGGATCGTCGAAGCCTTCTCTGGCGATAGTGCCGCCGATGGGATTTTGGTGACGGAAGATGGCCGCTATCTGGGCTTCCTTAGCCCAAGGTCGCTGCTAAAACTGGTGCACGAATATAATCTGGCTGGAGCGCGGGATCAGAACCCCCTGAGCCGCCTGCCGGGCAACCAACGGATCCAGGATTGGATCGACCGTGCCCTCGACCATGGCGGCGAGCCGGTGAGCATTGCCTTCATTGATTTTGATTTTTTCAAGCCTTTCAATGATACCTACGGCTTCCGCCAGGGCGACCGGGTTATCACCCTGTTTGCCGATATGATGCGGATCGTCCAAAACATGCCCGGCTATTTTGTCGGCCATATCGGCGGCGATGATTTTGTCCTGGGGGCCGTCGGTTTGCCGGAAACCGAGGTAGCGGAAACCATGAACCAGCTGCTGGGCAAGTTCCGCATTGATGTGAGTTCGCTCTACGATACCGATAGCCGGGTGCGCGGCTATATCACCGCCAAAGACCGCGACGGGCAGGCACGAAACTTCCCGCTGCTGCGCGCCAGCGCCGTCCTGGTGCATCTGCCCGCCCGCCAGGATGGGCAGACCGCCCACCGTCCCAGCGCCGAAGAGATTGCCGCCCGTTTCGCCGCACGCAAGGCCGATGCTAAGGGCAGCCCGTCCGGCTTTGTCATCGAACGCCTGCGCGACTGATCCCGGCCCGCAACGTGACACATTCATCGGATATTGCAGAGCGGGGCGGTTTCCCGCACTCTCCGCCCGCCCCCTCGGCAAGCCCAACGGAAAGGCGTGTGGCATGAGCGTTGAAGGTCAACGGATTACCGAAAGCGGAATGCGGCCACAGCAACCAAAATTTGCCAATGCCGCCGCCATGATCGCGGCGCTGAAGCCGGGGTATCCGGTCTATTGCATTCGCCCGCATGTGGTGAAGCGCGCCGCACGCGATTTTCTCGATGCCTTTGATGGGCGGGTGCTCTATGCCACCAAATGCAATCCGCATCCGCTGATTCTGCGGGCATTGTATGAGGAAGGGATCCGCCATTTCGATACGGCTTCGCTGAACGAGGTGGCGCAGGTGCGCGAATTGTTCCGTGATGCCGAATGCTATTTCATGCATCCGGTCAAAAGCCGGTCCGCTATTCGCATTGCCGACGAGGTTTATAACGTCGAACATTTCGTCATCGACACGCGGGACGAGCTGCATAAGGTATTGGATGAGGCGCGGGAAGAAGGGCTGGCCATTATCGTGCGCCTCGCCACCCCATCGGCCGGGGCGGCCTATGACCTCTCGGCGAAATTCGGGGCCAAGCCAGCGGAGGCAGTCGAACTATTGCAGGAAATCAAGGCCGAAGGTGCCCGCGCCGGGGTTGGCTTTCATGTTGGGTCGCAATGCGCCAATCCCCGTGCCTTCCGCACGGCCCTAAAAATCGTTGGTGATGTGATCGCGGCAGCGGGGGTAGATATTTCCTACCTCGATGTTGGCGGCGGGTTCCCCACCTCCTACCAGGGGGCCGAGGTCCCCCCCCTCGCAGAATTTTTCGCCGAAATCGAGGCCGGGTTGAAAGATGTGAAACTGCGCCGCGACTGTGTGCTGATGTGCGAGCCGGGCCGCGCCCTGGTGGCCGATGGCATGTCGCTGGTAACGCAAGTTCATCTGCGTAAGGGCGATCAACTTTATATCAATGATGGGATCTACGGCTCGCTCTCGGAAACCGTCACCGCCCGCCTGCGCTTCCCGGTCCGACCGATCCGTCTGGGGGCCGCCTTTGCCGCCGAACAGATCGATTATACAATCTATGGGCCAACCTGTGATTCAACCGATGTGCTTCCGGTCACCCTGCGCCTGCCTGCCGATATGCGCGAAGGCGATTGGATTGAATTTGGCCGGATAGGCGCTTATTCCAATGCGCTGGCCACGCGCTTCAATGGTTTCTTCCCCGATGCCTATGTGGTGGTGGAAGATGAGGCTATGGCAATCGACGGCTGACAGGACGATGGGAATGATAAAGACGGCGCGGATCGAAGTCAGCCCAGGGGTATCGCTGGCGGTGCGGGAGACTGGCCCCGCCGATGCCCCGCGCACCTTGTTCTGCGTGCACGGGCTGACGCGCAATGCCCATGATTTCGATAAGGTCGCGGCGGCGATGGCCGACCGCTATCGGGTCGTTGCGCTGGATGTCGCCGGGCGGGGGGCCTCCGACTGGCTGGCCGACCCGGCGGGCTATGATTATCCCACCTATGTCTGGCATTGCCTGACGGTGCTGGATACCCTGAACCTGCCGCAGGTGGACTGGCTCGGCACGTCCATGGGCGGGCTGATCGCCCTCGGCCTTAATTCCGTGCAACCGCAGCGCATCCGCCGCTTGATTCTAAATGATGTTGGCGGTTTTTTACCGAAAGAGGCGCTACAGGCCATTGCCACCGCCGACCGCACGCCGGTCTTTGCCTCCCTTGTCGAAGCGGAAGCCCATTTGCGGCGGCGCTATGCCGATTTCGGCCCGATTTCGGACGCCGATTGGCGCTGGATGACCGAAACCTCCACCCGGCAGGAAGTGGACGGCTGCTATCGACTGAACTTCGACCCGAACCTCTATGCCGGGATCGATAAGGCTGCGCCGGGCGATATCAACCTCTGGCCGCTCTGGAACCAAGTGCAACAGCCGGTCTTATTACTGCGGGGCGGGCAATCGACCCTGCTACTGCGCGCCACGGCCCTTGGTATGGTGGCGCGGGGCGGGGTTGATCTGGTTGAGTTTCCCGATTGTGGCCACGCCCCGTCCCTGTTCCAGCCCAACCAGATTGCCGCGATCCGCGACTGGCTGCTAAAAACTGAATAGGAGCTGCGCGATGAAACGTCTCGCCCTTATCGCTCTCCTGACCGTTACCGCCTGCGCCGATTGGCCGCCCGCGCCACCCACCCTGTCGGTTTTGGTGCAGAACGGCGTGGCGGCCTATCAGCCCCATGCTTTCGAGCGGGGCTATTTCGCCACTGACCTTGCAGGTCGCACCTATGCTTATGCGTGGCTAGAGCGAGACGATGAGTTCGACGTACAGCTCACCTACTGCAGCCCGCTCGGCTGTACCACCAGTAAGCGTTACGGCCAAAATCCGCTGCACGCAGCCCTCACCGTCTGCCGGGAGGCGGCAGGCGGTGAGTGTACTATTCTGCTCGAAGGGGCGCGGCGACGTTAGCGCGGCACCCCGTTCAGCCTAGCCCCTAAATCTTACGAACCGCCCCGGTCGAAGCGCTCGTCGTCAGGGCTGCATACGCGCGCAAGGCCGCCGAAACCTTGCGCGGGCGCGGCTTGGCCGGGGTAAAGCCGATGGCTTCCTGCGCCGCCCGGCGGGCGGCTAACGTCGCCTCGTCCACCGCCAAATGAATGCGGCGCGTGGGAATATCGATCTCGATGCGGTCCCCATCGGCAATCAGGGCAATCAGCCCGCCTTCCGCCGCTTCTGGCGAGACATGGCCGATGGAGAGACCGGAGGACCCCCCCGAAAAGCGCCCATCCGTAATCAGCGCGCAGAGATGATCGAGCTTCTTGGATTTGAGATAGCTGGTCGGATACAGCATTTCCTGCATTCCTGGACCGCCTTTCGGCCCTTCATACCGCACGATCACTACATCGCCCGGCTGCACCGTATCATTGAGAATGCCGGTAACGGCATCGTCCTGGCTTTCAAAAACGCGGGCCGTGCCGGTAAAGGACAGCATCCCGTCCTTCACGCCAGCGGTCTTTACAATGCACCCTTGCTCGGCAATATTGCCATAGAGCACCGCGAGGCCGCCGTCTTTCGAGAAAGCGTGCTCGGCGGCACGGATCACGCCCCCTTGGCGGTCGATATCCAGGCTATCGTAGCGGGCGGACTGCGAGAAGGCTTGCTGCGTCGGCACCCCCCCTGGCGCAGCACGGTAGAAAGTCTGCACCTCGGCGGATGGATTACGCATCACATCCCAGGTATTCAAAGCGTCGGCCAGGGTGTCGGAATGGACCGTCGGCACGTCGGTTGTCAGCAACCCGGCCCGGTCAAGCTCGCCCAGGATTGCCATAATGCCACCGGCGCGATGCACATCTTCCATATGCACGTCCGATTTTGCGGGCGCGACCTTCGATAGCACTGGCACGCGGCGCGATAGCCGGTCGATATCCTGCATGGTGAAGGGGACTTCCGCCTCGAAGGCCGCCGCCAACAGGTGTAGCACCGTATTGGTGGACCCCCCCATGGCGATATCCAGCGTCATGGCATTCTCGAACGCCTTGAAGGTGGCAATATTGCGCGGCAGGACGGAAGCATCCTCCTGTTCGTAATAGCGTTTGGCCAGGGCGACAATACGGGTGCCCGCTTCCAGGAACAGCCGTTCGCGGTCGGCATGGGTCGCCAAGACCGACCCATTCCCCGGTAACGACAAGCCCAAAGCTTCGGTCAAGCAGTTCATCGAATTCGCGGTGAACATGCCGGAACAGGAGCCGCAGGTCGGGCAGGCCGACCGTTCGATGGCGTTTACATCGGTATCGCTGACCTGGCTGTCTGCGGCCGCCACCATGGCATCAACGAGATCGAGCGCGCGCTTCTGGCCGCTTTGCAGCACCACTTTCCCGGCTTCCATCGGCCCGCCGGACACGAAGATAACCGGAATATTGAGGCGCAGGGCCACCATCAACATGCCCGGCGTGATCTTGTCGCAGTTGGAAATGCAGACCAGCGCATCGGCGCAATGGGCATTCACCATATATTCGACCGCATCGGCGATCAGATCGCGCGAGGGCAGCGAATACAGCATGCCGTCATGCCCCATGGCGATACCGTCATCGACGGCGATCGTGTTGAATTCCTTGGCAACGCCGCCCGCAGCCGCGACCGCGCCCGCCACCAATTGTCCCAAATCCTTCAGGTGCACATGGCCGGGGACGAATTGGGTAAAGGAATTGGCAATTGCAATGATCGGCTTTCCGAAATCGCCGTCGCGCATCCCGGTCGCCCGCCACAGGGCGCGCGCTCCCGCCATATTGCGGCCATGGGTCGAAGTTTTTGAACGATACGCCGGCATGTGCCCTACTCCACTCAGCCCGTGAACCCGTAATTATTGCCGCCCACCATAAAGCCCAGGCCGCGCCTTGGCAAAGGTCGGACGAGAGGTTTTTTACGCAGCGCCCCCGCCTTGGTAGCAGCCCTTATCGAGGCATCCTTAGCCCTCCGAAGCAACTGTGCTGTCAGCCGCAGATCGCCCTTGCCTTTCAGCTGGCCCTGACCGACCTTGGCGCGATGAAGATGCATCCACCCCCAGGGGCCGTGCTGCTGCTGATCGACCTGCAACAGGCGATCGATCATCCATCGTGGGGCACCCGGAATAATCCGGAGGCCGAGGCCAATGTCGCCCGGCTTTTGGACCATTGGCGTGGTCAAGGATGGCCGGTCTGGCATGTGCGGCATGATTCGACCCTAGCGCATTCCCCCTATCGTCCGAACCAACCTGGCCACGACTTCAAGCCAGAAGCCCTACCGGTGCCAGGCGAACCGATCATCGCCAAGCAAACCAATAGCGCCTTCATCGGCACCGATCTCGATGCAATGCTGCTGGCGGCTGGGCACCGTGCCCTGGTCGTCGTCGGCGTCATCACCAATAACTCTGTCGAAGCAACCGTGCGCATGGCCGGGAATCTCGGCTTCGAGACCTATTTGGTTGCCGATGGCTGTTTTACCTTCGGGCGCAAGGATTGGACCGGCAAATATCACCCGGCAGAGGATGTGCACGCGATGTCGCTGGCCAATTTGGATGGGGAATATTGTATCGTCCTCACCACACGGGATGCTCTGGCAACGCGGGATCTGAGCCGATGATTACCAACCAGATCATACAGAAGGCGGTTGCCGACGGGGTGATAACCGCCGATCAGGCTGACCGGCTTCGGGCCTTGGCAGAAGCGGAAGCGGTGCCGGTAGACCCTGAAAAACTGCGCTTTATTACCGGCTTCGGCGATATTTTCGTGGCGATCGGCCTTGTGTTGTTCCTAAGCGCCCTTGGCATTTTTCTGGGGGGCAGCGGCCAGGCGGCGACCGGGGTTGGTTTAGCGCTGGCGTCCTGGGGCCTTGCCGAGTTTTTCACCCGCAAGCGGCGCATGGCGCTACCGAGCATTCTGCTGCTGGGAAGCTTCGTTGGCGCGGTCTTTCTGGCCGTCCTTGGCCTGGTGCGGGGCGAAGATACGATGATTATCGGCCCACAATCGAAGGCCGATCACTTCATCATTCCCGCCGTGGTTGCGGCGGGGGCCGCGTATCTGCATTATCGCCGCTTCCAACTACCGATTGCCCCGGCAGCGGGCGGGGCCGCCTTGATGCTGATGTTAGCGGCAGTGCTGTTCGCTGCCGTGCCGGATATCGCCGACCGGGTGCTGCCCTATCTGATGGTTCTGGGGGGGCTTCTATTCTTCCTCATCGCCTTGCGCCTGGATTACCGCGACCCAAACCGGGAAACCCGACAAACCGATATGGCCTTCTGGTTACACCTCTTGGCCGCTCCAATGATTGTGCATCCGGTGATGCATTGGGCCGATGCGCTGGGAAGGGATAGCCGACCAGAATTGACCCTGGTGCTCTTCGCGCTTCTGGCCCTGGTCGCCCTCGCCGCCGACCGACGGGCGATCTTGGTTTCCGGCCTCGTCTATGCTGGCGTGGCGATCGCCTATATCAGCCGATCGGGACCTTCGATGGAAGACCTGTCCGTGACGGTCGCCCTGCTACTGCTCGGCGGCTTGATCCTGCTTCTCAGCGCTGGATGGCAGGCTTTGCGCCGGGGATTGCTCCGCCTGCTGCCTGATGCGATCCGCCGCGCCCTGCCCCATCCCGCCCCGGAAGGGATTGCCCGTTAGCTTGATCGGGAGTTGGTCCTCATAGACACAATCGATAATCCCTTAGGCGGTGCCGGGAAAGGGTTCGACATAGGCGTCGCCCGCCCGGCCACTATAGATAGCCCGCCGCCCAATCAGCGAAACGATATAACCAACACACCCCGCAGCCGCGATCCGGGTACAGAATTCGGCATAATCGATGGTCTTCGCCTGAACAGCGCGGACAGCCGCAGCCACCCCGTCTGGAGAAAAAGCCTCAGCCGCCGGGACTATCAGCGCATGACACGGCACAACGACCGACACGCCAGACGGCAGATAATAGGTTTTCTCGGCCCGCAGCAGGTCGGCATGATACCACTCCACGCCCGCCGCCATCAGCCGCCCGACAATCGCCGGAAAATCCGCCGCTCCCCTATCGGAATCATGGGTGCAGGCTAGGGCAACGTCGGTTAAAGCGTTGAGGATCATTGTCCATCTCCTTAGGTCAAAGGTAAGGCGCGCAGCCCATTCGCCGCGATCACCTGATGCAGCAGGGCTTGAAGCTGGGCACGCTGCTCGGGGGTCAGGCAGGCGAAAAAAACGGCGTCATTGGCATCGGCCAGGGCCGCCAGCCGGGGGACCAGCGCCTGCCCGGCGTCGGTTAACGTCACGCGCTGGCCGCGCCGGTCGCGGGGGTTTGGCGTGACCGTCAGCAAATCCTTGGCCGCCAACCGTTCGACCAGCTTGGAAATCGCGCCGCGCGTCAGGCCGAGTCCATCCGCCAGATCGCTGGGCGCGGCGTCGGGGTGATCGTAGAGCCGCCGCAGCACCACCCATTCCGCCACGGTCACGCCCGCGCCCGCCACCCGCTCCGCAAAGCCTTGGGAGACATGGTTCGAGACAAACCGCAGCCAATAGCCCAGGTGATCTTCCAACGCAGCGGGATCTTGCACGGCAACCTCCATTTGTTGACTAGGAAACTATCCACACTTAGTTTCCTAGTCAACTTAATATCGGGGGAATCGAAGCGGATCGTTTTGCGCGCTTGATCGCCCGTCCGGCTCCGCTATGATCCGCGCGACACTGGTCCCCGCATAAGGAAGCGACGATGACTGCTGCGCATAAGCCGGTCGAAACCATTCTGGTCGATACCACCACGGTTGCCTGCGATGGCGACGGGGCAGCCCTGGGGCATCCGCGCGTTTTTCTGAACATCGAAGCCGGTGGCCGGGTGGAATGCCCCTATTGCGGCCGCGAATATGTGCTGAAGGAAGGCGCCAAGAGCCACGGCGGCCATTAAGCCCGTGCCCCAGGATAGCAAGACCGGTAAGACGCTTTACCTCGTCGATGGCTCGGCGTTTATCTTCCGGGCCTATCACGCGCTGCCGCCGATGACGCGCCCCGATGGGGTGCAGGTCAATGCCGTCTATGGCTTTACCAATATGCTAGCGCGGCTTTTGGGGGATGCTGGGGCGGAGCGCGTCGCGGTTATTTTCGACGTGTCGCGCCATTCCTTCCGCACCGAACTCTACCCCGCCTATAAGGCCCAGCGCCCGCCCGCGCCGGAAGACCTGATCCCGCAGTTCGCCCTGGTGCGGGAGGCAACGCGCGCCTTCAACGTGCCCGCGATTGAGCTTGAGGGGTTCGAGGCCGACGATCTGATCGCCGCCTATGCCGCCGCCGAAGTGGCCGAGGGCGGCGATGTGGTGATCGTCTCCTCCGACAAAGACCTCATGCAGCTTATCCGCCCCGGTGTGTCGCTGCTCGATCCGATGAAGAATAAAACCATCGGCCCGGTGGAAGTGGTCGAAAAATTCGGCGTTCCGCCGGAAAAGGTCGTGGACGTGCAGGCGCTGATGGGCGACAGCACGGATAATGTTCCCGGCGTTCCCGGCATCGGCCAGAAAACCGCCGCCGAACTGATCAATACCTATGGTGATCTCGATACGCTGCTGGCGCGGGCGGAGGAAATCAAACAGCCCAAGCGCCGCCAAGCGCTGATCGACAATGCGGAGCTGGCCCGGGGTTCCCGCGAACTCGTGCGCCGGCG
>CAZNVY010000108.1:0-9445 GCA_964576605.1 uncultured Elstera sp. | reverse complement strand
TGCCCTCGAACTCGCGGGCAGCGGCGTCACCTGCAATGCCATCGCCCCCGGCTGGGTGGCGACGCCGCTGGTGCAGAAGCAGATCGACGCCCGCGCCGCCGCCGAAGGCATTTCGGTGGACGAAGCCCGCAAGAAACTGCTGGGCGAAAAGCAGCCGTCGATGGCGTTTGCCGAAACCGATCAACTGGGTGCCCTGGCCGTCTTCCTCAGCTCCCCCGCTGCGGATCAGATCACCGGGATCACCTTGCCGATGGATGGTGGCTGGACGGCCCAATAGTCCCGATGCCCGCCTCCCCCTATTGGGACCGGGCCTTCGCCGAGGCTGAGGCGGCGGCGGCGCGCGGCGAGGTGCCGGTAGGTGCCGTCGTCGTTGCGCCGGGCGGGGCGATTATCGCCGCGGCGGGCAATCGGACAGAAGAACTGGCCGATGCCTCCGCCCACGCCGAACTGCTGGCGCTGAGGGCCGCCGCCGCCGCCCTTGGCTCCCCCCGGCTGACCGGCTGCGATCTCTATGTGACGCTAGAGCCGTGCCCGATGTGTGCCGGGGCGATCAGCCATTTCCGCCTACGCCGCGTTTATTTCGCCGCCTATGATCCGAAGGGCGGGGCGGTGGAGCATGGCGCACGCCTCTTTGAGCAACCGACTTGCCTGCACCGACCGGAAGCCTACGGCGGCTTTCACGAACAGGCGGCGGCGGCGCAGTTGCGCCGCTTCTTTGCCGTGCGCCGATAGGAAAAGCGCTTGCGCGCGCGTATACTTGCCCAGGGCTTTGTAAAAGCAGGAGAGGGTGATGGCTCAGTCGGAAACACGGGTGCTAACCGCCGCGATCCCGGCGGCGCTGGCGGATAAGCTGGCGATCATGGCCGCCGAGCGGGACCAGTCGCCGGATGCCATCGTCCGGCAGGCGCTCTCGGCCTGGGTGGAGGATGAGGAGGAGCGGTATCGACTGACGTTAGAGGCGATTGCTCAGGCCGATGCAGGTTTGTTGGTCGATCACGCCGACGTGCGGGCCTGGGCCGAAAGTTTGGGAAGCGATAATCCTCTGCCGATGCCGGTGCCCAAGACATGAGAGTTCGGTGGACCTCCCCCGCCCAACGCGATCTTCATCGGATTTTTGATTTTCTGAGTTCAGACAATCCTGAAACGGCGCGGGCAATGGTTTCGATGTTGCTCGACGCGCCAGAGCGGTTGGAAAATCTGCCGCGGATTGGGGAAAGACTCTCAACGATAGAGGTTCGTGAGGTTCGACGCCTCATTATAGGGCGTTATGAAATCCGCTACGAAATTTTAAGTGAGACTATTCGGATTCTGCGCATATGGCACACCCGCGAACAGCGCTAACCCAAAGCGATCCGCCGATACAGCACCAGCGGTTCCCCCGGCTTGGGTTCAATGAAAAGGCAGAGGTCGGCCAATAGCACCGTCGGCGGCAAAAGCGGCGTCAGGGCTGCGCGCAGGCGGGCCAGGACATCCGCCCGGACGGGTTCCGCCAATGGCCCGGTCAGCGTGAGGTGCAAGCGGAAATCGTCGAACACATAGGGATAGCCCCAGCGCCGCAGATGCTCTTGCTGGCGAGGCGAGAGATTGGGGCCGCGTTTGGCGATCTCCGCTTCGGTCAAGGGCGCGCGGAAACGGTCCAGCGCCTCAACACAGCGCCCGGCCAGTGCGGCCAGCGCGTCTGGCGGATCGACGGGACGCAGGGCCAGGAAGGCCCCTAGCGCCTCCACCGTTAGGGCAAGCGGCAGCGGTGACAGTTGGCGCGCTAAGACCTCCGCCGCGCGTTCGACGGCTTCCAGGCTCGTATTCTCCGCCAACCGAAACGGTGCTTTCAGGGTCGCATGGAACCCATAGCGGCGCGGTGCCTCCGTCATCGCTTCCCAAGCGGTGGGATCGAAGCCAAGGCGTAGCGGCGGCACCCAGCGGCCCAAGGTATCGCGCCCTAGCCAGCGCGCGGCGAATTCCGCGAGCGGGCTGGCGTCCGGCGGGGTCCAATAGAGGGCGACGCGGTGGGGCGTCATGCCACCCGCCGCCCGGCGCGCCAGACACTTTGCACGAGGGGGAGGGGTGCCCCATCGCCCGTCTGATGCAGTCTAACGCGCAGCAGATCGGCCCGTTTACCGGGGGTCAGGCTGCCGCGATCATGTAATCCCACGGCCTCGGCGGGCGTGGCGGTCGCGGTGGCGACGGCGGCGGGCAGGTCGGCCTCGGTCGGGGCGAGCAGGAAGACCGCTTGCAACAGGCTGACCGGCATATAGTCGGAGGAGAGAATATCGAGCCACCCGCGCGCCGCAAGGTCCGCCGCCGCGATATTGCCGGAGTGAGAGCCGCCGCGCACGAGGTTCGGCGCGCCCATCAGCAGCTTCATCCCGGCCTTGCGCGAGAGATCGGCGGCCTCCAGCGTCGTCGGGAATTCGGCAATGCGCATTCCCTCCGCCGCCGCTTCGGCCACATGTTCCGGCTTGGCGTCGTCATGGCTGGCGAGCGGGAGACCCAGGCGCTGGGCCGTCGCCACCACGGCGGCGCGCTGCGGGGCGGCGTAGCGGGCTTGCCGTTCCACGGTCGCGGCTTCAAATTCCGCCATCTCGGCATCGCTGAGGCCGAATTTCTTCTTATAGAAACTGCGATAGCTGTCGAGGTTGGTGAACTGCCGTTGCCCCGGCGTATGGTCCATGATCGAGACCAGCTTCACTGCCTCCGGGATCGCCAGTTGTTCCACCAATTCCATCAAATCGGGGTAGGAGATTTCGCAGCGCAAATGCAGGAAATGTTCGGCGCGGGTCAGATCGTCGGCGCGGGCGGCCAGGATCGCATCGGCCATTGTCTTGAGGCTCCGAATTCGGTCCGACCCCTCGCGCACGTCCCCCAACGCCAGGGCATCCAGCACCGTTGTAATGCCGCTGCCCGCCATCTGGGCGTCGTGGCTCATCACAGCGGCCAGGGCAGGCCAGGTAACACCGGGGCGGGGGGTGAAATGCTTTTCGAGATTATCGGTGTGTAACTCGATCAAGCCGGGCAGCAGGTAATCGCCGCCGCAATCTTCCGCCGCCGGATGCAAGCTGCGGCCCGTATCGATAGCGGCGATGCGGCCATCTTCGATTGAAATTGTCCCAGAAACCACATCGGTCGGCAGGCAGAGGCGCAGATTGGTCAGGATCGTCGGACCGGCGATCCTGGATAAGCGTGTCATTTGTCGATAACCTCGGGTAACGGAACCGGCACGGGCCAGATCAATCCGGGGGGGAGCGACCAGCGTGCGGCAGGCAGTATGGCAGAAGATCGCAGCAGCCTTGCAAGAGGATATTCGGGCGGGCTGCTATGCCACCTCCGGCCGCTTGCCGACCGAGGCGAATTTGGCGGCCCGCTTCGGCGTTAACCGCCATACGGTACGCCAGGCGGTGGGACATCTCGCCGATCTGGGCTTGATCGTCTCGCATCAGGGCCGGGGCGTCTTCCTGCGCGACGCGGGCTTGGAATATCGGGTCGGTCCGCGCACCCGTCTGACTGATAATATGCTGCGCCAAGGGCACCGCCCGCAGCGGGATGGGCTGACTGCCGAAACCCTTGTCGCGCCGCGCCCGGTGCAAAAAGCGCTGAAACTGGCCCCTGATGCCCCTGTATGGCGGATCTGCTATCGCACCCGGATCGACCATAAGCCGGTATCTTTGAACGAGCATTTTTTCTCCGCCGAGCGGTTTCCTGCCCTGGGGCCGGATTTTCTACGCCTAGGGTCGGTCACGGATACCCTGCGGGCGTCGGGTTTGGACGATTATAGCCGGAGCCATACCCGGATCACCGCCCGCCCGGCCACCCCGCGCGAAGCCCAAGCGCTGGAGCTAACGCGCGGGCGTCCGCTGCTGATTACCTGGGGCATTGATATCGACCCCTTGGGACGACCGATCAGCGTTAATCACGCCCGTATGGTGGCCGATCACGTCACCTTAACCGTCGAACGCGACGAATAGTCTCACCCCCCAACCGCGCGCGGGCCGGTTGATGCAAGTCAATGCCCATAAAGAATATAGGGCTATCGTGCCGCCATCGGGCCGCGAACCGGCGGCTGCGAGGGTAAAAGCAATGAAAAGGGGTTATCCAATGGCGATCCACTGCCTTCTCGCCAGGGCGGCGACCGTTCTGGGGCTGGCGCTGCTGGCGAGCGGTGCTGCGGCGCAAGACGCGGCGCAGGGCGGCTTCAAAGCGGGCGATTTCCTGGTGCGTGTGCGCGGCTTGGGCGTGCTGCCCGATGTTTCCAGCCGGGTCAGCGCACCGGTGAACGGTAAAATCGATATCAGCAATGATTTCATTCCCGAAGTCGATTTCTCCTATTTTGTAACGCCGAATTTTTCGTTGGAACTGATTGCTGGCACCACGCGCCATAGCGTGACCGATAAAGGGTCGGTCGTGGGCGATACGCATCTCGGCACGGTTCGCTTGTTGCCGCCAACCCTAACGGCGCAGTGGCACTTCCTTCCGACTGAGCGGATCAACCCCTATGTTGGCGCTGGGATCAACTATACGATCTTCTACGATGCCAAGAACGGCTCCCAGCATTCGGGCATCCGCTATGATGATAACTTCGGCTATGCGCTGCAGGCGGGGGTTGATGTCAATGTGGGCGGCAATTGGTACGCCAACCTGGATGTGAAGAAGATCTTCCTGAAGACCACCGCCCATGTTTCCGCCGCCAAGGCGATCCCAACGACTGCCAAGGTCGATATCGACCCGTGGATCATTGGCATTGGGCTTGGCTATAAATTCTGATTTTCCGCAATACCCCGCCGATTGATGATCCCTATCCCTAGGCAGGGTAATTACCCGCCTCCGACGTTCTTCGGAGGCGGGTCTTTTCCAGGTTCGGCCGGAAGAGTAGGTGAGCGAGAGGGGAAGTTTGTCCCTGCTGGCTCCCATGCCTAGCTTTTCAGTTAGGGGGTGCCCCTTACCCCCGCCACGCCCCGATCACTGCCGCCGTCTCGGTAATCCCAATTGGATTGTCCTTCACGCTCATAGTCTCCCACACCCATAGGTGATGCTGGCGGATGGTCGCGGCGGGGAGATGCGGGCGGTTGCGGGTAGTTTGGGCGTCGGCAATGACCTTGACGCGAAACCCATCGCTGGCGGCGCGGCGGATGCTGGTATCGAGGCAGAATTCGGTCGCATAGCCACACACATAAAGATCGGTCACGCCCAGCTTGGCCAGCACGGCGGCAAGATCGGTATCGCGGAAAGCGTCGCAGCTTTCCTTTGAAACCAGATGATCGCCGGGCTGCGGGGCGATAGCGGCGGGCCAGGCCCAGGTATCGGTGCCGCGTTCCCATTCGCCGCCTGCTTCTTCATGCTGAACCATGACGACCGGCACCCCCGCAGCGCGGGCGGCGGCTTGCAGGCGGGCGAGGCGGCCCAGGATCGCGTCGGCATCCTCGGCCTGTGGGTGTGGGGGCGTAAAGACCGCTTGTTGAAAATCGATCAGCAGCAGTGCGGCATGGGGCATCGTTCGGTCTTTCTTATCGTTTGGGGCAATTATCGGGAGGGGGCTTAAGCCTCCTCCCCCCCAGGGGCGATGGTGCGTAAACGGCCAAGCAGATCGAGCAAAAGGGCGAGTTCATCAAGACGCATCACGGCGCGAAACTTCGCCTCATGGGCCAGAATCCGGGGGCGAGCTTCGGCCATAAGCTGAACCCCGGCGTCGGTCAAATGCAGGGCGTGGGTGCGCCGGTCAACCGGCGAGGGGCGGCGCTCGGCAAGGCCGCGCGCTTCCAACCCATCGATCAGTGCGACGAAATTCGGGCGCTTGACGGCAATGGCTTGGGCGATTGCGTTCTGGCTTGACCCTGGATTGGCCTCAATCAGCGCCAAAATGGTGAATTGAACCGGCCCCAGGTCCAGGTCCGCCAGGGTTTCGGCAAAGTCCTTAGCAATTGGCAAATAGGCCCGCCGTAGCCCATAGCCGATCAACCCATCGAGAAACCCGGTTTCCAGCGTGTCTTTGGGGGCAGGCGGCGGCATCGGCAGGGGCGGGTCCTTCGCGATAGGGAGCGCTGGGGGAGGGTCGCTGCCGGGCAGGATGCCCCCGAAGCAACCCGTGCGGCAAGCGCTTGGTCGCGGCGGGCCTCTGGGCCGCTATGCTCCCGCTATAGGAACGACAAAGCGGCGGCGAAGCTCCCCCTTGACCAGCTTGCCCGCGCCATTGCGGGGAAGGCTATCGACGATGGTGATCGCCTTTGGCAGTTTGTAGCGTGCCAGCCGGGGTTCGAGAAAGGCGAGCAGGCTTTCCGGCGTGAGCGTGCGGCCAGGGTGCAGCACAATCAACAAATGCCCCACCTCGCCCCAGCGGTCATCGGGCACGCCGATGGCGGCGCATTCGGCAATATCGGCATGGGCAATCGCCGCGGCTTCGATTTCTGCGGGGTAGATATTTTCGCCCCCCGAAATGAACATGTCCTTCTGCCGATCGACTAACCAATGGAACCCTTCGGCATCGGCATGGGCAATATCGCCGGTGCGAAACCAGCCGTCGGCGGTAAAAGCGGCGGCGGTCTCCGCCGGGCGTCGCCAATAGCCTTGGGTGATATTGGCCCCGCGCAACTGCAATTCCCCTGCAACCCCTGGTGGGCACAGGTTTCCGGCAGCATCGACGATACGAGTTGCGACCCCCGGCACGGCGATTCCGGCCGATCCCGCGCGGCGGGCGATCAGCGCGCGGTCGAGGGGCATTCCGAAAACCGTGCCGGCCTCGCTCATTCCGAACCCATCGACAATGGCGATCTGATCCGCCAACCAGGCCTGGATCGCCGGGGCTGGATGCGGGGCACCGCCGGTGAAGATCGCGGTCAAATGCCGCAGCCGGGCCGGGTCGAACGCCGGTTCGGCCCGCAGGGCGGCGGCCATTTGCGGGACGCAGAAATAATGGCTGATCGCAAGGGCCGGATCGGCCAACCGGGCCAGTGTCCGCGGCGGCTGGAACCCGTCGGAAATCAAGACGCGCGCCCCTTGCAGCAGGCTCGCACGGATGCTGGTAACGAGGCCGATGATGTGAAACATCGGCGCGTCGCACAAAAACACACTGTCCCCGGTCACCGCCCCCAGAATGGAAAAATTCAACGCCGTCTGCGCCAGATTGGCTTCGGACAGCAGCACGCCCTTCGGTGCGCCGGAGGTGCCAGAGGTATAGAGGATCAGACTGGGGCGGTCCGCCTCAAAGGCCAGGGCCGGGGCGGGGGGGAGGCGGGCGGCGTCTGCGTCGAAGACGGCAAGCCGCATTGCTTGGTCGGCCAGTCCCGCGCTGTCCAGCAGCCCGTCGCCGATCAAAAGACGCGGCGCGCAATCGTCAAGCAGGGTCGCAATTTCCGCCGCGGCTAGGCGCCAGTTTAACGGCACATACAAAGCCCCCAAGCGGGCGCAGGCCAGATGCAACAGAATCAGCCGCGCGTCGTTGCGTGCCAGCACGGCCACCCGGTCGCCGGGCAGAACCCCTATCGCCGCCAAAGCCGCTTGATACTGACCAATCGCCTGATCGAAGGTTCGATAGGTCCAGCTTTGGCCGCTTGTTAAATCAACGGCGGCGATTTTTTCGGGGTGAAGGCGGGCGTGCAGCCCGGCATGGTCGATCGCGCCCGCCATGATCGGCTGCCCCTACGCTTTCTGCCGGGTCAGATCATAGGCCCCCAGGCCGGGCTTATAGCTTTTCTCGTCGATAAACTGGCGGATCCCTTCCTTGCGCCCGTCGTTATCGTAGGAATTAGCCGCTTCCTGGGCGCGGACCAGATAATCTTCGGCATTATCATAGGTCATTTCTTTGACCCGGCGCACCGCATCTTTGGTGGCTTTCAGCGCCACCGGGTTCTTTGCGCTTAGAACGGCAGCCACATCGGCAACGCGCGCCTGAAGCCGGTCGAGCGGCACGGCTTCGTTCACCAGCTTCCATTCCGCGGCCTTGCGCCCATCGATCATTTCGCCGGTCAGCGCATGGTACATCGCGTCCCGCATCGACAGAAGATCGACGACCACTTTGGTTGCGCCGCCGCCGGGCAGAATGCCCCAGTTGATTTCCGATAGGCCGAACTGCGCCTCCTCGGCGGCAAAGGCTAGATCGCAGGCGAAAAGCGGGCCATAACCGCCGCCGAAGCACCAGCCGTTAACCATGGCGATGGTTGGCTTTTGAAACCAGCGCAGCCGCCGCCACCAGCCATAGGCTTCACGCTGGGCTTGGCGGGTGGCCCCCAGGCCTTTGGCTTCGGTCTCGCGGAAATATTCCTTCAAATCCATGCCCGCCGACCAGGCGCTGCCCTCGCCGGAAAGCACCAAGACGCGCACATCCTCGCGAAACTCTAGCTCGTCCAGAACCGCCATCATCCGGCGATTAAGGGCGGGGTTCATACAGTTACGCTTTTCCGGGCGGTTGAAACGAACCCAGGCAATGGCGTTTTCGACCGTAACGGCAACCGGGTCGGCGCTAGCGGTTTCAGAGGGGGCAGGGCTGGTCATCGGCGGGTCTTTCAATCAGTCAAAGCAAGGTTAGATGGGGAAATGGCCGGGCTTGGTTTCAACCGTGATCCAGCGCAACTCGGTAAAGGCATCGATCCCGGCTTTGCCGCCGAACCGGCCATAGCCGCTGGCTTTCACCCCACCGAAAGGCATTTGTGCCTCGTCATGCACCGTTGGGCCGTTGATGTGGCACATGCCCGATTGAATGCGCTTGGCCACGGACAGCCCGCGCGCAATGTCGCGGGTAAAAACGGCGGCGGTTAGCCCATAGTCGGTATCATTGGCAACGCGCACCGCCTCGGCCTCACTCTCGACCCGAATGATCGTAGTCACCGGCCCGAAACTCTCGTCACTATAGATGCGCATGGCGGGCGTAACCCGATCCAAGACGGCCGCCGAGACCAGCGTTCCCTGCGGCGGGGCGGCCAAGTGCAAGATAGCCCCTTTTCCCGTCGCATCGTCGACCAAGGCTTGCAGGCCGGGCACGGCAGCAGGATCGATCAGCGAGCCGAGCGGGGTTGCGGCGCTGCGCGGGTCGCCCGCGACCAGAGTTTTTGCTTTGGCGACAAATTTTTCCACGAAAGCATCAGCGACCTTGGCATCGACGATGATGCGTTCGGTAGACATGCAAATCTGCCCTTGGTTGAAGAAAGCCCCGAAGGCCGCGGCCTTCACGGCTTCGTCCAGATCGGCATCGTCCAGCACCAGCAGTGGGGCCTTGCCACCTAATTCTAGCAGTACCGGCTTCAGATGCTGGGCGGCGCGGGCGGCGATGATCCGGCCAACGCGGGTCGAGCCGGTGAAATTCACCCGGCGCACGGCGGGGTGACCGATCAGTGCGCCGGCCACATCCCCCGCCGCCGCCGGCGCATTGGTCAGCACATTCAACACCCCGTCAGGGAAACCGGCGGCGGCGAAGCTCTGCCCGATCAGCGCATGGGTTAGGGGGCAGAGTTCCGATGCTTTT
>CAZNVY010000107.1:0-9459 GCA_964576605.1 uncultured Elstera sp. | reverse complement strand
TGATCCGGCTGCGGCATAGTTCCTCCCCTTATGTATTTTAGCGCCGGTGCTTACCCGCACTGCGCCCGGTGCTGCATCATCTGATCGGCCAGCACCAGGGCCAGCATGGCTTCGGCGACTGGTACGCCGCGAATCCCGACGCACGGATCGTGGCGGCCCTTGGTAAAAATCTCCGTCTCCTCGCCCGCCGCCGTGATCGTCTGGCGCGGAATCAGGATCGAGCTGGTCGGCTTCACCGCCAGCCGCACGATGATATCCTGCCCCGTCGAAATCCCGCCGAGAATGCCGCCCGCATGGTTCGATAGAAACTGCGGCTGCCCGTCCACGAGGCGGATTTCGTCGGCATTTTCCTCACCGCGCAGGGCGGCGGCCGCGAAGCCGTCGCCGATCTCAACGCCTTTGACGGCGTTGATCGTCATCATCGCCTTGGCGATTTCGCTGTCGAGCTTCTCATAGAGCGGTGTGCCCCAGCCTGCCGGAACGCCGGAGGCAACGATTTCGATCACCGCCCCGCAGGAGGAGCCAGCCTTGCGGATACCGTCGAGATACTCGGTCCAGCGCGCAACCGCGCTGGCATCCGGGCAGAAGAACGGGTTTTCGTCCACTTGGCCCCAGTCCCAGGCCGCCCGGTCGATCCCCTCCGTGCCGAGTTGCACGAGGGCACCCCGGATGGAAATTTCCGGCCCCAGCACTTTCCGGGCAATCGCCCCAGCCGCAACCCGTGCGGCGGTTTCCCGGGCCGAGGACCGCCCGCCGCCGCGATAATCGCGGATGCCGTATTTGGCGTCATAGGTAAAATCGGCATGGCCGGGCCGATAGGCGCTGACCAGATTGCCATAATCCTTCGACCGTTGATCGACGTTCTCGATCATCAAGGAAATCGGCGTGCCGGTGGTTTGCCCTTCAAAAGTGCCGGAGAGGATTTTAACCGCATCCGGCTCCTGCCGCTGCGTGGTGAAGCGGCTTTGGCCGGGGCGGCGCTTATCGAGCCAAGGCTGAATATCCGCCTCGGTCAGGGCCAAGCGCGGCGGCACCCCATCGACAACACAGCCCAGGGCCGGGCCGTGGCTTTCGCCCCAGGTTGTGAAGCGAAAGAGGCTTCCGAAGGAATTCCCGGCCAAGGCGCTTAGTCCTTCGCAACGTTGATGTCGGGGGCATCCACGGCCTTCATGCCGACGACATGGTAACCGCTATCGACGTGATGGGTTTCGCCGGTGACACCGCTGGACAGGTTCGAGAGCAGGTAGAGACCCGCACCGCCCACGTCTTCCAGCGTCGTATTGCGCTTCAGCGGCGAGTTATACTGGTTCCACTTCAGAATATAGCGGAAATCGCCGATGCCAGAGGCGGCGAGCGTCTTCATCGGCCCGGCAGACAGGGCGTTGACGCGGATATTCTGACCGCCGAGATCGACCGCCAGATAGCGGACGGAGGCTTCCAGCGCCGCCTTGGCCACGCCCATCACATTGTAATGGGGCATCACCCGTTCGGCGCCGTAGTAGGTGAGGGTCAGCAGGCTGCCGCCCTCGGTCATCAGCGGCGCGGCGCGCTTGGCGACGGCGGTGAAGGAATAGACCGAGATATTCATCGTCAGCAGGAAATTATCGAGGCTGGTATCGACATATTTCCCCTTCAGCTCTTCCTTATTAGAAAAGCCGATAGCGTGAACGACGAAATCGAGCTTGCCCCACACTTTACCGAGATGATCGAAAACGGCATCGACGGAGGCAAGGTCGGAGACATCGCACGGCAGCACTTCGGTCGACCCAAGCTGGGCGGCCAGCGGGCGCACGCGCTTTTCCAAAGCCTCGCCCTGGAAGGTGAAGGCCAGTTCCGCACCTTGCGCCGCCAAAGCCTGCGCGATGCCCCAGGCAATCGACTTATCGTTGGCGAGACCCATGATAAGGCCGCGCTTGCCGTGCATCAGCGGAGCAGGAGACACCATTCACTTTATCCTTTTGTTAACCAAAGGCGGGCGCAAAACGCCGCGCATCCTAGCGGAAGCGACGGCGCAGGGGAAAGGGGCTTCATCAGCCGGTTTGCCTAAGACCCGCTGGGACAGATCTGTTACAGGAAAACCATATTCTTGTCCCATTTCCGGGTCAGTCTTCAGCATCGGTTTCGAGCAATGGGGAATATTAACCGATATAAATCTCGAATTGGCAAAATCATATTTTGCGTAATATTCGAGAATAGAAGGGATCGGTTGCTCTTCACTGTGATGAAGGAGAAAGATCATGGTCAAGAATTTTGTTATCGTCAGCGCTGGTCTTCTGTTTCTAACGGCGTGTGGCAATAATCCGGGGGATCGCGCGTTATCCGGCGCTGGGATTGGTGCAGCGGCGGGGACCGTCGGCGGCTTGATTGTTGGTGCCCCGGTAACCGGCGCGGTGGTCGGCGGGGCGGCCGGGGCCGCCGTTGGCGGTCTTACGAAGAAAAAGGACCTCGATCTCGGTAAGCCGATTTGGCGCTAACCGAGGGGGGATGCGAACAGCGTTCCGGGCGCGCCGCCTGTGCCCGCCCGGAACAGCTTTTGTTTACGGCAGAACCCCTTCATCCTTGGGGGCCAATTCTTTTTTATAGGCGATGTGGGTGATGAAGGTTTTCACCGTCTCTTGCGCCAAGGGCTGGCCGGGCGGGGCACAGAGCAGCCCCAGGCTGGAATAGCTGCGCCAATAGGCCCGGTACGCGGCGCAATTCACCTTTTTGTCTTTATCGGTGATGCGCACGGGAATGGCCCGAAACTCGGCGGGGCCATGGTCGACGTCGAAATACTCGCCAAGTTCGGGCTGATACTGCGAGAAGAAACTATTGGCAATATTCTGGATCGTATCTTGATTCCAGGTGGTCTGGTTCGGCGCTTCGTGCACCACAACCGCTGCATAATAGCCGCCGGAAACGGCGGTAACCGACGAATTAATGACTTCCATCCGCAGGTCATTCGCCCCGCCGGCATTCGTCGTGGCTTTGACGATCGATGCTTTGCCCCAGCCTTTCAGTTTGATGTCGATCAGCGATTCGGCGGCGGGAATATCGCGGGCGCGGCCCCATTCTTGGGCGGTGGCGGCGGTAGTGAATAGCAGAGCGCAGGCGAGAACCGGGATGGGGCGCATGAAAAACCTCGATACTAGGGTGAGGCAGCCGAGCCAATAGGCTGCGCCTCTGCTCCTATCACAGAAGGGGAAGACGCTCCACCAATTTAACAAAATTTTAATCTAATACGCTTGTAATCGGGACTTATTTCCCGCGTTTTGTTTGCACCGCCGCGGCTTTTTCCGCATCCCACCACCAGCGGTCGAAGGTTTCGCGTTGTAGGGTTTCCACCCCGGTGCGACCGTAAAAATCCCAATGGGCATAGCGGGTGGTGCGCCCATGGAACTGCGGGATAACGTAATGGCCCCAGCGCAGCAGCCGGTCGAGGGCGCGGACCCGCGTTACCAGCGCTGCGCGGCTGGGGGCATAGATCACCTGCTCGATCAACGCATCGACGGCGGGGTCTTTAATCCCCGGCAGATTGCGCCCGCCGGGAATATCGGCGGCGGCAGCGCTAAAAAAATCGCGCTGTTCGTTACCGGGGCTGATCGATTGCGGAAAAATCCCGATCATCATATCGAAATCATAAGCTTCGATCCGCTTCTGATATTGGGCAACATCCACTAGCCGTAGGGTTGCAGTAACGCCCAATTGTTCCAGATTTTTGATAAATGGTAGGGTCGTGCGCTCGAAAACCGGATTATCGATCAGAATCTCGAACGCCAGCGGCTGGCCTTGGCCATTCACCAGCTTATTATCTTTGACGGTCCATCCGGCCTCGCGCAGCATTCGTAGCGCCGTGCGTAGATTATCGCGAATATTGCCGCTGCCATCGGTTTTGGGTGGAAAATATTCGGCGGTAAAAACCTCGTCTGGGATTTTACCGCGAAACGGCTCCAGCAAGGCAAGTTCGTCGCCAGTCGGCAGGCCCCGCGCCCGCAGCTCGGAGTTATCGAAATAGCTGACCGTGCGGATCAATTGCCCATCGGAGAGCGTCTTATTGGTCCACTCAAAATCGAAGGCATAGGCCAGGGCGGCGCGCACCTGGCGGTCGGCAAAGATCGGGCGGCGGGTATTGAACACCCAGCCCTGCATTCCACGCGGGCTGGTATCGCTGATTTCGGTGCGCTGGATCAGCCCCTGGCGCACCGGCGGCTTATCGTAAGCAGTGGCCCAGCGGCTAGACGATTGTTCCAACCGCAAGGTCAGGTCTCCGGCCATCAAGGCTTCGAGGGCAACCCCATCGTCACGGTAATAATCATAGCGAATCAGGTCGAAATTATGATGCCCCTTTTGCGGAGGAAGGTCCGCCGCCCAATAGTTGGGGGACCGCTGATAGGTGATACTGCGGTTCGCATCGACCGCCTTGACTTGATAGGGGCCTGAGCCAAGCGGCGGCTCTAGACTGGCCTGATCGAAGGGGCGGTTGGCATAAAAGGCCGCGGAAAAGACCGGAAACTCGCCGATAATCAGGGGTAATTCGCGGTTGGTTCCGTCCTTAAATCGAAAAACCACCGTGCGGGTATCGGGGGTCTCTACCGCCGTTACATCGCTGAAATAGCTTCGATAGTGGGGCGAGCCTTTTTCCTTCAGCATTTTATAACTGAAGGCCACATCCTGGGCTGTGACCGGCGTTCCATCGTGAAACTTGGCTTCGGCGCGCAGGGTGAAGGTGATGGCGGCACGATCCGCTGCAATCGCCATCGTCTCCGCGAGCAACCCATAGCGGGTGAAGGGTTCGTCGTCGGAGGCAATGGTTAGCGTATCGAACAGCAGCCCCGCCCCGGCGGCGACGGTGCCTTTTAGAATAAAGGGGTTCAGACTGTCGAACCCGCCCAAGACGGCCTGCCGAACCTCGCCCCCCTTCGGGGCATTGGGGTTCACATAGTCAAAATGGGTAAAGCCTGGCTTATATTTAGGTTCCCCGTACAGCGCGATCCCATGCACCGGCTCGGCCAGGAGCGCATTGGGGGCCAGCCCCAAAAGAAAGGTCGCGGCGAGGGCAAAGGCCCGCGTCGTGCGCAACATGGGGTCTCCTTTTTCTCCGGGGACGCTGCTCCGGGGTTAGTGCGCGATCTGCGGGTCGGGAGCCAAGCCGCGCAGCAGCGTATCCAGCAGGGTTTCTATCATCAGATCGGGGGATGTGGCTGGATGGCCGCCAGATTTGATGAGCAACGCAGCCAGCCCGTGTACCGACGCCCAGAGTGCGGCGGTGATTGCCGCCGAATCGCCCTGGCGCAACAAGCCCGCCGTTTGGCAGCGGACAACGCCCTTCTCCAGGCTGCCATAGGCCTGTTCGCACAGGCTGTCGCAGCATTCTTCTTGCTTCTGCTGGCAGGCGTCGCGCTTGGCTTCTGGCGGCAGTGTCATGAACACCACGCGGTAATGATCGGGATAGGTCAGACCGAAGCGGATATAGGCCTCCAGCCCATTGCGCAGCGCGCAGAGCGGATCGGTCACCGGGCACATCACCGCCTTCAGGTTTTCCAGTAGAATCCCAAAGGTTTCCTGGACCAGATGGAAAACCAGCTCTTCTTTATTCTTGAAATATAGATAGAGGGTGGTCGGCGTGACATTCAGCTTGGCAGCGATGTTCCGCATCGAGGTGCGGTCATAGCCTTCCGTCAGCATCAATTCCCGCGCAGCGGCGAGAATTTCCGTTCGCCGGTCGTGCCCCCGATCCGCGACGGCGTCGCTGCGGGGTCCCCCCATGGGGTTGGAGACAATCGAAATCGGAACAGCCGTCATGCCACACCCTCCTCGGCCCGGCCGCGCTCTTGATCCATGTTCGACGCGCCGTAGCCCAATGTCCGCAGGATTATACTGGTAACCTGCTCTAAATGGTATGGGAACTTCACGAGATCGTCACAAGGGCAAAAACGGCAAAACTGCGGTGCATGACGGAAATTTCATGAAAAAAGCCGCAGGTCGGGTTCGACCTGCGGCTTTCTGTCCGGAAAACCTAACCGATTACGGCAGCGGCTTCGGCGCGTCGCTCAGAGAGCGGAGATAGGCGATGACTTGGGCGCGCTCCTCCGCCTTTTTAATCCCGGCGAAGGACATTTTAGTGCCCGGCGCATAGGCTTTCGGATTGGCCAGGAACTTATTCAGCTCCTCATAGCTCCAATCGGCGGCGGCCATTTTTTTCAGCGCATCGGAATAAGCGAAGGTCCCGATATGCGCGTGCTTTGCGCCCACGATCTCCCACAGGTTCGGGCCGACCTTATTGGCCCCGCCCTTATCGAAACTATGGCAGGCCACGCATTTCTTTGCGGCGGCTTCCCCGGCCTTTACGTCGGCGGAAGCGAGGAGCGGGGCAATCGGCTCCAGCGGCGCATCGGGGGCCGGCGCGCTGCCACCGGTCGCGGCGGGGGCGGCAACGCCTTCCACCACATACACATTCTTTTCGAGCGGATGCGGCTTAATCAGCATCCCACCAAGAATGCTGGCGACCATGGCCGTGATCCCGGCGATCAAAACGGCGGCGGCGATTTTGTTCAGTTCAAAACTCGACATTCTATTCTTCGACCCGTCTGCTCAGGGAATTGCCGGAAAATAGCGACAAAGCGGGGCGCTGTCCAATGTCTCGAACTCGAAAGATGCGCATAGCGCCGTGACGCACGGTCGCAAGGGCCGCGCGCGCACCGGACGGCGGGGGTGTGGAAAACGCACATCTTCCCCCTCTTGCGGTCGCTAAACTCTTGCTGCACAACAGCGTGCGCGTCTTTGACGCGGCAGAAGAAAGGTTCAGAAAAGCATGTCGCTCAATCCGCTGATCGTCATTCCGTCCCGCCTGAAGGCCGTGCGTTTGCCCGATAAACCGCTGGCGGATATTCAGGGCGAACCGATGATCGTGCATGTTTGGCGGCGCGCCGTGGCGGCGGCAGTGGGGCCGGTGGTGGTCGCCTGTGGCGATCAGGCGATTTATGATGTGATCGTCGCGCGGGGCGGTAGTGCGGTTTTGACCGATCCCGATCTGCCGTCAGGGTCGGACCGGGTGCATGTGGCGGCGCAAACGGTGGATCCGGACGGCGATTTCAATGTGATTATTAATCTGCAGGGCGATCTCCCAACCCTCGATCCCGCTGTGCTGCGCAATGTGCTCGAACCTTTGGCGGCCGATCCCGCCGTTGATATCGCGACGCTTGCCGCCGAAATTCACAATGCGGCGGATGTGCACGCGCCGAGCATCGTAAAAATCGCTTTGGCGCGCGCGTCGGAACGGGCCAGCTTGGGCCGCGGTCTTTATTTCTCCCGCGCGCCGATCCCGACCGGCGAGGGGCCGCATTATCATCATATCGGGATTTATGCCTATCGCCGTGCGGCCCTGGCCCGCTTCGTTGCCGCACCGGTAGCCGAACTGGAGGCGCAGGAAAAGCTGGAACAGCTGCGCGCCCTGGCCCTTGGATTGCGGATCGACGTTAAACTCGTGCATACAAATCCGCTGGGGGTGGATACGCCCGCCGATCTAGAACAGGCGCGGGCCTTGATTAACCGCGCCAATTAAGCCTTCTTCCGCGATAGGATGGTCCCTATGACCGAGCTTCTTCGTCTCGTCGCCTTCCAAGGTCAAGCCGGTGCTTATTCCGACTTGGCGTGCCGGGCCTTTTTCCCCGGTGTGGCGACGCGCCCCTTTCCTACCTTCGAGGACGCGCTGGCGGCGGTACGCGATGGCGAAGCGGATCGGGCGATGATCCCGGTCGAAAATTCGCTCGCGGGCCGGGTGGCCGATGTGCATCACCTGCTGCCCAAGGCGGGGCTACATATTGTGGGCGAACATTTTCAGCGGGTGAATCACCAGCTGCTCGCCCCCAAGGGGGCAACCCTGAGCAGCATTCGGACCGTGCATAGTCACGAACAGGCGCTGGGCCAGTGTCGAGGGTTTTTGCGCGCGCATGGGTTCGAGCCGGTGGCCGAAGCCAATACGGCGGTCGCGGCGGCGAAAGTGGCGGCGGCGGGGGATATTGCCCAGGCGGCCATCGCATCCTCCCTCTCGGCGGAGCTTTACGGGCTAGAGATTGTCCGGCCCGATATCGAAGACGCCAAGCATAATACGACCCGGATGCTGGTTTTTGGCCGTGTGGCGGAGATTCCCGATCCGGCGGAAGGGCCGTGCATCACCACCTTCGTTTTCCGGGTGCGGTCGGTCCCGGCGGCGCTCTATAAGGCGCTGGGCGGATTTGCCACCAATGGCATCAATCTCACCAAGCTCGAAAGCTACATGGTCGGCGGCAATTTCGTCGCGGCGCAATTTTATGCGGATGCCGAGGGGCATGTGGACGAACGGTCGATGCGCCTTGCCTTGGAAGAGCTGCGGTTTTTCAGCCGGGAAGTGAAGGTTTTGGGCGTTTATCCGGCCAATCCCTTCCGGCAAACCGGTATGGCCGATCTCGGCGAATAGAATGCCGCCCCTTTCCGCACCCGATCTGCACCGGCTGATCGAGGGGGTCTATGCCGACCTTGCCGCCCGCCGGGGCGAGGGGGTGGTGGCCGATTACATCCCGCAGCTTGCCCGCGTCGATCCGCTGAAGTTCGGTTTAGCGGTCGCGACAGTGGCGGGGGATGTGCTGACGGTGGGCGACGCCGAGGAAGCTTTTTCCATTCAAAGCGTCTCGAAAGTGTTCACTCTGGCGCTGGCGCTTGGGAAATGGGGGGATGCGCTGTGGAAACGGGTCGGGCGGGAGCCGTCAGGCACGGCCTTCAACTCGATTGTGCAGCTGGAGCAGGAGAAGGGCATCCCGCGCAATCCCTTCATCAATGCCGGGGCGATTGTGGTCACCGATAG
The DNA here is from genome assembly GCA_964576605.1 of uncultured Elstera sp. GTDB lineage: Bacteria > Pseudomonadota > Alphaproteobacteria > Elsterales > Elsteraceae > Elstera. Next base: position 641 of record CAZNVY010000107.1, on the reverse strand, counting down.
CCTGCTGGCCGGGCATCAACCGCGCGAGGCGCTCGGTGAAATTTTGCGCTTTCTGCGTTTCCTGACCGATGATGAGACGGTGGTAGTCGATCAAACCGTGGCGCGCTCCGAACAGGCGACCGGGTTTCGCAATCAGGCTTTGGCCAATTATATGCGCGCCTTTGGCAATCTGCATCATCCGGTGGATCTGACCCTTGGGGTCTATTTTCATCAATGCGCGATTGCCATGAGCTGCGCCCAATTGGCCCGCGCCGGCCTGTTTCTTGCCAATGGGGGGAGGGTGATCCGCGGCGGCTCGGTGGTCTCGCGCGAACGGGCGCGGCGGATTAATGCGCTGATGCTGACCTGCGGCCATTATGATGCCTCCGGGGATTTCGCCTATCGCGTCGGTCTGCCGGGCAAGAGTGGCGTTGGCGGCGGAATTCTAGCGATTGTTCCAGGGCAGGCGGCGGTCGCGGTTTGGTCGCCCGGTCTGAACGCCAACGGCAATTCCGCCCTGGGCACCCGTGCCCTAGAACTGTTGGCGCAGCGGGCGGGCTGGTCGGTTTTCGGCGGCTGACGGGTTCCTAAGAATTATTTTTGAAAAAGGTTCTTGCGCGTTTTTGGGGTCAGGGCTATAACGCGGCTCCCGACGACGAGCG
>CAZNVY010000106.1:8252-9744 GCA_964576605.1 uncultured Elstera sp. | reverse complement strand
AAGCTCACGCCTATTTTAAGACACCATTCAAGAAAAGACTCTCTTTTAATAATTATGCAATCTGACCCTGTGTCCATATATTTATTACCTACTCGACCATGCCTGAACGAGTGAGCGTGAAGGGCTTGTAATATTGCTGTTCTTGCAGCCGCGCGTTGCTCTTTGACGCGGTTCTGTTCAGATCGGGGGGCGGTCTTTAATTCCGCCTCATTGGAGTTTACGAAAATATCGACTGCCTGCGAAAGATTGAGCGTTTGATAGGTCATATACAATTTGCGCCAGTCAATCATAAGCGCTTCCTCCGGTTGCTTTGGTCTTCCGTCTGCGTTTACGCCGGGCTTCCGCAACGCTAAAGGCAGCCTCATAGATCGGCCCCAGGCGTTCATATTCTGCCGCATAGGCGGGATCGGTCAGCCATTCCGCTTTTAGATCAGCAAAGGCGCGTAATTCCGTCATGACGCCACCTTTTCCAGACTGTCCGAAACAAAGCTATTCAGGCTTTTGCCCGAACGCGCCGCCGCTGCTACCAGGGCGCGGTGAAGGTCGGGTTTGATCCGCAGGAGGAGTTTACCGGAATAGGGCTTTTCGGGCGTCTTACCGCGCGCCCGGCACCAGTCCTCATAATCTTCAACCGTATCGGAAAAGGCGGTTTTCAACTCTTCCACCGTGCGCCCCTGAAAGGTGAGCACGTCGCGGGTGTTGATAACCTCGCCATGAAACAAGCCTGCCTCGGCGTCTAGCTCGATTAGCCCGATATAGCCTTTGTGCTCTAAGGTGTTCATGGCGTGTATCCTGCTTCTCTCAGAAAGCGCCGAACGGATTTAAGCGCTCCCTTGTCGGTTTCCTTCTGCGGGTGCGGGCGGTGAAAAACCGCGTCAATACCCGCAAGACTAACCCGTACCCGCGACCCTCGCCCTTCCGAAACGTCCGCCCCGAAGGAGAGAAACAGCGCCTCTATGTCGCTCCAAAGCACATTTGCGCGCACGGGATCGGCAAAAATCGCGGCATGGGTTTTCTCGTGTTTTCCCATTGTGACCCGATGATACTATTATTTGCTATCGGAGGCGAGGGCTTTGCGCGGGAGAGCCACCACCACCCCTGCTGCCTTCCCCTCTGCCGCGCGCATCCCGGCCAAGGCGGGGGCAGCGGCGCGTTCCGCCAGTTCGGCGCGGGCGTTATTGGCGAAATGGATATAGCGTTGCGTGGTTGAAAGCTGGGAATGCCCCAGCGCTGCCATGAGTTGCGCGGCTTGCGCCCCGTCTAACGCCAACCAAGACGCCACCGAATGCCGCAAGGAATAGGGCACAAGATCGGGCGAAAGCCCAGCGGTGGGGATCACCTTTTCTGCCCAATCCTTGCGGTAGCTTATCGATCCCTTCCCCCGGCTGGCGGGAAACACAAAGGCGTCGGGTTCGCCCGGTGGCTGGCGGGCGGGAATCTCTTGCGCGACGGCAGGCAGGGGAATGATGCGGTTCTTGCCGGTTGCCTTGCC
>CAZNVY010000106.1:0-8231 GCA_964576605.1 uncultured Elstera sp. | reverse complement strand
TGGCGCGAGGGGGGAAGGATGATCGCCCCGCTCCTCAAATCGACATGCTTCCACTGGCAGCGGCTAATTTCGGTCGGGCGCGCGCCGGTGATCGCCATAAGGCGGAAAGCATCCGCCACCGCCGGGCGAATGCGCCGTTCTTCTTCCAAGTGAGCAAGGGCCTCAAACAACCGCACATAATCGTTCGGATCGTCTAGGAAGGCTTCGCGTGCGTTGCCGCCCGGCAGTTTGAATGCCCCCGCCGGATGCTCCTTAATCAACCCTTCCGAAACCGACCAGTTCAACGCGGTTCGCAGAACGATAATGCAGTCACGCGCGGCGGTAGGGCCTCCCCGGACGCGGGTTAATCCGCGAGGCTTGCCGCTCGGTAGGGTTTTCCGATTGCCTCCGTCGCGGATCGTAGCAAAGGCTTTGCGGACATGCTCTAGGGTTAGGCTCTCTGCCAGAACCGCCCCGACAAGTGGCTTTAGGTGATGCTCGATCCGCCCCCGGTCAATCGGGCGGGCAGTGTCGGATTTCGCGGCGAATTGGGCGGAGGCAAGGTAGCGGTCTAACAGGTCCGCCACGGTCAGGGCTTCCCGCTTGGCCTTTTTACTCTCCAGCGGATCACCCCCGGCCCGCACGGTTGCCGCCCACTCCTCGGCAATCTGCCGGGCCTGCTCTGGGGTTAATGCTCCGGTTTTCCCGATGGTCGCGCGGCGCTTTTGTCCGGCGGCATTCCGATAATCGAAAATGAAACTATGCACCCCGGACGGCAAAGACAGCAGCCCGAACCCCTTAATCTCACTATCCCAGGTATATAAACGCTCGGTATATACAGCCGATTTCAAGGTATCAACGAGGCGTTTTGTGAGTTTTGCCACGGGCCTAACCCTTGAGAGAAAACGAGAAAAGGCCGTTTCTGTGTCACCACTATGTCACCAGAAGGCGGAAAAACGGGGTAAAAACGGCCCTCACCTATACACTCACGGTAAGGCAATTTCTATTTTATATCAACGGATAGTAAGAATGGGAAAGAGGCCGTGTCACCAGGAAAAACCCTAGATCGTGCAATCGCACTGCAGAGGTCGTGAGTTCGACTCTCATCGGCTCCACCAGATTTTTCAACAGCTTAACTGGAAACGGTTAAGCTGTTTTGGTTTAGTAGCTACAGTTTAGCTACTATATTGGGCGTGCTCTTTGCGTGCCTGGGCGGGGCTTGTATCAGGCTTGACGTCTGGTCATGAATGGCCGTTTATGAACGGAGTAAGCCCCTACTGTGTTTGGAGACTCCGATATGGCGACAGCTCCCGTCCCCGATGCGTCCCCCGCCGAGGCGGCGATGCCCGTCAAAGCTCCGTGGACCCGGCCCGTGCTGGACGTGCTGGATGTCGTCACCACGACGCAGGCCGGTGGCGTTGCCATCGGCGACCTCGACGCTAATCAGCCATCATAAAGCAGCGTAAGGGGGCTGAGGACTGGCACCCGTAGATGTCGCCCATCCGCCCGAATAAGCTGCGGCTATGATCCCATCCCTACCGGCCCTTCTGGCCCCCCATGACCCGGCCCTCTTCCATGATGCGGTTCGCGACCGTCGCCGGGTCCATATCCGCACCGGCAACGCTTCTCGCTTCAGCGCGCTTCTGCCCTGGTCTGTCTTCAATACGCTGTTGGGGTCCGAACGTCTGCTGGATGATCGAACCCGTATCGTGCGGCGGGGGCGTGATCTACCCCGCGAAATGTGGAGCTATGTCGGCCCGGATCTGAAGCGGGTTGTTCTGCCCGATCAGTTGCAGCGCTTCTGCCAGGATGGGTTAAGCATCGCTTTGAACCAGGTGCACCACACGGTGCCCACCCTAGCCGCCCTGATCGCGATGCTGGAACAGGCGCTACCCGCCCGCATCCAGACCAATCTTTACGCCAGTTTCGGGCGAGAGAGCGCGTTTCGCGCCCATTATGATCTGCATGACGTTTTAGTCTTGCATCTGCATGGACATAAAAGATGGTTCTGCTATGGGCAGCGCCCCGACGCGTGCGCGCAGTCGACGGTGATCGCGGACGAGCAGCTGCCCCCCGTGCAGTGGGAGGCGCTGCTGGAGCCGGGCGACATTCTTTATATTCCGCGTGGCGAGGTGCATCGCGCGTCGGTGGCGGGGGAGGCTTCCCTGCACCTGACCAATTCTCTGCTATGGCCACGGGGATCGGATTTGCTGAAATGGCTGGCCGGAAACGGAATGCCAGGGGTTGATCTCGACCCCGATATTCCCGTCTATGGTACGTCGGCAGAGATAGACCAGTCCGAGCAGGCGTTGCGCGCCCTGTTTCGCCGCCTCGCCGATACGGTCGATCTGCGGTCGTTCCTGGCCAGCTTTGCCCAGGAACGCCGGATAAAGCCGCCCTTCAATCTGGGGCTGTCGAGCGATTTGGCATCGGATTGCTGGGTTCTGCCTCTAGCGTCCAAGGATGTGGCCCTGTCCGTGGAAGACGGGGGCAGTATCCCTTTCAATGGCGGCAAGGTTGCGCTGGACGCGCAGGAACGGGCCGTCTTGGCGGCCCTGTTGACGCATGGCACCCGGCAGATCGACGACCTTCCCGCCCTGACGGGCCTGGATGGGGAGGCCGTGCGGACCACCGTGTCGAGCCTTGCCCGGCGTTCTCTCGTGCTGTTGAACGAGGGCGGAACCAGCCTAGCGTCTGGTGCCTCTGTCCCATGACGGGAATGATCCCTTAATTTCCGCCAACCGCACGCCGCGTGAACAGACCGTTCGACAGGCCCCGCACCAGTTTTAGGTAGTGACGCTGCACGGAGTGCCAATCGTCCGGGGCGGCGTCGTCGAGCGTGTCGGCCAGTGTTTTGAGACTGTCTAGGTCGATCAGATCGGTGCAGGCCGTAATCCGCGCCTGTTGTGCCAGTTCGGCTTGAATTGCCGATCGGGCTTTTAACAATATCGGCTTCCAGTCCGCCGTCTGCATCCCCCGCTGCGGATTATCCAGGATTTCCGCTGGTATCCGGTCTGAAAAGGCCCGCCGGAAGACGTCCTTGCAGCGCCCGTTGCGCAGATAGCGGTCTTCCGACAGCGATAGGCAGAAGGCCAGAACCCGCCGGTCCGAGGTTGGATCGCGCCGGTCCACCCCGTACCCGGCATTGGCGGCCGCGTTCAGCGGCCCCGGATCACGGCATTGCATGATCAGATCATGCCATGCCTGCCAGGTGGTGAGACGATTGAACGGGTATCGTGGGCCGACGGTCTGCTGGAACAGGGCCTGGGCCTGCGGATTATTCCACTGCACCGGGAGCATGGGGGACGGGCTGACCGCGCCACCGTGCCGAACCCGGTGCCAGAGGGAGAGCAGCCCAAGCGGCAGTAGCGGCCGGAGAGCAGCGCGGAGCGCTACCCGCCGACTGGAATGAATGCCGGCTGAGACGAGCAGATCGGCATCCCGCCAAAGCGCGCGCCAGCGCAGACGCGCCGCGTGCTGGATCAGTAGATGTTCGCCCGTATAGGTCAGGCCCATATTACCGGACGTGCCCGTCAGAACGACAGGCGCCCCTGCCCGCGCGGCCCGGAGATAGATTTCATGCATCCAGGCGGTACTGAGCGGGTTCATCACCGGCTGATCGGCCAGGAAAATCATCCGTTCGAGAAGCGGCAGCAGGTCGGCATCATAGGCATGGACCAGATGATGGTCGATATTCGGATGATGTGCCGCCATCCGGGCCGCCAATGGCCCCTCATCGGTCAGCAGCCCGGAGTGCCAGATGCTCTGCTCACCGGATGCGGGCACATTGGTATAGGCCTGGAGGCGTTGTCCTGCGGCGGCTAATAAAGGGGCAGCGCTGCTGGCCAGAGCCGCGCTGTCCAAACCGCCACTGAGCATCAAGGCGGTGCCGCCGGTGCCACGTACTTGCGCCTTCACCGCCTCATCCAGCACGTCGCGCAGGCCGTCGGCATCGTCATTACCCCGAATGTGTGAACGTCTGGGGAGGGCCGTCGGGGTCCAGTAGCGGCGATCCTGAACCTGGCCATCGGCCGTGACAATTGCCAGATGCCCGATGTCCAGTCGGCTGACCCCTGTGTAAAAGCTGTTGGCACCTTGCAGCGGCAGCAACATCTGCCAGGTGAGCAACCGCGCCGGATCGGGGCCGGTGGGCACGTCCGGTAGGGCCAATAACCCTTTCGGCATACTGGCGAAGGCGAACCAGCCCTGTCCGGCATGATAATGCAGGGGGCGGTTGCCGACAGGATCGCGGGCCAAGAGGAGGGTGCGGGCATCGCTGTCCCAGGCCGCAAAGGCGAAATCACCGCACAGCCGATCCAAAGCCCCTTCGCCCCAACGCTCTAGGGCGGCCAGGATGAAGGCGGCATCGCACATCATCGCCTGTTCACTGGCATCAAGGCCCAACACCCGGCCGAGGTCCTCCCGGTTGTCGATACGGCAATCGGCGACCAGATGTAGCCGCCCGCCCCGACCAGCCAAGGGCTGACGGTCGAAACGGTCTTCCGGCAGGAACCGCATGAGCCGATGGCCAAGGGCAATTTCGCCCCCATTCCAGCGCCCCTCGCGATGGGGACCATAGAGCGACAGGGCGCGGCTGATCCGGTCGCAATCTTTCATGGCACCGGGACGGCCATCGGGATACCAGACGCCTGCAATCGCGCTCATCCTCGGGACTCCATCACCTGCTCGATAACGGCGGCAAGTTCGTCCAACCGCGTCAGGTCGTGTGGGCGGCGAAGAACGAAGACCGGCACTGTGGCGGCCAAGGTCGTCGCCCAGCGGAAAATGCCTGGACCCAGGCCCATGAAGGTTGCGAGGCGCAGCCGGTAGACATGCCGGTGCAGGGCGGTGGCTGCGAGGGCCTTGCCCAACCGATCCGCCGCCGGTCGGTCCGTTGGATCGGGCGATAAGATGAATATGGCGGCCAGAGGCCGTGGTTCGTCGTCAAACTGGTCACGTAACGATGGGATAGTGAACTTGTCCTCGCCGGTCCCGACCCGTGCGTCCGCGGGCATCGGGTCGCCGAAATGGTGGGCCGCCGACGCCCAGAGACGCAGGTCTGGGACGCCGGGATAGACCTGCTGTGCGACAGGATCGATCAGGGCCTGATCCTCTGCCAGCAACCGGTGTCCTCGCTGCAGCAGGGCGCGGGTCGTCGTGCTTTTACCGGCCCCGCTGTCCCCACCAATCGCGATAGCGCGCCCCGCCAGGGTGACGGCGCTTGCGTGCAGGGGCGGTATCCCCCGTTGATGCAGGATCAAGCCGAGGCCCGGCCCGACGAGCCAGCTTTGCAGCAGCCTTGGGTCCAGCCCATCGGGCACCTCAAGCCGCAAGTGTCGGCCCCGGTCGAACAGCAACCGGATACCCTCGGGCGAGCGTAGGACCGAGGTGCCATCGGCATACATCTGAAAATGTGGTTTGGCCCGCACACAGGCCGCGAGGGGGGTGGGTAAGGGGCCGAACGTGACCTCGACATCGACGGTGGCATCATTCGGGCGACACCTTATCAACGGTAAGGGTGCGGTCGATTGGACGATCAACCCACCATACATGTAGCGGAATATTTCCGTCACCCGCGCCCCCCGACCGCCTGTCGATGCAGACTCTCTAAGCGTTCATAAGGCTCACACAATAGATCACGGACCAGATCCGCTAGGTCCGCCGTCATCGCGGCGCGCTTGCGGGGGCTGTCGGGCTGAAAAGGCCGCTGCGCCGTCGGGTCTTTGGCATAGATATTAAGAGAACTGGTCAGGACATCAGCCTCGGCCTCGGTCGGTTCAAACCCCAACCACGGCAGGATGCGCGCCGTAACGGCGGTGGGCAGCGTGTCGTAGGGGACGAGTAACCATTCGTCTGCTTGCTCCGGGCACCCTATGCTCTCTGTCACCGCCGACAGGATGCGCTCCAACACCTGTGCCGCGAAGGCCAGGGGTGTCGTTAGCGCCTGCGCGGGCGGTATCCTAAGGAAAAGCCCGGCCTGTATCCGATGCTCGGCACGCCGCATCCATCCTGCAGGCTCCTCCCGCAAGGAAACCAGGATTTCTGACGGCTGGCGGTAGATGAAGAGTTTTGGAATCCCGGGAAATATCTCTTCGAGCAGGGGAAGGTGTAGGGCGTTCCAACTGGACAGTTTCAAGATGACCCGATCCTGATCTGGCCGGGCAGCCCGCGCCAGTGCTGCCACCACCCGCCGGGCGGCCTCCCGCCGTTCGGGGCGTGGCAGGAAGGGCCAGGGGCCATCCACGCCCAGCACATCGTTCAGAGCCTGGGGTTCGGACAGGAGGTGACAGCGGGAGAGCCGCGATAGGCTGCGCGACACCAGGGTAGAGCCGCAGCGCCCCGCGTGCAGGATCAGCGCCGACGGTGCGACCGACCCATTCGCATTCGGTAAGGGGGCCTGCCAAAGGCGACCGGCCTGGGCGATACGGTCCGCCAGGAAGGGGAGGGTAGGGTCGATCCCGGCAATATCGGCCCAATCGGCCATGATCTGGCCGCCCTCGTGGTAAATCCGGTCGGGGACGGGCTGCGGTCGGGGCGGCATCCTCGTTCCAGCGGTCAGGGGTGCACGCGGATTAACTTTTTATCTGCCATTTGCCGCAGTAGGTCCAACACATCGCGCTCGATCTCGCTGACCGGTGCCTCGTAGCGTTCGACCAAGAACTGGCACAGATCGGCCACCGTTTGGGGCTGCGCCAATTCCCGCCAGATCACAGTGCCGATTCGGTCCAGATTGAAATATTGGCCGCTCTCCATGTCCATCATGACCAGCTCCCCGTCAATTTCGGTGGAGAGCGGATCGTTAGAGGCCGATACGGTGCTGGAAATCTCGATCATGGCCTTGACGTTGTCTAGAAGCGGATGATGCCTCTCCTAGACCAGTCCGTCTGGTCTGTCCATGCGTCTTGATCTGTCGATTTGCTCCCCCCGCTTCCACCGCGGTCCCGGATCGCCTAGCTGCGCTGGAGCAAGAGCGTGCTCGCTACCCCAAGCTTCTGGATCAGGATTCAGGAAAATCATACACCCTAAAAATCTACCAAAGTAGTGCTAGGTGCTCCGTCCCTAATGTTTGGGCCGGGTGAGGTTAACGTTTTCACGGCAGCAGGCTGATAACGCTGCCGTGATTTACCAATGAGATCGGCGGCCTATTACCGATGGCCCCAGGGGGCCTATCCTCGTTAGCAAAATCGGGCGTCGAGCACAGGTAAGTTCTTTCGGCTATTTTCCCAATATTACGTGATGATGCGACGGCCTGCTATCGGGGCGGTGTCGCTAAAACAATCATTGACGCCGCCTGCGGCTTGCGCATTCTATGCGCCCTTGGTTCCGAAGAGTTGGCCGCCGCCTGCGGCCTTTGGGAGTGGTAACCGCCCGTTATGACGCTTTCTAATACCCCTGCCGCAACGCGGCAAATCATCCGTTTCGATGCCCCCTTGCCGCTGGACAGCGGTCAGAGTTTGGCTCCTTTTAGCTTGGCCGTTACCACCTACGGCACGCTGAACGCCGACCGCAGCAATGCTATTCTGATCTGCCACGCCCTGACCGGCGATCAGTATGTGGCGGAAAAACACCCGATCACCGGGCGCGATGGATGGTGGAGCCTGTTGATCGGACCCGGCAAAGTGCTGGACCCGGCACGCTATTTCATCGTCTGTTCCAATGTGATCGGCGGCTGTATGGGGTCAACCGGCCCATTGGCGGTGAACCCGGCGACCGGCAAGGCCTATGCGATCGATTTTCCCGTTATCACGATTAACGATATGGTGCGCGCTCAAGAACGGCTGTTGGGGCATTTCAGCATCGACCAATGGTTCGCGGTCGTTGGCGGGTCAATGGGCGGGATGCAGGTTCTGTCCTGGGCGGCCCATTACCCGGAAAAGGTGTTTGCAGCGGTGCCCATTGCCACCTCTTACCGGCATTCGGCGCAGAATATCGCCTTTCACGAGGTTGGTCGCCAGGCGATTATGGCCGATCCGGATTGGCGCGACGGCACTTACCCAGAGGCCGGCTGCCAACCGGCGCGCGGGTTGGCCGTTGCCCGGATGGCCGCCCATATCACCTATCTGTCGGAGCCGGCCCTGCACCGCAAGTTTGGCCGGTCGCTGCAAAACCGCAGTGCGGTGACCTTTGGTTTTGATGCGGATTTTCAGGTAGAGAGTTATTTACGCCACCAGGGCGCGGCCTTTGTGGATCGGTTCGACGCCAATTCCTACCTCTATATCACCCGCGCGATGGATTATTTCGACCTAGCGGCC
>CAZNVY010000105.1:0-9873 GCA_964576605.1 uncultured Elstera sp. | reverse complement strand
GATGATGACTTCTGCGACCCGCTGGAATTGCGCGCCGACTCGGCCCTCGGCGTGCCCGGCCTGCTCGAAGCGGTGCGCCAGGGCAATGTGCTGGAACATAACGGCAAGCTCTGGGCCGTACTGAAGGCGCAGCATGTCAGCCCCGGCAAGGGCGGCGCCTTCGTTCAGGTTGAGATGCGCGACATTCGCACCGGCATTAAGACCAACGAAAAATATCGCTCGGGTGAGCAGGTGGAGCGGGTGCGCATCGACGAACAGGATTTCCGTTTCCTGTTCGGTGACGATGTCAGCCTGACCTTCATGGACGAAGAAACCTATGAACAGATCGCCGTGCCGCGCGAAGTCATGGGCGATTCGGCCGTGTGGCTGCAGGATGGCATGAAGGTCAATATCGCCCTGCACGAAGGCAACCCGATCACCGTCAGCCTGCCGCAGCATGTGGTGCTGGAAGTGGTGGAAGCCGATCCGGTGGTGAAGGGGCAGACCGCCTCCTCCTCCTACAAGCCGGGTAAGCTTGAAAACGGAATGCGCATCATGATCCCGCCCCATGTGGAAGCGGGGATTAAGGTTGTGGTTGCGACGGAAGATTGTTCTTACGTCGAACGCTTTAAGGGCTAAAATATCGGCGGCGTCTTCTGCGCCGCGGTCCTGTTCAGAGCGTTTTCGGGCGCTCTGGCGCAGGACAAACGCTTTAGTTTGTTTTTTAGCAAATGCGTCGTCGCGGGTGAGACCCCCGCATGGGATTTGCTGTAGCGCGGGTCGGGCCGTCCCGATCCGCGTCGTTCTTTGAAAGGGTTGGATCATGGCGCGGTCGGCCATTATTACCGTTATGACCAAGGCGGCGGAACGCGCTGCAATCCGCATGGTGCGCGATTTCGGGGAAGTGGAAAAGCTGCAGGTCAGCCGCAAAGGCGTGGCCGACTTCGTTTCCCAGGCTGACCTGAAAGCCGAAGAAACCCTGCGCGCCGAGCTGGAAAAGGCCCGTCCGGGCTATGGTTTCCTGCTGGAAGAAGGCGGCGAGGTCAAAGGCGACGGCGTGAACCGTTGGATCATCGATCCGCTGGATGGCACGGTCAATTTCCTGCACGGGATTCCGCATTTCTCTATCTCCATTGCGCTAGAGCGCGAGGGGGAAATCATTGCGGCGGTCGTGCTCGATCCCGTGAAACACGAGTTGTTCCACGCCGAAAAGGGCGGCGGGGCCTTCCTGAATGATTTCCGTCTGCGCGTCTCGGCCCGCCGCGATCTGCCAACCGCTGTGGTCGGCTGCTGGTTACCGGTCGCCGGATCGGCAGGGCATGAGCGGATTCTGAAACAAGTTGCCACGGTCATGCCGCAAACCGGGGGCATTCGGTGCTTCGGCGGCGCGGCCTTAAACCTAGCCTATGTCGCCGCGGGGCGCCTTGATGGCTATTGGGAAGAAGGACTGAAACCCTGGGATATGGCAGCAGGGATGCTGCTGGTGAAGGAAGCCGGGGGCTATATCTCCGATCTGACCGGCGGTAACCGGATGATGGCCACCAACAGCGTGCTGGCCGCCAATGACCAATTGCACCATAAGCTCGGACAATTGCTGCGCAAGGCCACCCCGCCCACCTCGCGTCCGGCCACAAAACCAGAGGCGGCGACGGAAGATCCGGCGAAAGCCTAAGCGCAGGCTAGATTTTCACCCGCGCCGCGCGTAGGCTTCGCGCCAGATCACCGGCTGGAATGGGAGAGGGCAGGCATGGGCAAACCGCTGAACCGGCAAGGGTCGCCATGGGGGGGCCGCCTATTGTCCGGCGCTTTGCTGATCGGCCTGCCACTTGCTACCCTTCCCGCTTCGGCCCAACTCTATGGGGCCGGGCGGAATAATAGCGCGGTCATTGTGGATGAGGATGTTTTATCCTCCCTGGGGGGCGCAGGCCCCCGCCCCGGCGTTGGGGTTGGTTTTCTGCCCGCCCCGCCTGCCCCGCCGCGAAGCAAGTTAAATCAAGTCCCGCCGCCGAAGGCAAAGCCTGCCCCCGCAGGGGCGGTCGCCTCTCCCGCGCTGGCTTCACCCGTGGCACCCGCCGCCCCGGCGGCGGCACCGACTGCCCTGGCCCCGACCGCGCCGATCGCCCCGGAGCCGGTGGTCCCCTCACCCCCAGAGGCGATAAGCAAACCCGTCGCTCCGAGGCCCGACCCCGGCCCGCCGCCGGAAGCCCCGAAACCGGCTCCGACCCCTCAGACCGCCGCGATCAGCACGCCACCAGGGCCTGCGCCTGCACCAGTTTCCAGCGAGACCGGGCTACGGGTGCTATTCCTCCCCGATAGTCCCGACGTGCCGACAACGGCCCGCGCGGCACTCGATACGATGGTCAAACGCCTGCAAAGCCAGCCCGACCGGCGCGTTCTGATTACGGCCTATGCCGCCGGAACGCCGGAAACCGCCAGCCAGTCCCGCCGCCTATCCCTGAACCGTGCCCTCGCCGTGCGCAGTTTCCTCGCCGAAAAAGGCATCAGCACCGCTCGGCTCGACGTGCGTGCCCTAGGGGCGCAGGTTGCGGATGGTCCTGCTGACCGCGTGGATATTGATCTCACCACTCCCTAGTGTCTCGACTTGACAAAGACTGGCCCCGTGATGCTGCACCAATTGACTGGAACCCGCCGTTACCTTGTCCGCATGGGGCTGTTTTTAGCGCTGGTGGCGGGCATCACGGCGGCGCTGTCCAGCGTTTTGCGCGATGCTTTCCTGCATAATCCTGGCCTGAATGGGGTTATTCTGGGGGTTTTGCTGCTGGGAATCATTTTTATCGTTCGTCAGGTATTGATGCTGTCGCCGGAAATCGCCTGGCTGGAGAACTATCAACGCAATCAAGCCGCCAATGTTTCGGTTTCTGTGAAGCTATTGGCCCCGATGGCAGCGATGCTGGGAGAACGGCGCACCCGCCTCAGCCTATCGGCCACCGCTACCCGCTCGTTGCTGGATAGTATTGGTGCCCGGCTGGACGAAGGGCGGGATATTTCGCGCTATCTGATCGGGCTTCTGGTGCTGCTGGGACTGCTCGGCACCTTTTGGGGACTGATCCAGACCGTTAGTTCGGTCGGCGATGTGGTCGGAAAACTCTCGTTCGGAAATGGCGATGCCGTGGCCGCCTTCGAGGATCTCAAGCAAGGGCTGGCAACGCCGCTCTCGGCCATGGGCACCGCGTTTAGCTCCTCGCTGTTTGGGTTGGCGGGATCGTTGGTGCTGGGGTTCCTCGACCTGCAGGCCGGGGCTGCGCAAAGCCGCTTCTATAACGAACTGGAAGAATGGCTCGCCAGCCTAACCCGCATTGGCAGCGGCGGGCCGACGGGTGAGGGGGATACCTCTGTCCCGGCCTATATCCAGGCACTGCTAGAACAGACCGCCGATAGTCTGGATGCACTTCAACGCACCCTCGCCCGGACCGAGGAAGGGCGACAATCCACCAATGCCGCTTTGACCGCGCTGGTCGAACATCTCGCCGCCCGCCCCGAAAAGGCGACGGCGATCGATGAAGTATCGCGCAGCCATTTGCGCAATCTTGATCTGCACTTAAGCCAGTTACTGGAAGAAAGCCGCAGCGGTCGGGCCGAAACGATCCGGGAAGTACGCGCCGAAATCCGCCTGCTGGCCCGGACCATCGCTGCCCTGGCTGAAGAGCAGGAGCGTTAACCCATGCCCGGCTCTTCCCGGCGGCAAAAAGGCAATGCGGTCGATTATTGGCCGGGCTTCGTTGATGCCTTATCAACGCTGCTGATTATCATCATATTTTTGGTGCTGGTTTTCGTTCTCGCGCAGTATTTTTTGAATCAGGCCTTATCAGGGCGGGACGAAGCCCTGTCGAAATTGACCGACCAGATCGCCCAACTATCGGACATGCTGGCGCTCGAAAAAGCCAATTCTGCCGAACTGCAACTGAGCCTGGGGCGGTTGACGGCCGATTTGCAGGGCGCGACCAGCGCCCGCGACGAGGCAATCGCCCGGCTAGCGGCGGTTATGGCCGAGCGGGATACGCTGACCGGGCGGCTGAACGACGCCAATGCCCGACTGGCCGAACTTCAAGGCCTGAACCAGAAAACCGCCGCCGATTTGGAAGCCGCAAATCGGGTCATGCAGGCCGATAAGGCCACCATCGAACTGCAGTTGAAGGACCTCGCGCTGCTGCGGGCCGATATTGATGCGCTGCGCCGGGTCCGGGCCGAGTTAGAGGCGCGGGTCGGCAGCCTCAGCGGTCAGGTCGAGGAACGGGATCGGCAGTTGGGTGCCCTGCGCGACCGCTCCAAAGAACTGGAAGCCCGGCTCGCCACCTCGGAAGAACGCACCCTGTTGGCACAACGCGACATTGCCCAGCGCGACATTCAACTGGCCGAACTGCTGGCACGCGGCGAAACCCAAGCGGGGGAACTGACGCGCGAAAAAGCCCTTTCCGCCGATGCCAAACGACAGGTGGACCTGCTGAATAGTCAGATTGCGGCCTTACGCGATCAATTGGCCCGGATTGCCAGTGTGCTCGAAGCCTCGGAAGCCAAAAGCAAAGAACAAGAGGTCCAAATTGCCGATCTGGGCAGGCGGCTGAACGCGGCCCTCGCCTCTAAGGTCGAAGAACTGGCGCGCTATCGATCCGAGTTCTTTGGTAAGCTGCGCGAAGTTTTGGGCGAACGGCAAGACGTGCGCATCGTCGGTGACCGCTTCGTCTTCCAGTCAGAAGTATTGTTCGATGCCGGTTCGGCAGACTTGGGAGACGCTGGGCGCAGTCAATTGGCCAGTCTGGCCGCAACCATTAAGCAGGTCGCGCCGCGCATCCCCGCCGATCTGAACTGGGTGTTGCGGGTTGATGGCCATACCGACCGGGTGCCAATCCGCACGCTGCAGTTCCCGTCGAACTGGGAGCTTTCTACCGCCCGCGCGATTTCGGTCGTGCGCTTCATGATCGATCAGGGCGTTCCGGCAGATCGGCTGGCCGCGACCGGCTTTGGGGAGTTCCAACCGCTCGATCCCCGCGATGACGAGGCGGCGCGCCGCCGCAACCGGCGCATCGAGTTCAAATTGACGGAACGGTAGAGCCGCCCGCCTTAACTCTGGCGCGGAACAGATTCCTGCCCCTAGGGGGTCTTCGCCGCAGACTTGGCCGGGGCCGGTTTGGCCGTTTTCGGGTCAGACGGCTTGCCCGCAACTTTGGTTGGGGCGGGTTTGGCGGGAACCGGCTTGACCTTAACCGCCCCAGCTTTCGCGGGAACAGGCTTCCCTGCGGGGGGCTTGGCCCCTGGCTTGGCCTTGGTCGGGGTGAGCGCCGCGAGGGCCGCCCTGCCGGTGGGCAAGGTTGACACAAGGCGCGCCGGGTGGTCGGCCGCCGCCGGGGGCGCGACAGGCTCTAGCGCCACTAGCATTTTATGATCGCGGAGAACGCCCAGCGTTTCGGCGGCCGCCTTGCTCAGATCGATGATAAAGCCTGCGGTGAACGGCCCACGATCATTAACCCGGACGATAATATCCTTCCCGCTGGCGGTATCGGTCACCCGCACATAGCTTCCTAGCGGCAAGCTGCGGTGCGCGGCGGTGAACAGCCGGTCATCCAGTGCCTCGCCCGATGCCGTTGTATGGGTATGTCGGGACCGCTTATACCAAGTGGCCTTCCCGGTCTCCAAAGCAACCGGCGCAGCGGCAACCACTGGGGCTGGCGGAGCCGGCACCTCAATCGTCCCTGCAGGGGATAGGCGCACGCTAGGGGCCGTTTCAGCCGTAGCAGACGGCGGACCGGTTAAGGCGCTGGAGGAGCCAAGCGGCGGCGGCGGAGCCGAGCAAGCGGCAAGCACGGCCAAAAGCAGCGCACAACAGAGCTTTTGGCCGCGGAATGCCACGGTCAAAGATCGAAGGTCAAAGATCGAAAAACGGGAAACCGGTTAGCGGCGCGCGCGGCGCACCCGAACCGGAACCGCCTGCCGGACAGGTTCTTTGCTGATCGCCATCGTGGCACCCAGGAGAACGGCCAGGCTCACCGCCAAAGTGAGAAGAATTACATCCATCGCCAATCTCCCTTCATCCTGCTGCCCGGGGCTTAGACCCCCCGGTCGCCATGCGTTTTATTCATGTGAATCGAGCATGGCAGCTTTGCAAGGGGCCTGCAACCGATTCCCGACAGGGGGGATTTGTCAGGCACCCTTCGGATTGAAATTGGGCGACAGATATTGCTCGATGTCAACCGGGTCGATCTGGTCAGGCAGCAAAAATTTTTCGGCATAGTCGCGGTAGACGCCGCTGCGCAGGAAGAGATCGAAAAGTTCGGGGTCGATGTGATGGTCCTGCTTCATCCGTGCCATGATCGCAATCGATTCGGACAAGGGTTTTGGCTTTTTATAGGGTCGGTCGGCGGCGGTCAGCGCCTCGAAAATATCGGCGATCCCCATCATGCGCGCGGGCAACGACATTTCGTCGCGCTTCAAACCGCGGGGATAGCCGGTGCCATCCATCTTCTCATGATGCCCGCCGGCAATTTCGGGCACATTCTTCAAGATTTTCGGGAAGGGCAGCGCTTCCAGCATTTGGATTGTCAAGACGATATGATCGTTGATGATCTTCCGGTCTTCGGTATTAAGGGTGCCGCGCCGGATCGATAGGTTCATCACCTCGTCTTCCAACAGCAGCGGGCGGCTTTCCCCTTCCAGCGTCCAGGTCTGCTGGGCAATCGCCTTGATCCGGTCTACAGCCGCATCGGGCGTAAACTCGGTGCCGAAATTCACCTGCCGTAGGAAGGCGAATTGTTCATCGATTTCCGCAATCCGGGCGGTACGGGCTGCAGCCAGCGCGGCCTCGTCCCCGCCTTCGGCGCGGCCCTGCCAATAGGCGATCTCGGCATCGCGGCGCAGAATCTCGTGCCGCACACGGATCTCTTCAATCCGGTCGCAGATTTTTTCGAGCTTGGTCGCCTTGTCCATAATATGGACCGGGGTTGTCACTTTCCCCACATCGTGCAGACCGCCGGCGACGCGCAACTCGTACCATTGATCTTCGTTCAGATCAAAACTGGCGAACGGCCCGTCCCGCTCCTTACAGGCTGCCGCCGCCAGCATTTCGGTCAGGGCTGGAACCCGTTGGCAGTGGCCGCCGGTATAGGGTGATTTGGCGTCGATGGCACCCGCCATCAGATTAATGAAGGCATCGAACAGATTGCGCTGTTCGAGAATCAACTGCTGGTTGGTCAGCGCCATCGCCGCCTGGCTGCCGAGGGCTTCGATCAGCGGTACTAGATCGGCCCCGAACACATCGACCGTGCCGGTTTCGGGGTTGATACGGTTGATAAGCTGCAAAACCCCAACGACATCGCCCAGGTGATTACACAGCGGGACGGTCAGAAAGCTTTGCGACCGATAGCCCGTGGTTTCATCGAACCGCTTCGTACCGGAGAAATCGAAGTCCTGGGCGTGATAAGCGTCGTTGATATTGACGATCTTGCGGGTCAAGGCCGCATAGGTCGCGACGTTATTATGGTTTGGGCTGCCATCGGCGCGGTGGAACGGCAGTTCGGGCAATTGCACGGGTTCGCCCGTCGTACCGCCCTTGGCGAACCCCAGCGTATCATTGCGCAGAATGACGAAGCGCAGACTATCGTTTTCCGTCGTCAGATATAGGGTGCCACCGTCGGCATTCGACAGTTCCTTCGCCCCAACGATAATCTGTTCGAGAAGCCGATCAGGATTGCGTTCCGCCGCCAGCGCCGTGCCGATCTCGATCAGACGCTTCAGCGCCGTCTCGGCCGTAACGGTTCGATCCGCAGGGGTAGTCATGTCAGGGCAATCTCTGTGTCGCTTCGTTTGTTATCTTACGATTATGACCGCATTTTCAGAGAATGTCATCTGTGCGTCGCGCTGTTCACCGGGTTTTAAGCTTTTACAGCGTGATTGCCTTACACGAGATCGCGCGCCCGCATCGCCAACATCCCCATGACCAGGGCGGCGGTGCGGAAGCGGCCGCCCGGAAACTCTGGTCGGGGTAGGGATTCGAGCAGCGCCAGCCGGTCGGATCGGTCGCAAATCCCCTCGGCCAGTAAAGCCCCGGCAAGGGTGGCGAGCGCCAAACCATGCCCTGAATAACCATGGGCAAACCAAATATTTGGCTCGACCTGCCCCATCTGCGGTTCGCGTCGGGGGGTAATGGCGATCAGCCCACCCCAACCGAATTCGATCTTCGCATCGGCGACCTGCGGAAAGACCCGGTGCAATCGCGGACGCAGCGCCCGCACAATGTCGCGCGGCTCCCGCCCGGAATAATTCGCCAGTCCCCCGAAGAGCAACCGACCGTCCCCGGTGGGTCGGAAATAATCCAGAACAATATTGGCATCACAGGCCGAAACTGGCCGGGTCAAGCAAGCCTGTAGCCGGTCACCCAAGGGTTCGGTAGCGATGATGCAACTGGCGACCGGCATTATCAGGGGCGATAGGTTGCGCACCAAGCGTCCCAGATAGGCATTCCCGCAGAAGACCAAATGCCGAGCATAGACCCGTCCTTCGGCGGTCGCCAGCATCGGACGGGAGCCGGAGGCCCAGGCCGTCACCCGGCTTTCCTCGTAAATCATCGCCCCCGCCGCCTCGGCCACGCGGGCCAATCCCAGGGTATAATTCAGCGGGTGCAGGTGGCAGCCTTCGGGATCGTAGAGCGCGCCAAGGTAACTGTTCGACCGAACGATGGCACGGGTCTGGTCGAGGTCCCAAACCTCCAGCCCGGCTTGTCCGTAATGTTCGGCCATGCGGGCGGCTTCGGTGCGAAAATCCCGAAGATGCCGGGGTTTGATCGCCAGGGTCACCGCCCCGTCCATCAGGTCGCAGGCAATCGCATGGCGGGCGATCCGCTGGCGCACCATCTGCACCGCCTCCACCGATAGGGCATAAAGCTGCTGCACCTTATAGAGGCCATAGCGCTCTTCCAACGCCGATTGCGCTGCAGAAAATCCATTGAGGATCTGCCCGCCCGCCCGGCCCGACGCCCCGGCCCCCACCTGCCCAGCTTCCAGCAGCGCCACGCGCAAACCGCGTTCGGCCAGATGCAGCGCCGTCGAGACGCCGGAGAGGCCGCCGCCGCAAATGGCGACATCCACCTCCGTCTCGCCGCGCAATCGGGCACGCGGCGGGCGCGGCGGCGCGATGGTGGTTTCATAATAAGAGACGGCGGGGGTGGGGGCGACGCGCTTCATGGCGTCAGCATGACCGAAACCGCTGTTGCGATGCAACGGCCTGCGCGCCCGCCCCGCACATCTGCCAGCCCCCGCTTCCGTCCGGCGCGATTCCAGCTTAGGATCAGCACGAGGACGACAGACGAGGACCTTATGGACCGTTTTGCTGAGTGGATCAGCCAATATAATATTACCGAAGTCGAATGCTTAGTGCCGGATATGTCGGGCATTCCGCGCGGCAAAATTCTGCCTGCCCCCAAATTCCTCACCAGTTTTGGGGATCGGGGGTTGCGCATCCCCGAAGCCATCTTCGTGCAAACGATCAGCGGCGATTACCCGCCCGATGAAACGGTGACCAACCCGGCCAATTCGGATGTGTTCATGCGCCCGGACCCGGATACGATCCGGCTTGTCCCCTGGTATTCCGAACCGACCGCCCAGGTGATTACCGACTGCGTGTATGCCGATGGCCGCGTTGTCGATATCTCCCCGCGCGAAGTGCTGCGCCGGGTGCTGCGGCTCTATGAAGCGAAGGGCTGGCAGCCCGTGGTGGCGCCGGAGTTGGAATTCTATCTGGTCAAGCCGAACACCGACCCCGACTACCCGCTGGAGCCGCCGATTGGCCGCTCAGGCCGCCCGGAAACCGCCCGGCAAGCCTTCGGCATCGATGCGGTCAACGAGTTCGACCCGCTGTTCGAGGATATGTACGATTTCTGCGAGAAGC
>CAZNVY010000104.1:6147-9953 GCA_964576605.1 uncultured Elstera sp. | reverse complement strand
CTACATGCACGAAAGCTGCGGCCAGTGCACGCCGTGCCGCGAAGGCACCGGCTGGATGTGGCGCGTGATGGAACGCATGGTCAAAGGCCAGGCCGACATCGGCGAAATCGACATGCTGGAAGAAGTGAGCCGCCAGATCGAAGGGCACACTATCTGTGCGCTTGGGGATGCGGCGGCGTGGCCAGTCCAGGGGCTGATCCGTCATTTCCGGCCGGAAATGGAAAAGCGTATCCGCGACCGCCAAGGCGTCGCAGCGCAGGCAGCGGAATAAGGGGCGAGTAGCGCTATGCCAAAACTCACAGTCGACGGCATCGAGGTCGAAGTCCCGGCAGGGGCGACCGTCATGCAGGCCTGCGAGGCCGCCGGAAAGGAAATTCCGCGCTTCTGTTATCACGAACGGCTGTCTATCGCGGGCAACTGCCGCATGTGCCTCGTGGAAATGGAAAAGGCGCCGAAGCCGATTGCCTCCTGCGCTATGCCCGCCGGCGACAATATGGTCATTAAGACCGATACGCCGCTGGTGCAAAAGGCGCGCAAGGGGGTGATGGAGTTCCTGCTTATCAATCACCCGCTCGATTGCCCGATCTGCGATCAGGGCGGCGAGTGCGATCTGCAAGATCAGGCGATGGCCTATGGCCGCGACGGGTCGCGCTTTCAGGAAAATAAGCGCGCCGTGCCGGATAAAAACTTCGGCCCGCTGATTAAAACTTTCATGAACCGCTGCATCCATTGCACGCGCTGTGTTCGCTTCATCTCTGAAGTGGCGGGTGCGCCGGATTTGGGCGCGACCGGGCGCGGCGAGCATACGGAAATCGGCACCTTCATCGAGAAGGCCGTAAGCTCTGAACTATCGGGCAATGTCATCGACCTCTGCCCGGTCGGCGCGCTCACCTCCAAACCCTACGCCTATGCCGCCCGCCCGTGGGAGCTGCGCAAGACCGAGTCGGTCGATGTGCTGGACGCGGTCGGTACCAATATCCGCGTCGATGTGCGCGGCGGCGAAGCGCTGCGCGTGCTGCCGCGCCTCAATGAAGACATCAACGAAGAATGGCTGGCTGATAAGTCGCGCTATGCCGTCGATGGTCTGAAGAAGCGGCGCCTGGATCGGCCCTATGTGCGCAAAAATGGCAAACTGGTCGCGGTCGATTGGCCGGAAGCCCTGTCGGTGGTCGCCCAGAAGCTGACCCAGACGGCACCGCAGAAAATCGCCGCCCTGGCCGGGGACTTGATCGATGCTGAAAGTGCTTTTGCGCTAAAGCAGCTGCTGACCGGCCTTGGCGTGACCAGCCTTGAGTGCCGCACCGATGGTGCCGCCATCGGCGGCGGGGCGCGGGCAGGCTATCTCTTCAACACCACGATTGCCGGTCTGGAACAGGCCGACGTGGTGCTGCTGATCGGTAGCAACCCGCGCTGGGAAGCGCCGCTGCTGAATGCCCGGTTGCGCAAGCGCTATCTAACCGGCGCGCTGACGGTCGCCGCCGTGGGGCCAACGGTCGATCTGACCTACCCGGTCGAAGATCTTGGCAATGATCCGCTGGTGCTGGACTCGCTGCTGGAAGGCACGCATCCCTTCGCCGAAGTGCTGCGCGGGGCGAAGAATCCCGTCGTCATTATCGGGATGGGGGCGCTAACCCGCCCCGATGGTGCCGCGCAGCTGGCGGCAGCGCGCGGCATTGCCGAAGCCTACGGCATGATCCGCGACGGCTGGAACGGTTTCAACGTACTGAACACGGCAGCGGGCCGCGTTGGCGCGCTCGACCTCAACTTCCTACCGCAACCGGGCGGTCGCGATCTTGCGGGGATTCTCGCCGGGGCAGCGTCGGGTGAGGTGGAGACCGTCTATCTCTTGGGCGCTGATCTGGCCGATACGAGCGCGCTGAAGAACGCCTTCGTGATCTACCAAGGTCATCACGGCGATAGCGGCGCGGCCGTGGCCGATGTGATCCTGCCGGGTGCTGCCTATACCGAGAAGGACGGCACCTACGTCAATCTTGAGGGCCGGGCACAGCGGGCACAGCGGGCGACCTTCCCGGTTGGCGAGGCGCGGGAGGACTGGAAGATCCTGCGGGCGCTCTCGGCCCTAACCGGCAAAGTGCTGCCATTTGATAGCCTTGCTGAACTTCGGGCCTTGCTGGCGCAAACCGCGCCAAGTTTTGCGGCCCTAGGGCAGGTGGTTCCGGCGGCTTGGGGGCCATTCGGCACGGCCGGGGCGATCAACGCCGCGCCGTACGGGTTTACCATTGCCGATTATTACCGGACCGATCCGATCAGCCGTGCCTCGGAAACGATGGCCAAATGTTCGGCTCTGTTCGTTCATGGGCGTCAGCCCGACGATCTGCTGGAGCGGGTTGGGACCTATGGTTGATTTCTGGCAGGATTACGCGCTTCCGGGGGCGATTGTCGTCGCCAAGATTGTCGCGATCATTGTGCCGCTGCTCGTCGCAGTGGCTTATCTCACCTATGCCGAACGCAAGGTTTTGGCCGTCATGCAGTTGCGCCGGGGGCCGAACGTCGTCGGTCCCTTCGGGCTGTTGCAGCCGCTGGCCGATGGTCTGAAGCTGCTGCTGAAGGAAACCATCATCCCCGCCGGGGCAAACCGCGTGCTGTTCATTATGGCACCGATGTTAACCTTCATTCTGGCAATGCTGGCCTGGGCGGTCATCCCAGTCGATCAGGGCTGGGTACTGTCGGATATTAACGTCGGCGTGCTGTATCTCTTTGCCATTTCCTCCTTAGGGGTTTATGGCATCATCATCGCCGGTTGGGCCTCCAACTCGAAATATTCCTTCCTTGGCGCTTTGCGCTCGGCAGCGCAGATGGTGTCTTACGAAGTCTCGATCGGCCTCGTCATTATCACCGTTCTGCTCTGCGTCGGTTCGCTGAACCTGTCAAAGATCGTGGAAGCGCAGAAGAGCGTTTGGTTCTTCATCCCGCTGTTCCCGATGTTCATCATCTACTTTATCTCTGCTCTGGCCGAAACGAACCGTTCGCCGTTCGATTTGCCGGAAGGGGAGTCGGAACTCGTCGGTGGGTATTTCACCGAATATTCGTCGATGACCTTCGCCCTATTCTTCCTGGGCGAATATGCCAACATGATCCTGATGTCGGCGATGGGGTCGATCCTGTTCCTCGGCGGCTGGTTGCCGCCGCTCGACATCGCACCGTTTAACTGGATCCCCGGCCCGATTTGGTTTGCGCTGAAGATCAGCCTGCTGCTGTTCGGGTTCCTGTGGGTCCGCGCCACCTTCCCGCGCTTCCGCTATGACCAGCTGATGCGTTTAGGCTGGAAGATTTTCCTGCCGTTCTCGCTGTTCTACGTGGTTCTCGTCGCCGGGGTGCTGGTGGCGTTCGATTGGTTGCCGACGCCGTAAGGCGCGCGCGCAGTAATGAGGGAGTGATCCAGTCATGGCATCCTTAGGCGCGACCGCGCGGAGTTTCCTGCTCGCCGAACTCGTATCGGGCATGGCGCTGACCTTTAGCTACATGTTCAAGAAAAAGGCGACCATTAACTATCCTTACGAAAAAAGCTTCATCAGCCCGCGCTTCCGCGGCGAGCACGCGCTGCGCCGCTATGCCAACGGCGAAGAGCGCTGCATTGCCTGCAAGCTCTGCGAAGCAATTTGCCCGGCGCAGGCCATCACGATTGAAGCCGAACCGCGCGACGATGGCAGCCGCCGGACGACGCGCTACGACATCGATATGACGAAGTGCATCTACTGCGGCCTGTGCCAAGAAGCCTGCCCGGTCGATGCAATCGTCGAGGGGCCGAACTACGAGTTCGCCACCGAGACGCGCGAAGAGCTTTT
>CAZNVY010000104.1:5869-6136 GCA_964576605.1 uncultured Elstera sp. | reverse complement strand
ATAAAGCCAAACTCTTGGCGAACGGCGACCGGTGGGAAGTTGAAATTGCCGCCAATATCGCCGCCGACGCGCCGTATCGGTGAGATCCCGTCATGATTTTGCAAACCATCGCCTTTTACCTTTTCGCCTCGATCTGCGTTGCATCGGGCGTGATGGTGATTTCGTCGAAGAACCCAGTGCACGCGGTTCTTTACCTTATTCTCGCCTTTTTCAACGCGGCGGGCCTGTTCGTGCTGATGGGGGCCGAGTTCTTGGCGATGCTGCTGG
>CAZNVY010000104.1:2427-5840 GCA_964576605.1 uncultured Elstera sp. | reverse complement strand
TCGGCGCGGTCGCGGTGCTGTTCCTGTTCGTCGTGATGATGCTGGACATCAATTTCACCGAACTGCGCCAAGGCTTTTTGCAGTATCTGCCGATTGGCGCTTTGATTGGTTTTGTGTTGCTAGTGGAACTGCTGCTGGTGCTGGGGTCGTGGGCGGTGTCACCCGATGCCGGATCGGCGTTGGTGGCGAATACCGAATCGGTTGGTGGGCCGACCAACGCCCACGCTTTAGGGCGTTTGATTTACACCCATTATGCGCTGCTGTTCCAGGCGGCAGGGTTGGTGCTGCTGGTTGCAATGATCGGGGCGATCGTTCTGACGCTGCGCGAGCGGGCCGGCGTGAAGCGCCAAAATGTTGCCCGTCAGATCGCCCGCCGCCGTGACGAGGCGGTTGCGGTGGTCAAAGTCGAAACGGGGAAGGGGATTTAAGATGGCGATTGGCCTTGCGCATTTTCTGACCGTCGCCGCCATTCTGTTCACCCTTGGGATTTTCGGCATCTTCCTTAATCGGAAGAACGTCATCGTCATCCTTATGTCGGTCGAACTGATGCTGCTGGCGGTGAATATCAACCTCGTCGCCTTCTCCACCCATTTGCAGGATCTCGCCGGGCAGGTTTTCGCCCTGTTCATCCTAACCGTTGCCGCGGCGGAAGCCGCCATCGGTCTTGCGATCCTGGTCGTCTACTTCCGTAATCGGGGCACGATTGCGGTCGAAGACATCAACATGATGAAGGGCTGATCCCGCGATGTATGCCGCCATCGTCTTTTTGCCGCTGATTGCGGCAATCCTGGCCGGGTTTGGGGGGCGCGTGCTTGGAGACCGTGGGTCTCAGCTCGTCACCACCGTCGCCGTGTTTATCGCCGCCATCCTATCGTGGGTAACCTTCATCGAGGTTGCGGGCGGGGCACCGGCGAAGACTATCGATTTGCTGCGCTGGATCGACGTTGGGTCGCTCGACCTATCGTGGGCGCTGCGGATCGATAGTCTTTCGGCGACCATGCTGATTGTCGTGACGACGGTTTCGGCCTGTGTGCATCTCTATTCCGTCGGCTATATGGAAGAAGACCCCGCCAAGCCGCGCTTCATGGCCTATCTTAGCCTTTTCACCTTCTGCATGTTGATGCTGGTGACGGCGGATAACTTGGTGCAAATGTTCTTCGGTTGGGAAGGTGTCGGTCTTGCCTCCTATCTGCTGATTGGTTTTTGGTATCAGAAGCCCTCGGCCAATGCGGCGGCAATCAAGGCTTTCGTTGTTAACCGGGTTGGCGATTTTGGCTTTGCCCTTGGTATCTTTGGCATTTTCTTGCTGTTTGATACGGTTAACTTCGATGCGATTTTCCAAGGCTCGCTGGCACTAAAGGATAAAACCTTCGTGTTCCTCGGCATGGAAGTTCATGCGATGACCACGATCTGCCTGCTGCTGTTCATTGGGGCGATGGGGAAATCGGCGCAGCTTGGCCTGCACACCTGGCTGCCGGACGCGATGGAAGGCCCAACGCCGGTGTCGGCGCTGATCCATGCGGCGACCATGGTTACCGCCGGGGTCTTTATGGTTTGTCGCATGTCGCCGCTGTTTGAACTGGCTCCGACGGCGCTAACCGTCGTGACGATTGTTGGTGCCAGCACGGCGTTCTTTGCCGCGACCGTTGGCCTGACCCAAACCGACATCAAACGCGTGATCGCCTATTCCACCTGCTCGCAGTTGGGATATATGTTCTTCGCCGCCGGGGTTTCCGCCTATGGGGCCGCGATGTTCCACCTGATGACGCACGCTTTCTTCAAGGCGCTGCTATTCTTGGGGGCGGGGTCGGTCATTCATGCGATGCACCATGAGCAGGATATGCGCAACATGGGCGGCCTCGCCAAGCACATCAAACTCACCTATGCGATGATGTGGATTGGCACGCTGGCCCTGTGCGGTATTCCGCCGTTCGCCGGCTTCTTCTCGAAGGATATAGTGCTGGAATCGGCCTTCGCCATTGGGTCGCAGGCGGGCTACTACGCCTTTATTCTAGGGTCGCTGGCGGCCTTCCTGACCGCCTTTTATTCGGGCCGCTTGACCTTCCTCACGTTCCACGGGACGCCGCGCTGGGCCGGGCATGGGCACGGGGCAGATGGGCATGATGACCATGAAGAGGATGACCATGCGCATGGGCACGACGATCATCACCACGGGCACGGCCATGGGCACATGCCGCATGAGTCGCCGCTGGTGATGTTGGTGCCGCTCTTCGTCTTGGCCGTTGGGGCAGTGGTATCGGGCTGGTTGGCTTACGAGATGTTCGTTGGCCATGATCGGGCCGCCTTCTGGGGGGCGGCGCTGTCTAATGCATCGGGCCATGATACGCTCGAACATGCGCATCACGTGCCGCTGTGGGTGAAGCTATTGCCGCTGGTGATGGGCGTTTCCGGTCTCGGCCTTTCCTGGGTCTTCTATATCAAGGCCCCGCATTTACCGAACCAGGTTGCGAGTAGCTTTAGCGGCCTATACCAGTTCTTCTTGAACAAATGGTTCTTTGACGAACTCTATCACCTGATCTTCGTGCGGCCGTCGCTGTGGCTGGGCCGGGTGCTGTGGAAGCGCGGCGACGGCACGATCATCGATGGTTTTGGTCCGAATGGGGTCGCGGCGGTGACCGTGTTCCTGTCGCGCCGGGCCTCGGTGCTGCAATCTGGGTTCGTCTATCACTATGCTTTCGCCATGCTAATCGGGCTGGTTGCCCTGGTAAGCTGGTATCTCTTTTCGCGGAACGGGTGATCCATGACCGGGCTACCGCTACTTTCGCTGGTCACCTTCCTGCCGCTGGCGGGCGTGGTGCTGATCTTCCTGCTGCGTGGGGAGGAGTCTAAAGTCGCCGCGCAGTCACGCTGGATCGCGCTGTTGACCTCTCTTTTCGTCTTTGCCCTGTCGCTGCTGCTGTGGGCAGGCTTTGATGAGAGCAATCCCGGCTTTCAGTTCGTTGAGAAACTGAACTGGTTGCCCGGCACAGGCGTAAGCTATCACGCCGGGATTGACGGGATTTCGCTGTTCTTCGTGCTGCTATCCACCTTGTTAACGCCAATTTGCATCCTGTCGAGTTGGGAAGCGGTGGAAAAGCGCGTGAAGGAATATATGTTGGCCTTCCTGGTCCTAGAGACCCTGATGGTCGGCATGTTTGCCGCGCTCGACCTCATCACTTTCTATATTTTCTTTGAAGGCGTGCTGATCCCGATGTTCATCATCATCGGGGTGTGGGGCGGTCAGCGGCGCGTGTATGCGGCGTTCAAACTGTTCCTCTACACGCTGGCCGGGTCGGTGCTGATGCTGGTCGCCATTCTGGCGATGTATTGGAATGCCGGGACCAGCGATATTCCAGCGCTTCTAAGCCATGCGTTCCCGGTGGGGATGCAGACCTGGCTGTGGCTGGCGTTCT
>CAZNVY010000104.1:0-2347 GCA_964576605.1 uncultured Elstera sp. | reverse complement strand
ACCGCAGGCTCGGTCATCCTCGCGGGCGTGCTGCTGAAAATGGGGGGCTATGGGTTCCTGCGCTTCTCCATCCCGATGTTCCCGCACGCGACGGAGTTTTTCACTCCGCTGGTCTTTGTTCTGTCGGCGGTTGCGGTGATTTATACATCGCTGGTTGCCTTGGCCCAGGAAGATATGAAAAAGCTGATCGCCTATAGTTCGGTCGCGCACATGGGTTTTGTGACGATGGGCCTATTCGCGCTGAACCAGCAGGGCATCCAGGGCGCAGTGTTCCAGATGCTCAGTCACGGTATTGTGTCGGGCGCGCTGTTCCTCTGCGTTGGCGTGGTCTATGACCGGCTGCACACGCGCGAAATTTCGCGCTATGGCGGCTTGGCAGAGAATATGCCGAAATATGCCCTTGTCTTTATGGTCTTCACCTTTGCCACGATTGGCTTGCCCGGTACCAGCGGCTTTGTGGGCGAGTTCACCATTCTGGTTGGGGCGTATCTGGCCAATACTTGGGTGGCGTTTTTCGCCAGCACGGGGCTGATTCTGGGGGCCGCTTATTCGCTGTGGCTCTATCGCCGGGTGATCTTTGGCAAGCTGGAAAAGGCCGATCTGAAGGCGATGCCGGATTTGACGGTTCGCGAGGTACTAACCTTCGCTCCGCTGATTGTCTTGGCCTTGTGGATGGGCATCTATCCAGCGTCCTTCATGGATCCGATGGCGGGGTCGATCGAACTGCTGGTCAAAAATTACCAGGCCGCGCTGGCTGCGGCCGAGCCGCTGTCCTTGACCAGCACGCTGCTGGCCTGGGTCCAGTAAGGGGATTAGGGAAAGATGAATAATGTTCTGAGCCAAGCCGAGCTGGCGCTCATCCTGCCCGAACTTTTCTTGTCCCTGGCTGCCCTGGTGCTGCTGATGGCCGGGGCGTTCAGCCCTGGGCAGCGGTCGGTTCGCGGCACCACCATTGGGGCGCTGTTCGCTTTTGCCGTGACCGCCCTTTTCGTGGTGATGCTGCCTTATGGCGATAGCGGTCTGTCGGGCTTTAACCGGCTTGTCCATGTCACGGCCTTCAGTGCTTTTCTGAAGGTGCTGATCTTGCTCGGCTCGGCGCTAGCGCTGGTTCTCTCGACCGATTTCTTCGAGAAAGAGAAATTCGCCCGCTTTGAATATCCGGTGCTGGTGGTGCTGGCGACGGTCGGGATGCTGATTATGGTCAGCGCCGCCGATCTGATGACGCTCTACATGGGCCTCGAACTCCAGTCCTTGGCACTCTATGTGATCGCCTCGATCCATCGCGATAATGCTCGTTCGACCGAAGCAGGATTGAAGTATTTTGTGCTGGGTGCCCTGTCTTCGGGATTGCTGCTCTACGGGATTTCGCTGGTCTATGGTTTTGGTGGCAGCACCAATTTTGCTTTGCTGGCCCCGCAATTGACCGGACAGCCGGAAACCGGCGTGGTTATTGGTTTGGTTTTTGTCATCGCGGCGCTGGCGTTTAAGGTTTCGGCGGTTCCGTTCCATATGTGGACGCCGGATGTCTATGAAGGCGCGCCAACGCCGGTGGCGAGTTTCTTTGCCGCTGCGCCGAAGGTTGCCGCGATGGGGTTGCTGGTGCAGGTGCTGACGGGGCCGTTCGGCGGCATGGTCGCCCAGTGGCAGCAGGTGATTGTTTTCGTCTCGATCGCTTCGATGGTCTTTGGGTCGGTTGCGGCGATTAATCAGAAGAATATCAAGCGCCTGATGGCTTATAGCTCCATCGGTCACATGGGCTTTACGCTGGTTGGGCTGGCGGCGGCGAGTGTAGATGGGCTGGTCGGCGTTCTGGTCTATCTTGCCGTTTATGTGGTGATGGGGCTTGGCACCTTTGCCTGCATTATTGCGATGCGTGTGAAGGGGCAGGCGGTCGAAACCATCGATGATCTGGCAGGTCTGTCGCGCACGCAGCCGCTGATTGCTTTTGCCCTAGCAATGTTCATGTTCTCCATGGCCGGGATTCCGCCGCTTGCCGGCTTCTTCTCGAAATTCTACGTTTTCCGCGCGGCGGTGCAGGCCGATCTCTATGCGCTGGCAATCATCGGTGTCTTGGCCAGTGTGGTGGGGGCTTTCTATTACCTGCGGGTGATTAAAGTCATGTATTTCGATCAGCCGGTCGCCAACTTCGATAAGATGGCCCCTGGTGTGGCGCTGGTCGCGGGCAGTACCTGTTTTGTGACCTTGCTGTTCTGGGTTTATCCGTCGGCGGTGATTTCGGTCGCGGCGCGGGTTTCGACGCTGCTGATCGGGGGTTAATCTGTCGGCTTTATCATTGCCGCCCGGCTGGCGGCTGCGGGACTTCGAGAGCGTCGCCAGTACGATGGAA
>CAZNVY010000103.1:0-10512 GCA_964576605.1 uncultured Elstera sp. | reverse complement strand
TCGAGCTGTCGAGGCGTCCCTTCCGCCTCACCCTCGATGGCGGCGACCGGCTGCTGTGCGATGCCCTGATCGTCGCCACCGGAGCCTCGGCGGAAACCGCCAGCGGGGCTTTAGGGGCGGGGCGCGCCGTCGTGCGGCGGGAAGGAGCCGCAGGCTTGCGGGGTGTCGTCATCGTTCCAGTCCTCACGGGGTTGCCTAAGCCGCTGGGCGACTGGGCACCGCCCCCGCGTCAGAAGTGTCACACACTTTGTCAGACCGGGGCCGCCCGCCGCCATTCCTGGGAGGATGCCTATTCCTTAGTCGTCCGTCAAGGGTTTTTGTGCAGCGCACACAAAGAAAATTATCAGGCTTTCCGCCACATTCAGCCGTATGCATCCGAATTTTCGCGAAAGTTCGTTTGCACCTGAAAACGAAAATTCCGCACCGCAACACGTAAGACAAACCCGGAACAGGTCAGAAACAAAGCGGTACGGCGTCTCAAAAGCCAGAGAATCAATAAAGTCAATTGGTTATGGACAGATGCTGAGACGCTTGATACACTCCGGACACCATAAGACGACGAGCGGAAGACCCCGATGCCCGATACGTACGCCCAGCAGCGTCAGAAACGATGGTCCTTGTATCGCCGCATGGCGCGGGCTGTCTCGTCTCTGGCTCTCTCCGCCGTCGCTATCGCCGGGTTGAGCGGGGAGGTGGCCCTGGCCGCGCCCGACCGCAGCGCGGCCTTAATCATGGATTATCATACCGGCGCAACCCTTTATGCGCATAATGCCGACGAACCACGGCATCCGGCATCGCTGACCAAAATGATGACCCTGTATATGACCTTCGAGGCAATCCAGCAGGGCCGCCTAACGATGGATCAAAAACTGCTGGTCAGCCAATTCGCTTTCGAGCAAGAGCCAACGAAACTTGGCCTGCGCCCCGGCAGCACCATCCCGGTGCGCGATGCCGTGCTCGGCCTCGTGACCAAATCGGCGAATGATGCCGCCGTGGTCTTGGCCGAAAATCTCGCCGGATCGGAACCTGCCTTTGCCCGGCAGATGACCCAGCGCGCCCGCCGCCTGGGGATGGGCGGCACCCTATTCACCAATGCCTCTGGCCTGCCTAGCGACGCGCAGATCACCACCGCGCGCGATATGGCGATTCTAGGCCGGGCCCTGATCCGCGATTTTCCGGATTTCTATCAGCTCTTCTCCACCCGCAGCTTCACCTATCAGGGCCGCCAGCATCCGAACCATAATCGGCTGATGAATGTTTATGATGGGATGGATGGGATCAAAACCGGCTTCATCCGCGCCTCTGGCTTCAACCTTGTCGCCTCCGCCAAGCGCGACGGGCGGCGGCTGGTCGGCAGCGTCTTCGGCGGAACCAGCCCCAGCCTGCGCGACCAGCAGATGGCGCGACTGCTGGATGCCGGGTTCGCTGGAACCCTATCGGCCTCGGCAACCGACCTCGCCCCCAAGCGGGCGCAGGTCGCGATTGCCGACGATCCAAAGCCGAATGCAACGCCAGTGAGCGCCCGCCTGCCGGCCCGGTCGATGGGCGGGGCGACCATCACCCCGGTTTCCGCTACCCTGGGCCGCGCCGCTGGGGCGTCGGTCGACGCTGCCCGCCCACAGGCTGCCCCCGAAAAATCGGCCAGCGTTAAACCCGTCGCGGTCAAACCGCCCGTCACCGTCGCCAAAGCGCGCGGGACCTGGGCGGTCCAGGTTGGGGCCTTCGCCACCCAGGCCAGCGCCCGAAAGGCCGCCGAGGCCGCCAGCGCCAGCGCGCGCGGGCCGCTGGGGGAGGGAACCGTTGCCGTGGCAGAAGGGAAAGACGCCAAAGGCGCAAAACTCT
The DNA here is from genome assembly GCA_964576605.1 of uncultured Elstera sp. GTDB lineage: Bacteria > Pseudomonadota > Alphaproteobacteria > Elsterales > Elsteraceae > Elstera. The sequence continues at coordinate 8,670 of CAZNVY010000103.1, read as the reverse complement.
ACCGCGCCCGCATTGCCGGACTGACCGAAAAAGACGCGCGCGAAGCCTGCCAAGCTCTCGCCCGGCAAAAAAGCGCCTGCGTCGCGGTCCCAGCGGGTTAATTACCCGCGCTCAAGGCCGAGGGCCGCCCCGCCCCGCGCGGCCCATCACCGAGGATCATCACAATCCCCATCCCGCGCCAACTATCGCGCCAACTTTGAAATACTTTCTGTATCGAGAATGCTTTTGCGAATGACTTGCGCCGTTATCTCCACTCAAGAAGTGCAATGGGTTTCTACGGTAGGCCAGACCAGCACCCTCCTGCGACATTATGTCGCACATCCAGTTTATCTGGAAATTCAACCAGCCAAGAAAGCACTATAATTATAAAATAAATTCATAAATTGAAACTATAGAATAAAATTATCCACATACAATTGCATTCATGCTTTCATGTCACACGCGAGTATCTATTTCTCGACTCCAGCGATCATGCGACGTTAACGCCCTTAAATATGGCTTCAGTGCTGTCCTACTTCCGACATTCCGACATGCTTAGGAAATTATTGATACCGCAAATAACCTTTTCAAGAATTACTCGGCATTAGAAATAGCGTTAGCCTTTTGTTAGCAAAGCCGTCTTAGCCTCGATCCCATAACACGCACCTCAACTTGCGGTATCATCGAGGAAGGAGCCTCCAACCATGCTGAATCTGGCACAATTTCTACGGCTCGGCGATGAAAGCGCGATTATTGACGCGTTGAACCAGTCCCAGGCGGTCATCGAATTTTCCCTAGAGGGTATAATTCTTCACGCCAACGAGAATTTCTTAAGGGTCACCGGCTATCGGTTGGATGAAATCCGCGGCAAACACCATCGCATGTTCGTCGACCCCGCCGAAGCCGCCAGCCCCGCTTATCAGCAGTTTTGGGACCGCCTGCGCACCGGCCAGTTCCAACGCGCCGAATATCTGCGGGTCGGCAAGGACGGCAAGGAGATCTGGATCCAGGCGACCTATAACCCAATCCTCGACCGGCAGGGCCGCCCGGTCAAAGTAGTGAAATTCGCCACCGATATCACCGAGCAGAAACTGCGCACGGCCGACATCCAGGGGCAGTTGCGCGCCATTAGCAAAGCGCAAGCGGTCATCGAATTCCGGCTGGATGGCACGATCATCACCGCCAATGAAAATTTCCTCGCCGCCACCGGCTACCGGCTAGAGGAAGTGCAGAACCAGCACCACCGGATGTTTGTAGACCCGGAGTATGCCCGCTCGGCGGCCTATGATACCTTCTGGGCGCAACTAAGGGCCGGACAGTTTTTGGCCGATGAATTCTGCCGCCTGCGGAAGGACCGGCAGAAAATCTGGATCCAGGCAACCTATAACCCCATCCTAGACCCGCGCGGCCGCCCGTTCAAAGTGGTGAAATACGCCACCGACATTACCCGCCAGGTTCTGCGGCGGCAGGAAGCGGAAAAGGTCAGCGCCGATATCGATGCTAATCTCACCCAAATTGTCGCATCGGTCGGCGATATCCGTAGCCAGACCACCAATGTGGCTGGGGCCACCACACAAACCTCGGCCAGTGTGCAGACTGTGGCCGCCAGTGCCGAAGAAATGACCCATTCGATTTCGGAGGTGGCGAGCAATGTCACCCATTCTAAAGTATCAGCCGACTCAGCCTTGGATCAGATCATCCTGGCCGAACGGAACGCGATGCAACTGAATGCCGCCGCCGGGTCGATGTCGAGCGTGATCGAATTCATCCAGCATATCGCGGCAAATATCAATCTTCTCGCCCTGAACGCCAGCATCGAATCGGCCCGTGCGGGCGAGGCCGGGCGCGGGTTTGCCGTGGTTGCCGCCGAGGTCAAAAGCCTGGCCCGGCAGGTCGCCGAGGCAACCGATAATATCGGTCGGGAAATTAGCGGCGTGCAGGGCATCTCCACCAATGTGGCTGCGGCTCTGGTGCAGATCCGCGCCGCGATGCAGGATGTGCAGGGCAGCGTCACCGGCGTTGCCGGGGCAATCGAGCAGCAAAGCAATGTCACCCGCGATATTTCGATGAATATGCAGGGCACCGCCGGGGCGGTCTGCGATATCGAAGGGAGCATTCACGTCATCGAGGATGGAATCGGCAACATCATGCGCGCCGTCGAGGCCGCCAAAAGCCTTTCCGCCGAAACCCAGCGGATTTACGCTGAATTATGAGCCTGCCCGCGCTCCCTGCACCTTATACCCAAACCGCAACCCGCCCCAATGACGGCCTTGAACCGTGATTGGGGCAGACGCTTCCTTCATCAGAACAAACTGCCCGCCGCCCAGATCGCGCCGATAGGTTTGCAGCAAAAACCGGTCACGGTTACGACCTGCCGCCAGACCAACCCGATCATTAAACAAGCGGCGATTGCGACAATGGGCCATATTCCACACTGGATCAGGTCCCTGCGGCTGTGAATATTGCTTGTTGTGAACCGCGACATAGCCGTTGCGATCCACGGCAATACAGTAAACTGCATCCGGATGACTGGCCAATCCTGCGGCCAGCAGCCCCGGCAAGAGGCGCTCGGCCAGGCTGGTATGTTTGGCTAAATGCTGCGAAGGATTGCTGCCGGGAATGGGCTGATAATGCTCGTCGAACAAATCCGCCAGGCTAATCGCCCCCTCGGTAACCGCCTGGGTTAACAGCACGGAAACCTGCCCTGCCGTGCCGATCGCCGTCTCGATGAACGGCGTATCCAGCGTTGCCACCCCGCTCACCGCTGTCAGCTTCATCAATTCTTCGGAATAATCGCGCAATGCGTGCAGCCGGTCTTCTGCCGCGCCCAAGGCGCGAGCCGATTCTTCCATGCCGCCGGTCATCCCGGCCAGTCGGCGGGTAAGGGTTTCGTAATGACCGTCGATGTCGTGCGAGGCTTGCGCGATGCCGCCCGCATCCTCGGCAATCTGCACCATCGCCGTGTCGAAATCCGAGAGGACCGCGCCGATCGCCTGGGTTCCCCCCTGCACCGACGCGGCGCGCTGCACCCCTTCCGCTGAACGGCCAATCAACTGCCGGGTTTGTGCGGCGAGATCCTGCAACGTAGTATCGATTTCCGCCGTTGCCTCGGCGGTTTGCCGGGCCAAGGCCTTCACCTCGCCCGCCACCACCGCAAAACCCCGCCCGGCGTCACCCGCCCGCGCCGCTTCGATCGTGGCATTGAGCGCCAAAAGATTAGTTTGTCGGGCAATCGCATTGATCCCGGCGGCAACCCGGCTGATCCGATCCAACGCCTCCGACAGGCCGGGCAATTGGCCTTCGATCGCCGTCACCGATTCGGCCAGGGCGCGAATTTCTGCCAAGGATTGGTCGATTGTCCGCCGCGAGGCTTCCATGCCACGGTGCATTCGGGCGGCTTGTTCATGCGCCTTCCGACTGGCGACAGAAACCATGCGGTTACGATCCGTGAGATCGGTAAACAGCCGCCGGAACTCCTGACACACTTCCGCATCCTGACGCACCTGGGTTGCGACCTGATCGATATTCGCGCTGATATCGGTAATCTCAATCCCAAGATTGCCTGAAACCCGTGCAACCTGCGCAAAGGCTTGGCGCAGGTCGTCTGTTCCCTGATCCGTCATGGCCCACCCCGTTTCCCCCCGGACCGTGGTATCCCGGCTGCTGCCGACACCCTGGGCTGATTCTGCCTCTTCGTTCCGAACTTTAAGTTTAGTAAATTTTTAGAATTGTGCCTGCGCGACATGAAGTCGCAATCCCTAAAATAAATCGGGCCGCTTATCGCGGCCCGACAAATATATTTTAACGCTCTATCGCAGTTAAAGCGCCGCGAAACTTGCACCTTGTTTTGCAACGCAGCGATAAAGGCCGCGTTCGTTCGGCAAAGGCTCGAACTTGTCAGTAATGCCCAATACGGTTTCAGCCCCGCCCAGATAGAGCACGCCATCGTCGGGCATAATGGTACGCAACCGGCTAAGAACTTCGGTCTTGGTGGGCTGATCGAAATAGATCAGAACATTTCGACAGAAAACAATATCGAAATGCCCCAGGCCGCGTGGATCGGACAGAAGGTTAAACTCGCGATAATCGACCATCGACCGAATATCGTTCGATAGCTGCCACTTATCCTCGATCTGCTTGAAATATTTCATCAGATATTGGATCGGTAAACCGCGCTGCACCTCGAACTGCGTATAAAGCCCGGCCTTGGCCCGATCCAGCATTTCGGCACTAATATCGGTGGCGACAATCTCGAAGCGCCAGCCCGCCAGCTTCATCCCTTCTTCCTTCAGGATCATCGCCAGCGAATAAGGCTCCTGCCCCGACGAACAGGCCGCGCACCAAATGCGCACCGTCTTCCGGGCCGCGCGCGCCTCTAAGATCGACGGCAACACGATGCGCTTAAACTGATCGAAAGGCTTCGTATCGCGGAAGAACAATGTCTCGTTGGTGGTCATCGCCTCGGTAATGGCGCGCAACTTCGCTTCGTCCGGGCCGCGATGCACCGAGGTCACAAAATCATCCACCGACTTATGGCCGAATTTACGGGCCACCGGCAGGAGACGGCTTTCGACCAGATAGGCCTTATCTTCGGTCAACACCAGGCCGGAACGCTGGCGAACCGTTCGACTGATGAATTCGAACTCGTCCGGTTTCATGCGACCGACCTCAGGGCGATTTTGTGGATAAAAGGACCAATTTCCGGCAAGGGCAGAATGGCGCTGCATACGCCCGCATGGGCAACCGCCCCCGGCATCCCCCAGACGACGCTACTCGCCTCGTCCTGGCCGATCACCATGCCGCCGTTTTGCACGACGACTTGCGCGCCCAACATACCATCCTGTCCCATCCCGGTCAGAATGATAACCAACAGCTTGCGGCCATAGGCAGCCGACAGGCTGCGCAGCATCGGATCGACCGCCGGGCGGCAGAAATTTTCAGGCGGGGTTTTCTGCACCCGCAGCACCTTCTGACCGTTGTTCACTTCCACGGTCATATGGAAGTCGCCGGGCGCAACATAGATATGCCCCGGCTGCACCGGTTCGCCATCGCGGGCTTCGGTGCAGGGGCGTTCGGTCACCCGCGCCAGATGTTCGGCCAGAATGGTCGTAAACGTCGCCGGCATATGCTGGGTAATCAAGATCGGCTGCCGCAAGGTCTTCGGCAAATTGCCCAACACAGCAAACAGCGCCTGCGGCCCCCCGGTCGAGGAGCCGATGGCGATCACCTCTGGCATTTCATTCGTCTGCGGACGCAGGGTGATCGGCCCGCTGCGGTTGACGCGAACCATTGACGTGCGCTCGCCCGCCGTTTGCGTTCCGTCGGAATTCGTAAAGCGACGCGGGATACCCGGCATCTCTTGCCGCGGCGAGCGGGCCGGCCCTGCCAGCGCCTTAATCTTGGCAATCAACTCTTCCCGGAAGGCTTGCGCCGAGGTGAGTTCCGAGGTGGTCGAGGGTTTTGTCACATAATCTTTAGCCCCACTGCGCAGGGCGCGCAGGCTAACCTCGGCATTCTTCCGGGTTAGGGTGGAGGCCATGATGATTGGCACGTTTGGGGCAGCTTCCTGCAACAGCGGCAGGGCCGTCAGCCCATCCATCACCGGCATCTCGATATCTAGGATGATGACATCGACCTGCTGACGTTTCAGCGCGTTCAACGCCATTTTACCATCACCGACCGACGCGATCACCTGTAATTCGGGATCAGACTCCAAGGCGCGGGTAAACAAACCGCGAATAACCGCACTATCATCGACCAGCATAACCCGAATAACGCCGTCGCTTCCTCTCGGCGTTTCTTCTGATTTTGCAGAACCGACTGCACGGCTATTTGTGCCGGAAATCATCAAAGAATACCTACCTGGCTGAACTTGCTTTCAATGATTTCGGCATCGAAGGGCTTCATAATATACTCATCGGCCCCCGACCCCATGGCCTCCATAATATGTGCCAGGTCGTTTTCGGTCGTGCAGAAGACGACTTTGGGCGTATCGCCGCCTGGATAGGCCCGTAGCTCGCGCAGAAACTCGATCCCATTCATCACCGGCATGTTCCAGTCGAGCAGGATTACATCCGGCATCGCCCTTTGGCAGGCTTCCATCGCTTTCTTGCCGTCTTCTGCCTCCGAGGTCTCAAAACCAAGTTCCTGCAGAATTTTCTTGGCCACCATACGGACGACCCGCGAGTCGTCGACGATGAGGCAAGATTTCATTGGACCTACTCCACTCTCAGGGATGACGTGACCGCTTCCTTATACCCTATTCCGGGACGGAACAGAGAGACTTCGCGCGTTAGGCCGCTTCATTCCGCGTAAAATCCAACAGCCGGTTTACATCCAAGATGACCAGCAGTTGATCCTGGAGCCGGTAGATGCCCAGAGAAATATCGCGCCAACGCGGGTCCAGGGTTGCCGGGTTGCGCTCGAACTCGGCGGAAGACAGGGTCAGCACCTCGCCAACGCCATCGACCATCAGGCTATAGAACTCGCCGGAATGTTCGACGACAACACTCATCCCGTCCATATTGGCCGGTCGCTTGGGAAGGCCCAGGCGCAGCCGCACATCAATCGCCGTAACAATCCGACCGCGCAGGTTCAGCGACCCCGCCACTTCTGCCGGGGCCAGGGGGATGCGCGTAATACGCTGCGGCCCCAGCACGTCATGCACAATCAGAACCGGAATGCCGAACATCTGCCCATCGATGGTGATGGACACATACTGGCGTTGTTCGTCGGCGGTGAAGCCCTGCCGGGCGACATTCCGCTTTCCAGCAGCAACCAGCTCGCTCATGCCACCTTCTCCGTCGTCAACAGTTGGTTCAGCGTGTGGATCAACGCATCCCGATCAAACTTCGGCACATAGTCGAGGAAACCGACTTCGCGCGCCTTTTCCAGATCCGCCGGGGCGGTATGGCTGGAGAGGGCCACCATCGGGGTTCCCGCCCATTTGCTTGCGGCAACGGCCTTTGCAAATTCAAAGCCATTCATGCCCGGCATTTCGATGTCGCTTACGATCACATCGAACTTTTCGCCGCCCTCCACCAGGCTCATCGCGTCATCGGCGCTATCGGCCGAGGTCACCGAGAAGCCGTTGACCGATAGGATTGGGATCAGCAGATTGCGGAAGAAGGGGCTATCGTCGACCAACAGCACCCGCTTCATGGCACTGCGGCCATCCGACAGTAGCTTGTCGCGGCCCGCGTGGAACCAATCGCCGAAGGCTTGCAGCAGGAAGTAGCCGGTATCGATCACATCGGTTGCGCGGCCCGCGATAATCGCCGAGCCGATGAAGCCGGGACGGTCCGCAGCCAGTTCCACCGCCATACGATCCTCGACGATATCGACGATTTCGTCGACCACCAGGCCCATCGAATGTTCGCCATCGGCAAATACCAAGACCGGCTGACGGCCCGTGCGCTGCAGGGTCATGCCCGGCACGATGGGGATCAGCGGCATCAGCTTGTCGCGATACTGCACCATCGGGCGGTTGTGGCTGAACTCCACGGTTTCGAGATCGATCTCTTCGAGACGCGCCACCAGCGACAGCGGCACGGCCTTCGGCCCACCATCGCCCGCCCGGAAAATAAGCAGCGTGGTGCGTTCGTGATCGTGGCTGTCGCGCGTCGCCGCCGCATCGACCTGGGCGGTCTCGCTGACGGTCATTTCGCCCGTGGACGCGGCAATGCCGTTCGGATCGAGAATCATGATGACCGACCCATCGCCCAGGATGGTATTGCCAGAGAAAAGCGATAGGTGCCGCAGGATCGGTGCCACCGGCTTCACGACGATTTCTTCGGTATCAAAGACCCGATCAACCATAATGCCGAAGTTATAGGTGCCAACCTGGGCAACAATGATGAAGCTTTCGGTTGTGGTATCGCCTTCCCGCCGGTCAAGCCGCAACAGCCGTTCCAGGCTGACCAACGGCAACAGCCGGTTCCGCAGCCGCAAGACCGGCGTGCCATGGATACGTTCGATCCGATGTTCCGAGTCGGCGCTGGCGCGCACCAACTCGACGACGCTGATTTGCGGAATAGCAAACCGCTCGCCGCAGCTTTCCACAATCAGGGCCGAAACAATGGCGAGGGTCAGTGGGATCTTGATAACGAAGGTCGAGCCGCGCCCGAACTTCGACTTCAATTCGATCGTGCCGCCAATCTTTTCGATATTGGTGCGCACAACATCCATCCCGACGCCACGGCCCGACACAGCAGTAACCTGCGCCGCCGTCGAGAAGCCCGGCTTGAAAATGAATTGATAGATTTGCGCGTCGGCCATACCTTCCAGTTCGGATTCGGTGGCAAGCCCGTTCTGGATGATTTTGGCTTTGATCTTTTCGGTATTCAGGCCGCGGCCATCGTCCGAAATCTCGATCAGAATATGGCCGCCTTCGTGATAGGCGTTCAGCGTAATGCGGCCAGTTTCGGGTTTGCCCGCGCGCACCCGCTCGTCCGGCCCCTCAAGACCATGATCGGCAGAATTGCGGACCATATGGGTCAGCGGGTCCTTAATCAGTTCCAGCACCTGGCGATCAAGCTCGGTTTCCGCCCCGATCATTTGCAGATCGATCTTCTTACCAAGTTCGAGCGACAGATCGCGCACCATGCGCGGCAGCTTGGCCCAAGCGTTGCCGATAGGCTGCATCCGCGTCTTCATGACGCCTTCCTGCAGCTCCGAGGTTACATGCGACAA
>CAZNVY010000102.1:2481-10518 GCA_964576605.1 uncultured Elstera sp. | reverse complement strand
GACGGCATAGCGCCCGCGCGCGCCGGGAAGATCGTGCAGATTAGCCACGTTTCGCCCCCCGCAGTTCGGAATAGAGATAGGGAACGATGATCGCCATCACGGTGCACAGCATCATCACGGCACTAGCGGCGCCGATGTTGATCTGATTGCGGCGGAAGGCCATCTCGTACATGAAATTCGCCGGAAGGTCAGAGGCAAAGCCCGGCCCGCCGCCGGTCAGCGCCACGACCAGATCGAAGCTCTTCACCGCCAAATGGGCGAGAATGACGATGGCCGACAGAAACACCGGGCGGATCGACGGGATGATAATGCCCCAGTAAATGCGCGGCAGGCTGGCGCCATCGAGATAGGCGGCCTTGATGATTTCCTGATCAACCCCGCGCAGGGCCGCCAGAAACAGCGCCATGACGAAGCCCGACGATTGCCAGACGGCGGCGATAACCAGGGTGTAGACGGCAAATTGCTCGTTCACCAGCCAGTCGAAGACGAAATCTGGGAAACCGAGGTCACGCACGAAGGCTTGCAGCCCGGTGCCGGGGTTCAGCAGCCATTTCCACGCCGTCCCCGTCACGATGAAGGACAGGGCCATCGGGTAGAGGTAAATCGTGCGCAGCGTGCCTTCGATGCGGATTTTCTGATCTAGCAGCACCGCCAGCAAACAGCCCAGCGCCAGGCAGATGGTGATGAACAGTGCGCCGAAAACGAACAGGTTCGTGATCGCGACATGCCAGCGCTCGAACTGCCATAGGCGCACATAGGCATCGATCCCAACCCATTCATAGCTCGGCAGCATCCGCGAGCCGGTGAAACTGACGTAGGCCGTCCATAGAATGAAGCCATAGACGAAGACCAACACCAGCGCGAAGGTCGGCGCGACGACGATGCGGGATAAGGAGGATCGTAAGGAGGATTGCATGGGCGGGCTTCCTAGACATGGCCTGGAGGCGGCGCGGCCCTAAGGGCGGCGTCCGGTGGACCAGGCGGCCCAATCTATCGAAAAAAGAAGGGGCGGGGCACCGCAAGACGCGACCCCGCCCCGGTTAGGCCTACTTTGCCAGCTTCACCGCATCGGCGAGCTTCTTGGCCGCATCGGCCGAGGTCATGCTGCTGTTGAAGTGCTGGGTCACAACGTCCAGCACCGCACCGCGCACGGCACCGCTGGTGGCCATTTCATGGGCCATCGACGGCATTAGCGTGCCCGAAGCGATGGTGGCATTGAGATCGTCCATCGACTTCAGCGCGCAGGCATCGAACTTATCCTTCGGCACGCCGAGACGCGCGGGGATCGAGCCTTTATAGGTGTTGAAGGTTTCTTGGAATTTTTCGCCGACGATCAGCTTGGCCAGCAGCATCTGGCCCGCCTGCTTATCATCGCCGCGCACGTTGAACATCGCAAAGCTATCCACGTTCATCAGGTAGCCGTTCTGCGTGGGGGCCGGGGCGCAGAGGAAATCCTTGCCCGGCACCTTACCGGCGGCCAGGAACTCGCCCTTCGCCCAGTCACCCATCAACTGCATCGCGGCGGTGCCGTTCATGACCATCTGGGTGGCGGCGTTCCATTCGCGGCCGGGAAAATCCTTATCCACATAGCCCCGGATCTTGCGCATCTGGTCGAAGACCTTGACCATCCCGTCGGACCGCAGGGTGGCATCGTCGAGGTCAACGAAGGCCTTCTTGAAGAAAGCGGCACCATTCAGGCCCATGACGACGGTTTCAAAAATCGTCGCGTCCTGCCAGGGCTGACCACCGTGGGCCAGCGGGGTGATCCCGGCGGCCTTCAGCTTATCGGCCAGGGCGTTGAATTCATCCCAGGTCTTCGGGGCTTCGGTCGCGCCGACCTTGGCAAGAACCTGCGGGTTCGCCCAGAACCAATCGATGCGGTGCACATTGACCGGCACGGCGACATATTTGCCGTTGAACTTCATGATGCTGCTGATCTGGGGCGGCAGAACCTTATCCCAGTTTTCGGCAGCGGCCACCTTATCGAGCGAGCCGAGAGCGCCCTGCTTGGCCCAATCCTGAATATTCGGGCCTTTGATCTGGGCGGCGGCCGGCGGGTCGCCCGCCAGAACGCGGCTGCGCAGCACGGTCATAGCGGCATCACCGCCGCCGCCGGCCACGGCCATATCGTTCCACTTACCGCCATTGGCTTCAAAATCGGCCTTCAGCGCGGCAGCCGCTTTGGCTTCGCCGCCGGAAGTCCACCAATGCAGCACTTCTGCATTCGGCTGGGCCGCCGCAGCGAAAGCCGCAAGTCCGCCGACAAAAACCGTGGACAGAGCAGCGGCGCGCAGGCCGCGTTGGGTCTTGGTGAGCATCAAAATCCTCCCGAATGACACGAATGAGCGATGCCTCGCTTCTTGCTGGCCCGCCCGTTGTTGGTCAGGCGATAGAGACGCGGTGTCGCGCCTCTGCCGTTTCTCTTGGTAGCATCTTTGCCCAAAAAGACAGCGATCTGCCGTGTTTCAAGCCGGTTTCGATAAAATACGTTCGTTACAGACTGTTACAAATTTCGCGCCGCCGCAGAAACTATATTGCGGTGCATCGAGCCGGCAGGCCGAAACCCCGTTTCTCAGCGGGGCGAAGAGTAACCGAACAGGAACCCTGTCATACATTGCTCTTCGCGGGGTCTTCTTCACCTGATATATAGGCATCGGCAGTTAACCTGTTACGCGAAAGGCAAATCGCCGATGAGTTTGCTCACTGCACCCGCCCCGGAAGCCGCGCTTGTGCCGGACGGGGAGGATCGGACCGAAGCGCTGCCCACCTCGGCACCGGCCTTCGATACCTGGGTGGCGGCCAAGGGCTATCGCTGCCGATTGTCGCCGCATGTAGCGGGCGAGGGCAAGCTGGAATGGGCGCTGCTGCCGCTGGACGGTGGGGCACCGCTGCTGCTGACGGGGGAAACGCTGGAGCCGCGGGCGGTGGCCGGGGCGCTCTTGTTTCTGCGCGGGCTGGAGGAAGGAATTAGCCTAGGCCGTGCCCAGGCTCAGGCCGCCTATGACGCCGATCTTGCCGACCGCGACGCCGCTTGCGATGCCCTTCTGGGCCAGGTTTTGCGCCTCGAAACCATCGTGGAGGAGACCGAAGCCGCCAAACTCGCCGCGCGCGCCGAGGGGGAGCGGGTGCGGCTCGACCTTGAAAGCGATCTCGATCAAGTGCGGGAGGAGTTAGATCAACTCCGCCGCGACCGGATCGCCGCCGAACAATCCCTGGCGGCGTTGACCGAGTCGCGCAAAGGGGCGGAAGCGGCGCTGGAAGCCTTGCAAGACGAACGGTTGGTGGCGGAACGCCTTGCTGCCGAAGCGCGGCTGGCGGCGGAGTCGCTGCGCCGCGAAGTCGCGCAACTGCGGGAGGATCTCGACCGCGCCCGCCGCGAAACCGCTGCGGCTGTCGCCCTGCGCGCCGCCGCTGACGCCGCGAAGCCCGAACTGCTGCCCCCGTTCCCGGCACCAGAGCAGGCCACCGCAGCTCCGGAAGAGCCGCTTACCCTCGCGACCCCCGCCCCCTTGACCGAGGACGAGGAGTTCGAGCTGCTCCTGGCCGAGGAAGCCGCCGCTGAGGTCGCGAAGGCCGCGCCCGACCCGGCCCCTTTGCCGTCGCGCCCGCCGTCCATGACGCAGATACTGACCGAGACGCTGAATTCGCCCTTCGCCAGTATTCTGCCGCCCAGCCTTAGCCCCAGTCTGGCCCCGGTTGCCGCCCTGGCCGCGCCGATGCCCTTTGCCGCAGCAAAGCCGCATGATACCAGCCTGACGGCCAAGCGCGACGACCGCGACGCGCCCTTTGTACCACCGCCGCCGGTGACGGTGGATACCGATCCTATCGTGGCCCCCGATGCCGATGTCGATGCCGATCTGCTGGCGGAGGGGGACACCGACGGGGCTGCAGACGCGCCGGAGGCCGCAGGGCCGCCGATCTTGCCGCCGCGCCCCTATACGCTGCCCGCCGCCGAGATGCTCACCTGCCCGCCTGCCGACCGCGAACAAGCGGTGGAAGATGAGGTGCTGGATACCAACGCCCGCCAGCTCGAATCCGTGCTGCAAGATTTCAATATCAAGGGCGAAATCGTCGATGTCCGGCCTGGGCCGGTGGTGACGCTGTATGAGTTTGAACCGGCACCCGGCACCAAATCCTCGCGCATCATCGGGCTGGCAGAAGATATCGCCCGCTCCATGTCCGCCGTTGCCGTGCGCATCGCCGTGGTGCCGGGCCGCAACGTCATCGGCATCGAACTGCCGAACCCGCAGCGCGAGATGGTCTATTTGGGGGAGATGCTGCGGTCGGACGCCTATACCGCCTCCGAAGCGCGGCTGCCGCTGATCCTTGGGAAAGATATTGGCGGCACGCCGGTGGTGGCCGACCTCGCGAAAATGCCGCATCTGCTGATCGCCGGGACCACCGGGTCGGGTAAGTCGGTTGGGATCAATACGATGATCCTATCGCTGCTCTACCGGCACGGGCCGAAGGATTGCCGCTTGATCATGGTCGATCCGAAGATGCTCGAACTCTCGGTCTATGCCGATATTCCCCATCTGCTGACCCCCGTGGTGACCGATCCGAAGAAGGCAGCGGTTGCCCTCAAATGGGCAGTGCGCGAGATGGAAGACCGCTATCGGGCGATGGCGCAACTGGGCGTGCGCAATATCGAGGGCTATAACGCCCGCGTTGCCGAGATGGAAGTAACCGGCGAAAAGCCTACCCGCCGCGTGCCCGTGGGCATTGATCGGGCGAACGGTCAGCCGATTTTCGAGGATCAGCCGATCGATCTTAAGCACCTGCCCTATATCGTCATCATCGTCGATGAAATGGCCGATTTGATGCTGGTGGCGGGCAAGGAGATTGAAGCGACCATCCAGCGCCTTGCCCAAATGGCACGCGCGGCGGGCATTCATATTATCATGGCAACGCAGCGCCCTTCGGTTGATGTCATTACTGGCACGATCAAGGCGAACTTCCCCACGCGCATCAGTTTCCAAGTCACCAGTAAGATCGACAGCCGAACCATTCTGGGCGATGCCGGGGCCGAACAATTGTTGGGTCAGGGCGATATGCTGCATATGGCGGGCGGCGGGCGCATTACCCGCGTCCATGCCCCCTTCGTCTCCGATCAAGAGGTCGAACAGGTCGTGCAGTTCCTGAAAAGTCAGGGAATGCCCGATTATGTGGAAGGCGTTACGACCGAGGAGGAGGAAGAGGAGGACCGCGCGGGCAGCCTCGGCCTTACCGGCGGCTCTGGCGATGGGCCGCAGGACGAGCTGTACGATCAGGCGGTGGCCCTGGTGATGCGCGAGCGCAAGGCGTCGACCAGTTTTATTCAGCGTTACTTGCAGATCGGCTATAACCGCGCCGCACGGCTAGTGGAGCGGATGGAAGCTGAAGGCGTGGTTGGTGCGCCCAATCATGTTGGCAAACGCGAGGTTTTATTGACAATCCGTCGGGAGGTGTAAGAACGGCTGCGACCGTATGCCGCATTATCCTGCGCCTGGCGGACCTAAAATTCCGATCTGGGCGATCTTTCGGATACATTCGTATTAACGCTCCTTTAGCGGCCCCGTGAAAATAGTAGGGGTGATACGGGGGCATTCCGCCCCCAACTTCGCCGCAACTGCCGCCTATGGCCGGGTTGGGGGGAAGGAGAGGGATATGGGCGATCAAGGATCCGAGCGGATCAACATTCTGTTTTTTTCGGCGCGCAATTCGGTGCGCTCGGTTCTGGCCGAAGCGTTGCTGAACCGAATTGCCCCTAGCCGCTTTCAGGCTTTCTCAGCGGGAAGTGCCCCATCCTTTTGCCTGGACCCGACGGTTCTTGGGCTGTTGCGGGATCTGGGGTTGCCGACCGGCCTCCTCCGCTCGAAAAGCTGGCAGGAGTTTTTTAGCCCGACCGCCCCGACCCTCGATGTGGTCGTTTATCTTGACGGGGCGCTACCGATGCGCTCTTGGCCCCATGATCCGCTGGTGCTGGAGTGGACGATCACAGGACCAGCCTGCTGTATGCCGGTGGTGCGGGCCGAGTTGCAGCATATCTACAGTCAGCTTGAAGATCGGATCACCCGCTTGGCGGCCCAGCCGCTGCGGGCTTTACTGGCGGCAGCCCGGCGGCGGGTGGCTTGATCCCTCTTTTTTCCGTCGGCAAATCATGTCAAAAAGATGACAAGTACAGACCAGCGCAATCGGTGCTTTGGCACCGTGTTGCCAAAAAAAAGCCCCGCGACAAAGCGCGGGGACAAGTTGAACAGGGAGGCTTCACGTCTGGGAGACGTAGGTTTCAAACAGAAACCTTTCACCGGGAGGGAACCCGGTGGATTGCTGCGTCGCAACAATCACAGACATAGAAATAAGGTCTTGGGTGTCGTAAAACTAGAGCCAAAATTCCACGACAGACATGCGCAACCCGCATGTCTTTGTCTCGCTCTGGTTTGTAGGACAATGGCCCCACCCCGGTCAGGGTGGGGCATCCGATCAGAAAGCCTGGGCCGAAACCTGCTTCAGCAGGAAGTCGCGCAGGACAGAAATGCGCTTGGAATTACGCAATTCCTCCGGATAGACGAAATAGGCGGGGACGGCCGGGACATCCACATCCGGCAGTAGCCGGATCAAGCCCGAATCATCGTTGGTCATATAATCCGGCAAGGCGGCGATGCCGATGCCCGATTTTACCGCCCGGTAAATGGCGTAGAAATTATTGACCTTCAGCACCGCCCGGCTGGAGAAATCATGCCCCCCGGCCTTCAGCAGCCAATTCACTTCCGGGAATGGCGCGTGCTTGGGGTCGCCATAGCAAATCAGCCGATGATTCCCAAGGTCGGCGAGATCCGCCGGGGTGCCATGCGCCTTCAGATAGGCTTCCGACGCAACGATATGGAAGTGGAAGGTGGTTAGGTGGCGCTGGATCAGGTCGGCCTGGCGTGGCACCGTCATGCGCACCGCCACATCCGCTTCGCGCATCGACAGATCTAGCTCGTCATCATCCAGCAGAAGCGTTAGGCTAATTTCAGGGTGCAGCTCTAAAAACTCGTTCAATCTAGGGGCGAGCCAGGTCGAGCCAAAGGCGACGGTTGTTGTCACCTTCAACGGGCCTTTCGGCCTGTCCTTACTTTCGTTCAGCATGGCTTCCGCCATGGCCAGCTTGGCGAAGATTTCCTTGGTGGTTCGGTAGAGCAATTCGCCCTGTTCAGTTAGGATCAAGCCACGGGCATGGCGATGGAACAGGGGGACGGACAGGCTGTCTTCCAGCCCGCTGATCTGACGGCTGACGGCCGATTGGCTTAGGTTAAGCGAGTCCCCTGCGTGCGTGAAACTTCCCGCTTCGGCGACCGCCAGGAAGACACGCAGCTTGTCCCAGTCCATTCTACCCTCCTGTCCTGCCCACCCTCTCATTGGGGGGCCTTCGTTATTATTCAGCCGCCGCGCTACGGGCTGGTTGCGCCGCCAGGAAACGCTCCGCTTCCAGCGCGGCCATACATCCCATGCCGGCGGCGGTTACCGCCTGGCGGAACTGCTTATCCTTGACATCCCCGGCGGCAAAAACCCCCGGAATATCAGTTGCGGTCGAATCCGGGGCGGTCACGATGTAGCCTTCGTGATCCAGCACTAGCTTGCCCTTGAACAGATCGGTCTGCGGCACATGGCCGATGGCAACGAAAACCCCATCGACCGGCAGGTCCTGCTGCGCGCCACTGGCGACGTGCTTAATCCGGACGCCGCTCACCGTGGCGGGGGTGCCGGTCGCCAGAATATCCTCGACGGTATGATCCCATAGCACCGTCACCTTGGGATTGGCGAACAGCCGGTCTTGCAGGATTTTTTCGGCGCGCAGACTGTCCCGCCGATGGATCAGTGTCACATGGCTGGCGTGATGGGTCAGATACAGCGCCTCTTCGACCGCCGTATTGCCGCCCCCGATCACGGCCACCCGCTTGTTCCGGAAGAAGAATCCGTCACAGGTAGCGCAGGCAGAAACCCCGGCCCCGCGCAGCTGTTCTTCGGCGGCCAGGCCCAGCCAACGGGCGGTGGCCCCCGTGCAGATAATCAAAC
>CAZNVY010000102.1:2229-2471 GCA_964576605.1 uncultured Elstera sp. | reverse complement strand
GCTATCGGCCAGAAACTGGGTGCCGCGATCGGCCTTCACCCGGAAGGGACGGGTGGAGAGGTCCACGTCGGTAATCAGGTCGTAGACGATTTCCGTGCCCACATGCTCGGCCTGGGCGCGCATTTGATCCATCAGCCAGGGGCCTTGGATGACATCGGCAAAGCCGGGATAATTTTCCACATCAGTGGTAATGGTCAACTGGCCACCGGGCGTCATTCCCGTAACCAGGGTCGGTTTTAGAT
>CAZNVY010000102.1:0-2171 GCA_964576605.1 uncultured Elstera sp. | reverse complement strand
CGATAATCAGAACCTTGGTGTGGCGCTGATCCGCCATTCCTGCAACCCCCGTATTCCTCAATGATGACCCTAGCGGGCACAGCGCGCGCAAACAAGGGGCTGCTGCCCGAATTTCTCTCTTTTCGTCCGTTACTTAGGCATAAGCCGCCCCTTTGTCACGAACAGGTGGTGACAGAGAAGCGTCATACCAATCCCGACCAGCGATCCCGCCAGAATATCGGCCAGCCAATGGGCATTGGTCGCAACCCGGCTGAAGCCAATCACCGCTGCCCCGGCAAAGGCCGCCCAGCCCCAGTGGCGCGGCAGCATCAGGGCTAGGGCGGTCGCGACAGCGAAAATCATCGCCGTATGCCCCGATGGCAGCGAGACATAAAGCGCCTTTGTTGCAGGCGGGTCAAAGGCATATAGCCCATGATCGAAGAACAGCCGGGGCCGGGTACGGCCAATCACGCTCTTCAGGATCGAGTTGCTGATCCCCGTTGTGGCACAGGCGGCGAAGAAGAAGCCGGGCACCCAGATGCGCGCTTGCCAGCGGGCGCGGGTATCGGGATCAGCCGCCCGCCAGATCAGCAGACCGCACCAAAGCGTCGCCAAGGCCGACCCAACCAACCACCAAACCCCAAGACCAATATCGGTAATCCCGGTGAAAACCGCCTTCACCGGCTCTGGCAAGCCGCGCGCCCAACGGGCGATATCCCGGTCGAACGCCAGAACCGACAGCGGGATGAGCGGCACCGCCAACGCAGCATAAAGTCGGAAGCGCAGACCGGGGGTGCGCGTCTGCTGTTGTAGAAAAGCGCGGGCGGGTGCCCCTTCCGGCGCAATCATTAGGCGGTGCAAGCCCCAGATCAGCCCGCCAACGAAAAATCCGGCAAAAACCACATCAGAGAAAAAATGCCCGCCCTGCAAAATCCGGTTCGCGCCGAAGAGCGCCCCGGCGGCGAGGGCCGCCTGCACCGCCCGCCGCCGCCAAGCCAAGGGGGCCAGCAGGGCGGGGGCCAGAAACGCAAACCCCCCGGCGGCATCACCGGACACGAAAGCGCAGTTCTTCGGGCATTGATCGGCTGGGATCAGCGGTGGGCTGAACTGCCTGCTGCCGCCAAATTCCACCAGATGCGACGGGCGGGCGCGCCCCCAATTATCTTTCAGAAGCGTATTGGCCAGCAGCCCCGGCCCCAGGGCCACGGCTAGGATCAGGAAGAGCGCGTGCCGCCCCGGCAGTCGCCGCAGCCCCCAGCCGGTCACCGCGCCCAGTGGGATCAATGCGACCAAGAAGGGCACAGCATTGTGCAGCGCTTGGAATGGGGCCGCCTGTCCGAGCGCGAACCCGGCACCGGGCCGATAGCCAAGGGCCGCCACGCTGCGGTCGATTTCCGGCACAGCGATAAACAGCGCCCCCAGCAGCGCGGCGGCGCAAAAAACCAATGTGACGCGCATTGGGTTATGCCGCACGGCGGAAGAAAGTCACAGTCACCCAGCGCCCCTTGGAATAATTATAGCCCCGCTCGATCGATAGAGCCTCGACCGCGACTCCGGCGGCCTCGGCGGCTGTGCGGAACTTGGTGATGTCCCGGTCGCCGATCAAGGCCAGATCAACCTGCCGATCCGCTAAAAGCCGGGCGGCGCTTTCAGCATCGGTTAGGCGCGTGCTGGTTTCGGTCAGAAAGACAAGGCTGGGTTCGGCATAGCCCGCTGCGACTAATCGGGCATCGGGATGCAGCGTCGCCGCCTGGGCTGCGAGACTGCGCGAGAGGAAAAAGCCATTGCTGGCGGGCAGCACCCCCGATAGCAGCACCCCATAGCCCAAGGCCGCGACGCTGATCGCCGTCACCAGTGCCGGGGCGGCTCCGCCGCGCCCGATCCAGCGCAGGGTCAATCCTGCCCCAATCAGGAAAATCGCGGCGGCGACTGGGGCCAGCGGGTTCAGTTCTTGATCGAGATAGAGGCCTAGGCCGACCGCGGCCCCCGCCAAAACCAAGGCGACGCAGGCCCAGAGCAGCTGCGATACACGTGCGCCCCAATGGGTCAACCCGTCGGGGGTACTCAGAGCGAAGCGGGCGACCAATAGCGCCAGCGCCGGATAGAGCGGCAGAACATAATGCGGCAACTTCGTTGGGATCAGTTCAAAAATCAGCCAGGAGGGAAGCACCCAAGCCAGGGCAAAGCGCACC
>CAZNVY010000101.1:8933-10531 GCA_964576605.1 uncultured Elstera sp. | reverse complement strand
TGACGTTGCAGCTTGCCGCCTTTGACTTGAATCTGGTGCAGCCTTTCTGCCGCACGGTAACCGTGCAGGTTTCAACCGAATTTTCTGATTTCGACCGCTTGGCGCGGGCAAAAGTATCGGCAGTTGGCCTGGACCTTGAAGAACCGGAATTGGGGGAAATCACCCCAACGCTGCTGACTAAGGAGATCCTGCCGCTCGCTAAACATGCGGCGAAGGCGGGGTTGCATTCTTATCTCTATGGGGTCAAGCGCAAGGAAATCGCCAAAGCCGCGCGGGATGCTGGTTTTACCTATATCAACGGCCCGGCGGTTATGGCGAATAGCACACAACCCATAATCGCACAGGCGTCTTGACCCCGGCGGTCTACGCCCGCACTCTGCGGCTATTATGGCAAGTGCCTATTCCCGCGAGGATCGGCTGAACCGCCTGCGGTTGATCCGCAGCGAGAATATCGGCCCGGTCACCTTTCACCAATTGCTCGCCCGTTTTGGCACGGCGGCGGCGGCGCTGGTCGCGATTCCCGACCTTGCCAAGCACGGCGGGCGTGGTAAGCCGCTTAAACTCGCCTCCCTTGCGACGGCAACGGCGGAAGTGGAGCGCGTGGCCGCCCTCGGCGCGAAATTGCTGTTCCACGGCGAAAGCGATTATCCCGCAGCCCTGGCCGCCTGCGACGATGCCCCGCCCGTTCTCTGCGTCAAGGGGGATATACCGCTGTTGCGACGGCCCTGTATCGCCTTGGTTGGCGCGCGCAATGCCAGCCTGAATGCCCAGAAAATGGCCGAGCAGATGGCCAAAACCTTGGCCGAAGCCGGGGTTTGCGTCGTCTCCGGTCTGGCGCGTGGCATCGATGGGGCCGCCCATCGCGGCGGGCTTGCGGGCGGGGCGACGGCGGCGGTGATCGCGGGCGGGATCGATACGATCTATCCGCCGGAGCATGAAAATCTTCAGGCTGATATCGCCACGCGCGGCGTGCTGATCGCCGAAATGCCGCCCGGCACCCAGCCGCAGGCCCGGCATTTCCCGCGTCGCAACCGGGTGATCGCGGGCCTTTCGGCGGCGACCGTGGTGATCGAAGCCGCCGAAGGCAGCGGCTCGCTCATCTCGGCACAATTCGCCGCCGATTATGGGCGGGAGGTGATGGCCGTGCCCGGCTCGCCGCTCGATCCGCGCGCCAAAGGCTCTAACAAACTGCTAAAGCAAGGCGCAACGCTGGTGGAGGATGCGGCGGATATTCTCGCCGCCCTGCCCGCCCTAGGGGCCGGTCTGGCCGAGCCTGCGGGCGGGGGATTTCGCCCACCACCGCCCGTCGATCCAGCGGAAAGCGAGGTTGCCCGCGCTCGGCCCCGGATCGTAGAGATGCTGTCACCGTCGCCGGTGGCGGTTGACGAACTGCTGCGGCAATGTCAATTCTCCCCTGCGGTCGTGCAGACGGTTCTCTTGGAACTCGAACTTGCAGGGCGGCTGGAGCGTCATCCCGGCGGGCAAGTTGCCCTACTGATGGGGCGCTGACGGAACGCCTTCGGGCCGGGAGAAGATTGGTTTCATGAACGTCGTCATCGTCGAATCGCCCGCCAAGGCCAAGACGATCAACAAATATC
>CAZNVY010000101.1:0-8790 GCA_964576605.1 uncultured Elstera sp. | reverse complement strand
CAGGCGGTTAAAGGCTCCTCCCGCGTCTTCCTCGCCACCGATCCGGATCGTGAAGGCGAGGCGATTTCCTGGCACGTGCTGCAATGTTTGCAGGACCGCAAAGTCCTGAAGGGCGTCGATGTTAAGCGCGTGGTCTTTCACGAGATCACCAAATCCGCCGTGCTGCACGCCGTCGCCAACCCGCGCGACATTAATCAGGAGTTGGTGGACGCCTACCTCGCCCGCCGCGCGTTGGATTACCTCGTCGGCTTCACCCTCTCGCCCGTCCTGTGGCGCAAGCTGCCGGGCAGCCGGTCGGCGGGGCGCGTACAGTCGGTGGCATTGCGGCTGATCTGCGAGCGCGAATCCGAAATCGAGATCTTCAAGACCCAGGAATATTGGTCGGTCGATATCGATTTCTTGACCCCGAAAAGCGAGCAGTTCACCGCCCGCCTGACCCATCTCAACGGCACCAAGCTCGATAAGCTGACCCTGGGCGATAAGGGGGCGGCGGATGCCGCCGTCGCCGTGGTCAATACAGCCGACTTCCAGGTCGCCTCGGTCGAAAAGAAGCAGAGCAAGCGCCACCCGGCCCCGCCCTTCACCACCTCGACCTTGCAGCAGGAAGCGAGCCGCAAGCTCGGCTTCGGTGCGCAGCAGACCATGCGCCTTGCTCAGAAGCTCTATGAGGGCGTCGATATCGGCGGCGAGACGGTCGGCCTCATCTCCTATATGCGAACCGATAGCGTCACCCTGTCGGGTGAAGCCATCGGCGGCTGCCGCAAGCTCATCGGCCAAGACTATGGCGATAAATATCTGCCCACTAGCCCGCGCGCCTATAAGTCGAAATCGGCCAACGCCCAGGAAGCCCACGAAGCGATCCGCCCAACGGACCTGTTCCGCCGCCCGAAGGACATGGCCCGCTTCCTCGACCATGATCAATTGCGGCTTTACGAGCTGATCTGGAAGCGCACGATTGCCTGCCAGATGGAAAGCGCCGTGCTGGATCAGGTCGCCGCCGACCTGATCGCCAAAGATAAAAGCGCCCAGGCGCGCGCCACCGGCTCCACGATCCTGTTCGACGGCTTCTTGAAGCTGTATCTGGAAGGCCGCGACGACGCCGAGGATGACGAGGACGGGATGCTGCCGCCGCTCGCCCAGGGCGAGAGCGTCAAACGGCTCGACACGCGCCCGGAACAGCATTTCACCCAGCCGCCGCCGCGCTATACCGAAGCGAGCCTAGTGAAGAAGTTGGAAGAGCTTGGCATCGGTCGCCCCTCGACCTACGCCTCGATCATCCAGGTGCTGCAAGATCGTAGCTATGTAAAGCTGGAACAGAAGCGCTTTATCCCCGAAGATCGCGGGCGGCTGGTCACAACCTTCCTGTCGGCTTTCTTCGACCGCTACGTCGAATACGGCTTTACCGCCGATCTCGAAAACCAGCTCGACGATATTTCCGAAGGGCGGATCGATTGGCGGGCCGTGCTGCGCCAGTTTTGGGAACCGTTCATCAAGGCGGTAGACGGCACCAAAGACCTGACGATCACCCAGGTCATCGATACGCTCGACGCCGCCCTGGGCGATCATTTCTTTCCGGATCGCGGCGACGGCAAAAACCCGCGCGCCTGCCCGTCGTGCCAGGAGGGCCGTTTGGGCCTGCGCCTGGGGCGCACCGGCGGGTTCATCGGCTGCTCGCGCTATCCCGACTGCCGCTATACCCGCGCGCTGGCGGTCGATGGGGCGGAAGGCGAGGCCGACGCCGAGCTTGCCGGGCCGAAGCTGCTGGGCGACGATCCCGCGACCGGCTTGCCTGTGACCCTGCGTAAAGGCCCTTACGGCGTTTATGTGCAGTTGGGCGAGGGCGATAAGGAGAATAAGCCAAAGCGCGCCTCCCTGCCCGCCGGGGTCGCGCCGGGGGATGTGGATCTCGACCGTGCCCTCTCGATGCTCGCCCTGCCGCGCACCATCGGCAAACACCCGGAAACCGGCGACGAGTTGACCGCGGGTATCGGGCGTTTCGGCCCCTATATCAAACACGGCAAGGCCTATACCTCGCTGCCCAAAGGCGAGGATGTGCTGACCATCGGCCTTAACCGCGCCGTCGTTATTCTGGCCGAAGCGGCGGAAAAGGCAAAGAACCGCGCCGCCAAGAACCCCGGCACCGTGCTGGGGCCGCATCCTGGCGGGCATGGCGATATCACCTTGCACGATGGTCGCTACGGGCCTTACGTCGAAGTCGGTAAGGTGCGCGTGACGCTGCCCAAGACGATCGACCCCAGCGCCCTGACCGCCGATCAGGCGGCCGCCCTGCTCGCCCCTAAACTCCTAGAGGCGGAAAAGAGCGGTAAGGCCAAGGCCAAACCGCGCGCCAAAGCCGCGACCGCCGAAAAGGCCCCCGCCAAAAAAGCGGCTGCGAAAGCGACGGCCGCCAAGAAACCTGCGGCTAAAAAGACGAAAACGGCATCCGATGATGCCGCCGAACCGTCTGCCGCAAAACCAACCCCCAGCCGCGCGCGCCGGACTAAAGCCGCCGTCGGCACCGAGTAGGACCCCTTGACCAACTATCCCCCCAAGAAGAAAACCGCCGCGCCCTTTCCGACGCGCGAGCAAGTGCTTGAGTTTCTAAAAGATAATCCCGACGCAGGCCGCCGCCAGATTGCCCGCGCCTTCGGCATTACCGGCGATGAGCGGCTGGAACTGAAAATCCTGCTGAAGCAGATGGACCGCGACGGCCAATTGGAAGGCGGCCCGCGCCGGGTGGAACCCCTACCCTCCGTCGCCGTCATCCAAATCCGTTCCGTCACGCTCGACGGCGAACCGATTGCCGAGCCGGTGGGCTGGAGCCGCGACGAGGCCCCGCCGAAAATCTTCATCGCCGACAACGGCAAAATCGGCGTCGTCGGCCTCGGCGACCGGCTGCTGGCAAAATTGGAACGCCAGGGGCGCGACTATCTGGCCCTGCCGATCCGCCGCCTGACGTTCACCCCGCAAACCGTGGTCGGCGTGTTTGAGAAAACCCCGACCGGCGGCTTCATCAAACCGTCGGACAAACGCGACCGCGACGAATACCGTGTCTCCCGCGCCGATGTCGGCGATGCGAAATCCGGCGAACTCGTGAAGGCCGAACTGGTGCCCCAGCGCGGCACGGCGGAAAAGCGGGTGAAAATCGTCGAGCGCATGGGCATTTTCGGCGAACCGCGCACCTTCAGCCTCGCTACCATCGCCGCCTCCGGCATCCCGCTGGATCAGCCGGAGGATGCCGCGAAGGAAGCCGCCGCCGCGACGCCGGAAGAGTTGGGCGACCGCGCCGACCTGCGCGCCGTGCCGCTGGTGACCATCGACGGCAGCGATGCGCGCGATTTCGACGATGCGGTTTTCGCCGAACCCGATAGCGACCCGGACAATCAAGGCGGCTGGCACCTGCTGGTCGCGATTGCCGATGTGGCCCATTATGTGCTGCCCGGCTCCGCCCTCGACAAATCAGCGCAGGATCGCGGCAATTCGGTCTATTTCCCCGACCGCGTTGTGCCGATGCTGCCGGAAGAACTGTCGAACGACCTCTGCTCCCTCCGTCCGAACGAGGACCGCGCCTGTATGGCCGTTCATATTTGGATCGATGCCAAAGGCCGGAAACTGTCGCACCGCTTCGTGCGCGGGTTGATGCGGTCCAAAGCGCGTCTGACCTATGAGCAAGTGCAGGCCGCCGTCGATGGGCACGCAGAAGAGCTAACCGCCCCCCTGCTGGAACCGGTGATCCAGCCGCTCTATGGCGCCTTCCGGGCACTGCTGAAGGCGCGCGACGAACGCGGCACGCTTGATCTCGATATTCCCGAACGGGTGGTCTCCGTCGACCGGGAAACCGGGGCGGTGCTGGGGATCAATACGCGCCTGCGGCTGGATAGCCACAAGCTGATCGAAGAATTCATGGTGCTGGCCAACGTCTGCGCCGCCGAAAGCCTGGAAGGGGCGCTGCAACCCTGCGTCTATCGCATCCACGATCAGCCCGCGATGGAAAAGCTGACGGCGCTGCGCGACTTCTTAAAGTCGCTCGATCTCGTGCTGGCCAAGGGCCAAGTGCTGACGCCGAAACATTTTTCCGCCCTGCTCGATAAGGCTGCGGGCACGCCCTATGCCCAAATGGTTAGCCAGATGGTGCTGCGCAGCCAGGCCCAGGCCTGCTATTCGACCGAAAATATCGGTCACTTCGGCCTTGCCCTGCGGCGCTACGCCCATTTCACGTCCCCCATCCGTCGCTATGCCGACCTTTTGGTGCATCGCGCGTTAATCCGGGGGCTGCATTTGCCCGGGCGCGGTGCCTTGCCGGAGGGCCAGGATGCCGAGAGCATCGAGAAAATCTGCGATCACATCACCATGACCGAACGGCGCGCCGCCGCCGCCGAGCGGGAGGTGCAAGACCGCTATACCGCCGCGTATCTGACGGGTCGTCAGGGCGAAATGTTCCCTGGTCGCATCACTGGCGTTACCCGCTTCGGCCTGTTCGTGCAGTTGCAAGAAACCGGGGCCGATGGGCTAATCCCCATCCGCACCCTGCCGTCCGATTTTTATCACCACGACGAAAAGGCCCACGCCCTTGTCGGCGACCGTAACGGGCGTATCTTCCGGTTGGGAGATATTCTAACCGTCCAACTAGTCGAAGCCGATCTGGTAACGGGTGGCGTGGTTCTTGCCCTGGTTGAGGGCGAGGAGACGAGCGGCGGGCAGTTGATGCCGACCAGCGGCACACGCCGCGCCGCCAAAGCCCGCCCGGAACGCCGGGGTGGGGCGATGGAAAAGCGGAAGAAGCCGCGCCGCTAGTCTGCTAGGGTAAGGGGTGATTAACGGAGTTAGGCGATCATGTCCGAGCAGTTTGGTGGCGAAATGGCCGTGCCCCCCCGGTCGGTTGGCACAGCAATGCGCAAGGGGGCCTTCCGCTGTTGCCCGAACTGCGGCGCGCGAACCCTGTTTGCGGCTTACGTGAAGACGGCCTCAAGCTGCACCGCCTGTGGGGTGGATTTTTCCCAGTATCGCGCCGACGACGGCCCGGCCTATTTCACCATTTTTCTGGTCGGCCATATCATCATTCCGCTGATGCTATGGTTAGAACAGGCGCAGGCCCCCGCGATCTGGGTGCATATGGCCCTGTGGCTGCCGCTAACGGTGCTTCTCAGCCTAGCCTCCCTACCACTTATCAAGGGGGCCGTGGTTGGGTTGCAGTGGGCGTTTGACGTTAAAAGCGACGAGCAGAAATAACGGCCCTCCGGGGTAAGAGGAAAACCGCAAAAGACGGCGGTTTGGGTGACTGTAATGAACGTAGCGTCGATGGGGACTTTGCGGCTAACCTTGGCCGCTGCACTGCTTCTGGTCGGGGCCTGCGCGTCCGACGATGCGCCGGTTGCGGCTGCGCCAACCAAAGCCAGCGTTTCCGCCCTGCTGAACACGATTACGCCCACCTCCTGGTTCGGCACCGGAGCACCAGGGGTAAAACTTCTATCAGAAACGGTAACCGCCCCCGTCCCGGCCCGCGAGACAGAGGAGGTTCTGACCTTCGTCTACCGCAGCGTCAGCAGCAATTACGTTGATCGAGCCTCGCTGCGCCCACTGGTGCTGGCGGGGTTGAACGGCCTATCCCGCTTGGACCCGAAACTGACCGTGCAAGATCAGTCCGGCAGCTTCCGCCTCGTGTATGATGGCAAACCCATTGCCCAGCTCGATCCGCCCGCCAATACCGAAAGCCCCTATGGTTGGAGCCGGGTCGCCGCGACCGGGGCCGCCCTGGCGGAATCGGTCTCGCCTGCCCTGCGCGGCACCGCGACCGATGATATTATCGCGGCGCTGCTAAACCCAGCGCTGCAAGGCCTTGACCCCTACACCCGCTACCTTACCCCGGCGATGGCGCGCGACGAACAGGCATCGCGACGGGGGTTCGGCGGCGTCGGCATCACGCTCGACCCCGATCAGATTGGCCTGGTCCGCAGCGTGCTGGAAGAAACGGCCGCCGCTAAAGCCGGGCTGCAACCGGGTGACCGTCTGTTAACGGTCGGCGAAACGCGGGTGCAAAGCCTTACCCAACCGCAATTGGTTGCCCTGCTCCGCGGGGATATCGGCTCGACGGTGGTGCTGACGGTGCAGCGCGGCGATGCCCCACCCTTCACCCGCACGCTGACCCGCCTGAAAATTTTTCAAACCACGGTGCGCGGCCAACGCGACGATGGCGGGATCGTGACGATCAAGATGACCGGCTTTAACGACGGCACCTTGGATGCCTTCCGCAGCCAGGTCCGAAAACTGGCCGACGCCGGGCCGATCCAAGGGTTTATTCTGGATCTGCGCGATAATCCGGGCGGCACCTTCCGCGCCGCCCTTGATATCGCCGATATGTTCTTAACCGATGGGCCGATTATGACCGTGCGCGACCGGCGCGGCATCGTGAACGAAACCTTGGCCGCCCCCGGCGACGAGGTTATTCCAGCGAAAGTGCCGGTCGTGGTTCTCAGCAATGGGCAAACCGCCTCGGCCTCGGAAGTGCTGGCTGCCGCTTTACAGGACCGGGGCCGCGCCGTGGTCGTCGGCTCTGGCTCTTTCGGCAAGGGGCTGGTGCAAACGGTCTATGAGGATTTGCCGAATAAGGGCGAATTCATCATGACGACGATGCGCCTGCACTCGCCGCTCGGCTATTCCTTGCATAAATATGGGGTGATCCCCACGGTCTGCACCGCGCGGCAGGCCGATGCGCCAGACGCTGCAAGCCAGATTGCCGCCGAAATTCGCACCCCAGATTTTCACCCGGAAGAGGTGCTAACCGCCCGTCGCACCGCCGACCGCAGCACGGAAGCCGCGCGCGAAACGCTGATTGGCCTCTGTCCGCCCTTTACCAAAGCGCGGACCCACGATGTGGATCGAAAAGTAGCCGAAGCGCTATTGGCCGATCCGACGCTTTACGCCCGCGCCCTACCCGCGCCAACGGTCGCCCGAAAAAACGAGTAAACGGGCTTGCACCGGCGAAGGTTCCCGCTATACTCCGCGCTCCCTTGGGGTAACCCCTAGGGGAACGGCCGTGCCCAGGCATTCGGACAGCCTGGCCGGTCGGCACCTAATCCCCCGAATGGAGGCACAAATGTCCAAGATGAAGACGAAGAGCGGCGCTAAGAAGCGTTTCCGCTTCACGGCCACGGGCAAGATCAAGTTTGGTGTCGCGGGTAAGCGTCACGGCATGAGCAAGCGCTCCACCAAGTTCATCCGTCAGGCACGCCGGACGGAAGTCATGTGCGAGAGCGATCAACTGCTCGTTCTCAAGTACATGCCGTACAATCGCTAATCGCCCCGGAGATCTGAACAATGGCACGTGTTAAGCGGGGCGTAACGTCGCACGCCCGTCACAAGAAACTTCTCGGTCTGGCCAAGGGCTACCGCGATCGCAATTCCTCGAATTACCGCATTGCGCTGGAAAAGGTCGAAAAGGCCCTGCGCTATGCCTATCGTGACCGTCGCAATAAGAAGCGCACCTTCCGCGCGCTTTGGATCCAGCGTATTAACGCCGGTGTCCGCGAACATGGCATGATCTATTCGCAGTTCATCAACGGGCTGAAGAAGGCGGGCATCACGCTCGACCGTAAGGTCCTGTCGGATATCGCCACCCGCGAGCCGGCGTCGTTTAAGGCCTTGGTCGAAAAGGCCCAGGCTGCTCTGGCCGCGTAAGTCCGGCGTTTCCGCCGACTGCACGGTAAGAGCTGGTATCGGAAGGGCCGTTCCCACCCTGGGGGCGGCCCTTTCATTTTATGTGTTCGTCTAATCCATTTCGCAGCAAAGGTGCCCCGATGAGCGATAATCCGTCGCTGGAGGAAAGCCAAGCCAAGGCGCTGGCCGATTTCGACGCCGCCGCCGATCTTGCCGCGCTGGATGCGGCCCGCGTCGCCCATTTGGGCAAAAGCGGGACGGTTGCCGGTCTGATGGCCCGCCTGGGCAAACTGCCGACCGAGGAAAAGCGCGCCTTCGGCCAAGCCGTGAATAGCGTGAAGCAAGCGCTAGAAGCCCGCCTCGCCGAGCGGCAGACCGTGCTGAAGGCCAAAGCCCTGGAAGCGCGCCTTGCGGCCGAACGCATCGATATTTCCCTGCCCGTCGAACCGCAGCGCCAGGGCAAAATCCATCCGATCAGCCAGACGATTGGTGAAATCGTCGCGATCTTCGGCGAGATGGGTTTTTCCGTCGCCGAAGGGCCGGATATCGAAGATGATTTCCATAATTTCACCGCGCTGAACTTCCCCATCGGGCACCCGGCGCGCGAAATGCACGATACTTTCTATCTGCCGGATTCGCCCGAACCGGGGAAGGACGGCAGCCACCGGATGCTGCTGCGCACCCATACCTCCCCGGTGCAGGTGCGCACCATGCTGACCCAGGCCCCGCCGATCCGCGTCATCATCCCCGGTCGGACCTATCGCTCCGACAGCGATATGACGCACACGCCGATGTTCCATCAAGTCGAAGGGCTGGTGATCGACAAGGCCACCCATATGGGCCATTTGCGCGGCTGCCTAACCGATTTCGTCCGCGCCTATTTTGAAGTCGATGACGTGCCGGTGCGCTTCCGCCCCAGCTTCTTCCCCTTCACCGAACCGTCGGCAGAGGTCGATATCGGCTGCCTGCGGCGTGGCGGCGAGCTGAAGATCGGCAATTACGGTGATTGGCTGGAAATCCTCGGCTCCGGCATGGTGCACCCCAACGTCATCCGCGCGTGCGGGCTGGACCCGGACGTGTACCAGGGCTTCGCCTTCGGCATGGGGATCGAGCGGATCGCCATGCTGAAGTACGGCA
>CAZNVY010000100.1:0-10785 GCA_964576605.1 uncultured Elstera sp. | reverse complement strand
TGGCTGGATGGGCGGCGGTTTGAAGCGGGGCCGGGGGATGTGACGCTGTATATGCCGGGGCAGGTCCAGGCCTCCCAGGCCATCGGCCAGCAGCCGTGGGAGTTTGTCACCCTCTACGCGCCACTACCCTGGCTGGAGGGTGCCTTGCACGCCCCCCTGCGCGGGGCCGTGCCGGTCGCCACCCACCCGCAGACCCTGCCCGCGTTCATCCGTCTGGCCCAGGCGCGCCGGGAGGCAGACGTGACGGAGGCGGCGCTGCTGCTTCTCGATGCCCTAACCCCGCTGCTAGAGGTTGGCGCCCCGCCCCCAAGCCGCCGCGCCCCGCATCTTGAGCGTGTGAAAGCCCGCCTGCGCGCCTTCGAGCAACCGCCGCCCAACCTGGAGGCGCTGGCCGATCTAGCGGGCCTTAGCCCGACCGGGCTTGTCCGGGCGTTTCGGCGGGAAACCGGCCTGCCGCCGCTGGCCTGGGCGCTCGATCAACGGCTGATCGAGGCGCGGCACCGCTTGCGGGGGCCGGAGCCAATTGCTTCCCTAGCCCTCGCCCTGGGATTTGCCGACCAAGCCCATTTCACCCGCGCCTTCCGCCGCGCCGTTGGCGTACCGCCTGGGGCCTATCGCAAAGCGCTGATCGGCTAATTCCGTTCAAGACCCACCCCGACCGCCTGCCCTATATCGGGGCTTTCTGTGCGAGGGGCCTTATGACCGATACCGCAATTCTCTCGACGCTCGGCGCCGCCTTTTTGTTCGGCCTGTCGTTCAACGCCGCGCCCGGCCCGGTTTGGGCGGAAAGCCTGCGGCGCGGGCTGACCGGCGGTTTCGGCCCGGCCTTCGCCGTGCAAATCGGCTCGCTGGTCGGCGATGCCACCTGGGCCATCATCGGGCTGCTCGGCGCCAGCCTGTTGATCGACACTCCGCTGCTGATGAGCCTACTGTCACTCGCGGGCGGGGCTTTGTTGGTTCAGATGGGCGTGCAGGGTCTGCGCGACGCGCTGAAGACGCCGGAAAGCACCCCGCGCCCGACCATCGGCCAGACGAAAGGGGCGCTGATGGCGGGCGCGGGCCTGTCGCTCGGCAATCCGCAGAATATCGGCACCTGGGTCGCGCTGGTCGGCGTGCTGCCCAGCCTTGGCCTTGAAGCCCCGACCGACCGCGATCTCGGCTGGTTCTTCGCCGGGTTTATGGCAGCCTCGGTGCTGTGGTGCTTCCTCTGCGCCGGGATCATCGCCCTCGCCCACCGCAATGTCAGCCCCAGCGCCCAGCGCGCCATGACCGGCGCCTGCGGGCTGTTCCTGCTGGCGGCGGGCGGACTGGTGCTGTGGGATTGGGGGAATCGCCTGTTCAGTTAAGCCCGCTGGCGGAAACTGCGGCTGGCTTGTCCTTGGCGCACACGCGCCGACGCACGAGACTGGGGCCGCCCCTTTCAGGAGATCGCCCCATGCTTGCCCTGCGCCCCAACTGTGAATGCTGCGACCGCGACCTGCCGCCCAGTAGCGCCGAGGCCTGGATCTGCACCTATGAATGCACCTTTTGTGCGGAGTGCGCCGACGGTGTGTTTCGCGGCCTCTGCCCGAATTGCGGCGGCAATCTGGTCGCGCGCCCGATCCGCCCGGCGGAAAAACTGTTGAAGCATCCGGCATCGACGGCACGGGTGCTACGCGCCGCCCCCTGCGGGCAGCGGGCCGGTTAAGGGATATCCGGCGTGCCGACCACCCGACCAAACAGGCAATGGTCTTCCCAGACGCCGTTGATCTTCAGATATTGTTTGGCGAAGCCTTCTTCGGTGAAGCCGGAGGTCAGCAGCAGGTTTCGGCTGGGCAGATTGCGCGGCAGACAGGCAGCTTCCACCCGGTGCAGGCCTAGGTCTTTGGCGGCAAAATCGAGCACCAGGGTCAGCGCCTCGCGCATATAGCCCCGGCGGGCGAAAGGTTCGCCGGTCCAATAGCCGACCGAGGCCATTTGCGCCACGCCGCGCCGCACCGCCGACAGGGTGATACCGCCAACCAACGGTCCTTCCGCCCCCGGTCCATGATCGGCGAGAGCGAAGATATAAAAGGCATAGGCGCGGTCGTCGCGCCACGCTTGCCCCTGTTCCGTCAGGCGGGACCGAAAGCGCGGTTTGGATAAACCATCCTCGCCCCAGGTTGGCTCCCACGGTTCTAAAAAGGCGCGGGATGCGGCGCGCAGTTCGGCCCAGCGGGCAAAATCCGTGAGGCGCGGCGGGCGGATCATCACCCGCGGGCCGCGCTTCTGGAGGTCGGGAAAACCGAGGCCGAATAAGCTCATCCCTGCCCCGGTCGGCCTTAGGCGGCGCGCGCCAATCGGGCGGTAAAGACCGCCATCGGATCCAGTGGCGCGTCCGGCCCCAGCAGGGCCAGGGTCGGCGGGGCCGTCACGAACCCGGCCCCTAAGCGGCGGATATCGTCAAGACCAACCGCATCAAGGCGCGCCAAGACTTCCGACACCTCCACCGCCCGCCCGTAGGTGAGGTAATTTTGGGCCAGAGCCTCCACCCGTGCCGATGTGCTCTCCCGTGCCATCAGGGTGCCCGCGCGCAACTGTGCCCGCGCGCGCGCCAGTTCGGCCGCAGTGACCGTATCCGGCAGGCGATAGAGTTCGTCGGCGATCACTGGAATGAGCTGATCCAATTCCTCTGGGCCGGTCCCGGCATAGATGCCCATCACCCCCGTATCGCGGTAGGTCGATGCGAAACTATAGACGGAATAGACCAAGCCGCGCTTTTCCCGTACTTCCTGAAACAGGCGGGACGACATGCCGCCGCCCAACAGCGTGGAATAGACCGATAGCGTATAATAATCGGGATCATTGGCGCTGACCGTTGGGAAGCCTAGTACCAGATGACTTTGTTCTAGATCGCGGACTTCGATCAACCGCCCGCCGACATAATGCGCAGGGGTTAGATCGGGCGGCACGCCTGTGCCAGTCATACCACCAAACGCAGCCGCGACCAGGGCCTCGAAGGCGGCGTGATCGATCTTACCCGCCGCGGCGACAATCATATTCTTCGGGTGATAGTGCCGGGCCAGATAGGCGGAAAGCTGGGCGCGCGTCACGCTTTCCACAATCTCCGCCCGCCCCAGCACCGGGCGGCCCAGCGGCTGATCTGGGTAGGCGATTTCTTGGAACTGGTCGAAGATAATATCGTCCGGCGTATCCATTGCCTGGCCGATTTCCTGCAAGATCACCGCCCGCTCGCGGGTTAATTCTTCAGGATCAAAGGTGGAGTTCAGCAGGATATCGGCGAGCAGCGAGACGGCCAGCGGCGTATCGCCGGCCAGCACCTTGGCATAATAGGCCGTATGCTCGCGGGTGGTATAGGCGTTCAAATGCCCGCCCACATCTTCAATCTTCTCGGCAATCTCTCGCGCCGACAGGCTATTTGTGCCCTTAAACGCCATATGTTCGAGCACATGGGCGATGCCGTTCTGCTCGGCCGCCTCGTCGCGGGTGCCAACCCCGACCCAAACGCCGAGCGAGACGGTTTCCGCCCCCGGCATCGGATCGGTCAAAACGGTCAACCCATTGCTTAGTGCAGAAGAAACCACCATTAGGCCACCGCTCCCAGGCGTAGTTCAGCGGTTACGAAATCCCGGATGGCTTCAGGCTTGGCCGGCAGAACGGTAAATCGTTCCTGCGCCACCATCAGATGCGCGAGATGCGGCGGTAAGGGAGCCTCAAAGCCCAGGGCTTGCCGCACCGCCGCCGGGAATTTCGCCGGATGGGCACAGGCCAGCGCCACCATCGGGTCGCGGTCCAGTCCCTGCAACTGCTGCATACTGCCGACGGCAATCGCTGAATGGGGGTCGAGCACTTCGCCCGTGGTTTCATAGACCCGGCGGATGGTCGCCAGCGTTTCCGCGTCGGACAGGCGGGTCGCGGCGAAGAGACGCTGGGCGCGCTTCAGCCGGTCTTTTTCCAGCGTCAATTTGCCGGTTTCGCGGAATTCGGCGATGCGCTTCGCCACTTCCGCTCCGTCGCGCTCCAGCAGATCGAACAGCAGCCGCTCGAAATTGCTCGATACTTGAATATCCATCGACGGCGACAGCGAGGGTTCGACCCCGTGGATCGACATATCGCCTTCGGTGAAGAAGCGGGTGAGAATATCATTGCGGTTCGTGCCGATCACCAGCCGGTCGATAGGCAGGCCCATCCGCTTGGCGCAATAGGCGGCGAAGACATTGCCGAAGTTCCCCGTCGGCACGGCGAAATTCACGTGCCGGTCGGGTGCCCCCAACTGCAAGGCGGCGTAAACATAATAGACGATCTGGGCGACGATACGCGCCCAATTGATCGAATTCGCCGCCGAAAGCTGCGCCGCATCGCGGAACGGCAAATCGGCGAACAGCGCCTTCACAATGTCTTGGCAATCGTCGAAGGTGCCTTCGACGGCAATCGCGCGGACATTCTTGGCCGCAACCGTCGTCATCTGCCGCCGCTGCACGTCCGACACGCGGCCATGCGGGTAGAGGATGAAGACATCCACCGCATCGCGGTCGCGGCAGGCTTCAATCGCTGCCGAACCGGTATCGCCGGAAGTTGCGCCCAGGATCGTCACGCGCTTGCCCTGGCGCGCCAGCACGTTATCGAACAGCCGCCCCAGCAGTTGCAGCGCGTAATCCTTAAACGCGATGGTCGGGCCGTGGAACAGCTCCATCACATAGGAATTGGTGTCGAGTTGCTTCAGCGGGGCAATCGCCGGGTGGCGGAAACCGGCGTAGGTCTGATGCACGATGGCCGACAGATCCTCTTCCGAAATCGTCGTGCAGACGTAGGGTGCCAGCAGCCGCGTCGCGAGATCGGCATAGGACAGCCCCCGCAACGCCCGCCAATCGGCCAGGGTGAAGCTAGGCCATTCCGCGGGAACATACAGGCCGCCATCGCGGGCCAGGCCGGTCAACAGCAGATCGTCGAAGGCCAGATCGGGCGCGGCACCGCGCGTGCTAACGTAACGCAAAGCTGTCCAGTCCTTACCGCAAGAAGTTAGGCATCGAGGTAGCGCCGTTCGAGGTGACGGCGGAAGGGGGCAACCGACAGCGGCGCACCCGTCGCCGCAATCAGAATATCTTTAGCGCTGCGGGTAGAGCCGAGACCGTGGACCTTCTCGCGCAGCCACCCCAGCAACGGCGCGAAATTGCCCTTGGCAATATCGTCCGGGATCGTCGGCACATCGGCCTGCGCGGCGGCGTAAAGCTGTGCCGCCGTCATCGCGCCCATCGTATAGGTGGGGAAATAGCCGAACAGCCCGGCGGGCCAATGGATATCCTGCAAGCAGCCATCCTTATCGTCCGGCGGGGTAATCCCAACGAGTTCCTTCATGCCGTCGTTCCAGGCACCCGGCAGATCGGCAAGATCGAGCGAACCGTCGATCAGCGCCCGTTCCAGCCGGTAGCGTAGGATGACATGAGCGGGATAGGTCACCTCATCGGCATTGACGCGGATCAACCCGCGTTCGACCCGCATCGCGTGGGCGTGCAAATTCTCGGTGCTCCAGGCCGGACCCTCCGCCCCGAACGCTTCGCGGATCAGCGGGGCGGCGAAGGTTAGGAACGGCAGCGAGCGGCTGACCTGCATTTCCACCAGCAACGATTGGCTTTCGTGCAGGCTCATCCCGCGCGCCAGGCCAATCGGCTGACCGCGATGCTGGCGCGGCAGGCCGATTTCATAAAGGGCATGGCCGGTTTCGTGCAGCACGCCCATCATGGCGGGGAAGAAGCTGTCCTCCGAATAGCGCGTGGTGATGCGGACATCCCCCGGCGCGCCGCCGCAGAACGGATGATGCGAAACGTCGAGCCGCCCCCGGTCAAAATCGAAGCCGAGGGCCGTCATCAGGCGCTCGCCGAGGGCCTTTTGCGCCGGGATCGGGAAGGGACCAACCAAGGGCAGCGGTGCCGGGCGTTTGGCCTGAGCGGTCAGCACCTGTTCCGTTAGATCGGGCAGGAAGCGCGCGAGATCGGCGAACAGACCATCAATATCTGCCGACCGCCCGCCGGGTTCAAATTGATCGAGCAGCGCATCATAGACCGAAGTGCCGAGCGCTTCGGCCTTCGCTTGCCCCATTTGGCGAACAAGGCCGAGCAGCACGCGCAGTTTCGGCAGCAGCGCCGCAAAATCATTGGCCGGGCGGGCGGTACGCCACACCATTTCCGACTCGTTGGCCGCGCGGGCATAGGCATCGACCAAATCGGCGGGAACCGCCGTTGCATGGGCCACCTCGCGGCGAATTTCCGCCAAATTGGCTTCCGCCTCCGGCGTCTCCGCCGTCGCTGCAGCCAGCCAGTCGCGCACACGCGGATCGGTCACTTTTTCGTGGATGGCGACATCCAGCGCCGCCTGCTGTTCCGCCCGCGCTTCGGCACTGCCGCCGGGCATCATCACGGCGGCGTCCCAGCCCAGGATTCCCGATACCGCGCGCAACGCGCCGATGCGGGCGAAATGATCCGTTAGATTGCGATAGGCGGCCTGTGCCGTCATTGCTGCCCCTTTTGCGTAATCCGGCGCGACCGGGCAAACAGCCCTGTCACCACCACCAAGACCCCCGCCAGCGAATACCACGTTAAAGCATATTGCAAATGGTTATTAGGCAAGTCGAGCCTGGTTTGCCCCGCGCGTGGCCACCCTTGCGCCCCCTCCGGCCCCGGCAGTAGATCAAGCGTGAAGGGCAAGACTACAGGCACCCCTGCGGCGCGGCCCAAGGCATCGGGATCGGGGGTGAACCAGATATTCTGTGCCGGGTCATTGGCCGGCACCAGCCAGCCCGGTGCGGCAGGGGGGCGGATCAGCCCATCAAGGGTCAGTGTGCCGTCGGGCGGTGGCGGGCGCAAGCGGCGGTCCTTCAGATCAAACGGCACGAAGCCGCGATCCACCATCAGCACCGACCCATCGGTAAGATGAAACGGCGCGATCACATGCCAGCCCGACTGACTCATGCCCCGGCTATCGGTATAGGTCTGGCCGGTTAGATAGAATTCCTGCTGGGCATCGAAGCGCCCAGTCACGCGCAGGCGGCGAAAGGCAACCGCGTTAACATCTTGCAGCGGTGGGGTATTGAGCGGGGCTTCGGCGACGGCAGCTTGCCGGGCACGGATTAACCCTTCCTTCCACGACAGGCGCTGCATTTGCCAAGTGCCGAGACCGATCAGAATCAAGACGGCGACCCCGGCGGTCAAAAACAGGGGCCAGTTCTTCGGCGTGGTAACAGGCGGCAGTGTCATGACATTCAGGTAGCCGATTCCCCGGAAAACGAGAAGGGGCGCAAACTGCGCCCCCTCCCTGCGTTCTGTCTCTGCTCCGGCTTAATGCGTCGCAACCACGCCGCCAGCGCCGCCCCACCAGTAGATGCAGACGAATAGGAACAGCCACACCACGTCCACAAAATGCCAGTACCAGGCCGCCGCCTCGAACCCAACGTGCGATTCCGGCGTAAAATGCCCTTTGCTGGCGCGCAGCAGGCAAACCGCCAGGAAGAGCGTGCCGACAATCACATGGAACCCGTGGAAGCCGGTCGCCATATAGAAAGTCGAGGCGTAGATGCCATCCTTAAAGCCGAACGCCGCATGGGCATATTCATAGGCCTGCAGCAGGGTAAAGATGAAGCCCAAGGCGACCGTGCAGGCCAGGCCATTAATCAGGCCCTTGCGGTCATTATGCAGCAGCGCGTGATGCGCCCAGGTGACCGTCGTGCCCGACAGCAGCAGAATCAGCGTATTCAGCAGCGGCAGTTCAAAGGGATTGAAAACCTTAATCCCCTCCGGAGGCCACTGCCCCAGGCGCGGAAAGATGCTCATATCGAAAAAGGCCCAGAAGAAGGCCACGAAGAACATCACTTCCGAGATGATGAAGAAAATCACCCCATAGCGCAGGCCGATCTTGACGATCGTCGTGTGATAGCTGCCGGCGGCGCTTTCGCGCACAACATCCATCCACCAGCCCACCATGCAGCCGATTACCGCCAAAAAGCCGAGAATCAGCAGAATCGGCCCACTGCCATGCATATACATGACCGCGCCACCTGCCAGCCCCCCCGCCGAAAGCGATGCCAGCAAGGGCCAGGGGCTTGGATCCACCAGATGGAAAGGATGTTTTTGTTGGGCCATAAGCTTATTCCTTACCGTCATTTTCCGCGGGGAAACGTGATCTTAACGCGCGGGGCACCCTTTTAGCCCCCCGACGCAGGTTTCGGCCCTGTCGCTGCCGCCGTCTGCGCTTTGGCGCGGAAGAAGGTATAGGACAGGGTAATCGTGGTCACATCGTTTAAGGTCCGGTCATCCGCCATAGCGGGATCGATGTAGAAGCTGACCGGCATTTCTACCTCTTCACCAGGCTGCAAGGTCTGCTCGTCGAAACAAAAACACGCAACCTTGCTAAACACCCCGCCGGTCTTCAACGGCGTGACATTGAAAGTGGCGACGCCGGTGACCGGCTCCTTCGCCAGATTTTTCGCACGGTAAAAAACCAGCATATTTTCGCCAAGCTTCGCCTCGACGCTGCGCTGCACCGGCTCGAACCGCCAGGGCAGACCAGGGTCAATATTCGCGTCGAACCGCACGGTCACGGTCCGCTCACGGGTGGTGGTGGAGGCGGCTTCCGCCCGCGTCGTCGCGCCGCCAAAGCCGGTCACCTGGCAAAAAAGCTGATACAAGGGTACTGCCGCATAGGCGAGGCACAGCATCCCCGTCGCCAGCATGGCCAAGGACAGCAGCGTGCGCCGATTGCGCTGTTGGGTCTGGGTGTTTCCGCTCATCGCCGCCCCACCTGCACCAGTGTGATGGCAAAGAACAGCAGGATCAGCCCAACCAGCGTCCAAAGCAGAGCAATATTCTTACCCCGCACGCGCTTCAGGCGGGCAGCCTTGCTTTCGATTTGCGGATCGGCCGGGGTGTTCATCACAGCATCATCCAGGTGGGCATCGGAACCGCCAGCCAACGATCCAGCGGCATGACGGCAAACAGCGCGAAGAGATAGAGAATCGAAAAGCCGAATAGGCGCTTCGCGGCTTTATACTGGGTTGCGGCCAAATCGGCCCGTGCCACAGCCACGGCCTGCCCGACGAAAGCGGCCCCCAGCAGCAGCGCCACGCCCGCATAGACCGCCCCCAAGGTGCCGATCAGCACAGGGGCCAGCGTAATCGGCCAGAGCAGCAGTGCGTAGAACAGAATCTGCTTCTTGGTTTCCGCCTCGCCGGCGGTGACCGGCAGCATCGGTACGCCCGCACGGGTGTAATCTTCGCAGCGGAACAGCGCCAGCGCCCAGAAATGCGGCGGCGTCCACATGAAAATGATCGCAAACAATAGGCCACTGGCCAGCGAAATATCGCCGGTCACCGCCGCCCAACC
The DNA here is from genome assembly GCA_964576605.1 of uncultured Elstera sp. Classification (GTDB taxonomy): domain Bacteria; phylum Pseudomonadota; class Alphaproteobacteria; order Elsterales; family Elsteraceae; genus Elstera. Next base: position 1,435 of record CAZNVY010000100.1, on the reverse strand, counting down.
GATCATCGGCGGGAAGGCCCCAGCCGCCCCGCCGATCACAATATTCTGCGGCGTGCGGCGCTTGAGCCACATCGTGTAAACGAAAACATAAAAGGCTATGGAAACCGCCAGCAGCGCCGCCGCCGCCGCCCCAACCGCCAGCCCCATGACGATCACCGAGGCCCCGGCCAAAAACACGCCAAAGGCCAGCGCGTCCGAAGGATCGACCTTGCCGCTGGGAATCGGACGGTTCAGCGTGCGCGCCATCACCGCATCAATATCGCGGTCGTACCACATATTGATCGCCCCGCTGGCCCCAGCCCCGACGGCAATGCACAGGATCGCCGCGAAAGCCAAAACCGGATGCAGCGTGCCAGGAGCCAGAAAAAGGCCAATCCCGCCGGTAAAAACCACCAGCGACATGACGCGCGGTTTCAGCAGCGCGACAAAATCCCGCGCCGTTGCGCCATAGGCGGTGCTTGCCCCACGTTCCGCACTGACGGTGAAATCGCTCACTCCAACCTTCTCCCCCACGCCGCAGCGTGAACCCCGAACCCTTATGGTTTTATTGGGGGGAGCGGCGGTTTCCCACACGCCCCCCCGACGTTGATCTTAATGATGGTTGCTGGACTTAAGTACCGGCAGCTCATCGAACGTATGGAACGGCGGCGGTGAGGAGACCGTCCACTCCAGGGTGGAATCTTCGGCGTTCCAATAATTGTCGCCAACCTTCTGACCCGACGTCAGCGTACGGATCACGATATAGACGAACAACAGCGCCCCCGCGAAGGAGATATAGGCCCCATAAGATGCAACCGCGTTCCAACCGGCAAAGGCTTCCGGATAGTCCGGAATGCGGCGCGGCATCCCCGATAGACCGAGGAAATGCATCGGGAAGAAGGTCAGGTTGACGCCGATAAAGGTCAGCCAGAAGTGCAGCTTGCCCAGAACTTCCGGATACTGACGGCCCGACATCTTGCCAATCCAGTAATAGAAACCGGCATACATGGCAAAGACCGCGCCCAGCGACAGCACGTAGTGGAAATGGGCGATCACGTAATAGGTGTTATGCAGCGCCACATCCATGCCCGCATTCGCCAGCACGACGCCGGTCACACCGCCAACAGTGAACAGGAAGATGAAGCCAACGGCAAACAGCATCGGGGTGGTGAAGCGGATGGAGCCGCCCCACATGGTCGCGATCCAAGAGAAGATCTTCACGCCGGTCGGCACGGCGATCACCAGGGTCGCTGCCGTAAAGTACGCGCGCGTGTTCACGTCAAGACCGACCGTGTACATATGATGCGCCCACACCACGAAGCCGACGACACCGATCGCGACCATCGCGTAGGCCATGCCGAGATAGCCGAAGACCGGCTTGCGCGAGAAGGTGGCAATGATGTGGCTGACGATCCCAAAGGCAGGCAGGATCATGATGTAGACTTCGGGGTGGCCG